>NZ_JAGFNO010000015.1:0-239353 GCF_017592595.1 Streptomyces sp. NEAU-YJ-81 | reverse complement strand
CCAAAGGCAACGGGACCGACACCATCCCGCCACGCCCCGCAAGCCCCTCCGCGATCAACCTCGACCGCACACACACCACCCGCGCCGCATCCTCCAACGACAACACACCCGCCACACACGCCGCCGCGATCTCCCCCTGCGAATGACCCACCACCGCCGCAGGCACCACCCCAAAAGACCGCCACAGCTTCGCCAACGACACCATCACCGCGAACAACACCGGCTGCACCACCTCAACCCGCCCCAACGCCACCTCATCCCCCAACACCTCGGCCAAGGACCACTCCACCAACCCCTCAAACGCCCCCGCACACTCCTCCATCGCCGCGGCGAACACCGGCGAAGACCCCAACAACTCCACCGCCATCCCCACCCACTGCGACCCCTGCCCCGGAAACACGAACACCGGACGGGAGTCGGTGACCCGGGCGGCGGACAGCGTGACGGAACCCGGTTCTTCACCACGGGCCATGGCTTCGAACGCGGTACGCGCGGCCTTCCGGTCCCCGACCACGGTCGCGCTGTGCTCGAACCGGGTGCGTGTGGTCGCCAGGGAGTAGGCCAGGTCCGCCGAGCCGAGGTCCGGCCGGGCCTCGAGGTGGTCCGCCAGCGATCGTGCCTGGGCGCGCAGCGCGGGCAGACTCCTGCCGGAGAGCTGCCACACGACCTGTTCGTCCTCCGCGAGCAGTGGCCGCTCGGGCGTCTCGGGTTCCGGTGCCTGTTCGAGGATGACGTGCGCGTTGGTGCCGGACACACCGAACGACGACACTCCGGCACGTCGCGGCCTGCCGGTCTCCGGCCAGTCGGCCGTGTGCGCCAGCGGGGAGACCGCACCCGACGCCCAGTCGATACGCGAGGACGGCGCCGAGAAGTGGAGCAGACCGGGCAGCACTCCCGCGCGCAGTGCCGCCACCATCTTGATGACGCCGCCGACCCCGGCCGCCGCCTGCGAGTGGCCGATGTTCGACTTCAACGAGCCCAGCAGCAGCGGCCGTTCGCGGTCCTGACCATAGGTGGCCAGCAGCGCACCGGCCTCGATCGGGTCACCCAGCCGGGTGCCCGTGCCGTGCGCCTCCACGGCGTCCACATCGGAGGGTGCGAGTCCGGCGTTTTCCAGCGCGCTCCAGATGACCTGCTGCTGTGCGGTGCCGTTCGGTGCGCTCAGGCCGTTGGAGGCGCCGTCGGAGTTCACCGCGGAGCCGCGGATCACCGCCAGCACCTCGTGGCCGTCGCGCTGGGCGTCGGAGAGTCGTCGCAGCGCGAGCATGCCCGCCCCCTCCGACCATGCCGTGCCGTCCGCGTCGTCGGAGAACGACTTGCACCGGCCGTCCGGAGCGAGGCCGCCCTGTTTGGTGAATTCCAGGAAGGGCGAGAGCGTGGTCATCACGACCACGCCGCCGGTCAGGGCCAGCGAGCACTCCCGGGCACGCAGGGCACGTACCGCCGAGTGGAGGGCGACGAGGGATGCCGAGCATGCGGTGTCCACCGTCAGGGAGGGGCCTTCCAGCCCGAGCGTGTAGGAGATTCGGCCCGACATGACACTGGCGGCGCTGCCGGTGCCGACGTAGCCCTCGACCTGGTCGACGGTGTCCCGCAGCAGTTCCGGATAGTCCTGGGCACAGGTGCCCACGAATACACCGGTGTCACTGCCCCGCAGGGAGTCGGGAGCGATGCCCGCGCGCTCGACCGCCTCCCACGCCGTCTCGAGCAGCAGCCGCTGCTGGGGATCCATCGCCACCGCCTCCCGGGGGCTGATCCCGAAGAACTCGGCGTCGAACCGGTCGATGTCCCGCAGGAACCCGCTGGCCTCGGTGGCCAGGCGGTCTCGCACCGAGGCCAGGTCCCAGCCGCGGTCGGTGGGGAACTCGGTGATCGCGTCCACTTCGGACACCGCGAGGTCCCACAGTTGCCCGGGGGTGCGCACACCGCCCGGGTAGCGGCAGGCCATGCCGACGATCGCGATCGGCTCCGTGGCCATGGCCTCGTAGCGGCGCAGTGACCGGCGGGTGCGTTTGAGGTCGGCGGTGACCCGCTGCAAGTAGTCGCGAAGCTGCTGCTCACTCATCAGACACCCAACTCCTCGTCAATCACGTCGAACGGCGCGGCGTCGAAGCCGGGCGCCCGGGTAGCGCGGCCACGGGCACCGGGCCGGTCGCACAGGCGGACATTCACAGCTCCAACTCCTCGTCGATCAGCCGGAACAGCTCGTCGTCGGGGACGCCGTCCACCTCGTCCAGCTCACCGGAGTCGTCGAGGCGACTGCTGAGGCTCCGCAGCCGGGCGGCCAGCCGGGAGCGCGCCGCACGGTCGGCCCGTACGGCGGGCAGTGCCGACTCCACGTCGTCGAGCCGGCGGAAGACGGCGTCGACCTGCTGCCGGTCATCGGGCAGGACCACGGTGGCCAGGTACTCCGCCAGCGCCTCCGCACTGGGATGGTCGAACATCATGGCGGTGGGCAGTTCGGTACTGGTGCGCCTGGCCAGCACGTTCCGCAGGCGGACGGCGGCCAGCGAGTCCATGCCCAGCTCGGCGAACGACACCGTCGGCTCCACCTCGGCGACGGTGCGGTGGCCGAGCACCTTCGCGATGTCCTGGCGGACGACCGTCAGCAGCAGGCCGACCCGCTCGGGCCGGGTCAGGGGCGCCAGCCGCTCGGTGAGCGGGGGCTGCGGAACGTCACCTGATTGGCCGTCATGTGGCTCCAGGACATCCGTGGCGTACTCCGTTGTCGCGGCGTCGGCAGGCTTCCTCACGGCGTCGCGCGCCGGCCAGTAGCGCTCTCGCTGGAAGGCATAGGTCGGCAGGTCGACGCGCCTGCCTCCGCGACCGGCCAGGACCGAGGACCACGAGACGGCGACACCCCGCACGGAGAGGTCGGCCAGCGCTCCGGTCAGCGCGGACACCTCACCGCGATGACTGCGCAGCGCGGGCACGACGAGTGTCGAGGCGGGATCGGACAGGCTGTCCTCGGCCATGCCGGCGGCGACGCTGTCGGGTCCGAGTTCCAGGATCGCGGTGACGCCGTCGGCCTCGGCAGCGCGCACCCCGTCGGCGAAACGGACACAGCCGCGCGCGTGCCGCACCCAGTACTCCGGGGAACACAGCTCTTCGTCGCTCGCGACCGTGCCGGTCAGGTTCGACACCACGGGAACGGCCGGTGCCCGGTAGCGGACGCTCTCGGCGACGGTGCGGAACGCGTCCAGCATGCCGTCCAGGTGCGCGGAGTGAAAGGCGTGACTGACCTGGAGCCTGCTGGTCCTGCGTCCGGCCGAGCGCCAGTGCTCGCGGACACGGTCGACCTCGTCGGCGTCCCCGGAGATCACCACGGCGGACGGCCCGTTGACGGCGGCGAGTTCCACACCGGTGCCGAGGTCGGCCCGGATCTCCTCCTCGGAGGCTTCGATCGCGGCCATCGCCCCGATCGCGGGCTGGGCCTGCATCAGCCGGCCCCGCGCGGCGACCAGCGCGCAGGCATCGGGCAGCGTCAGGACACCGGCGACATGCGCCGCGGTCAGCTCGCCGATCGAATGCCCCAGGAGCAGATCGGGAGCGACTCCCCAGTGCTCCATCAGCCGGAACAGGGCGGTTTCCATGGCGAACAGGGCCGGTTGGGTGTACTCGGTGCGGTCGAGCAGCTCGTCGTCGAGCATCTCGTCGTCAAGTACCTCGTCGTCGGCGCCGAGGACCACGTGGCGCAGCGGCAGTGCGAGGTGACGGTCGAACTCGGCACACACCGCGTCGAACGCCGCCGCGTACTGCGGGAACGCGCGGTACAGCCCACGTCCCATACCCGGCCGCTGGCTGCCCTGCCCGGAGAACACCATGGCGAGCCGCTGTGGCCGGGCCTGACCGACGCCGTCTGTGAGCTCGCCGCCGGCGAGGTGGCCCAGTTCGGCCAGCAGGTCCTCGCGGCTGCCGCCGACCAGCACCGCACGGTGTCCCATCAGCGACCGGCCGGTCGCCAGTGACCAGGCGACATCGGCCGGGCCGTGGTCCTGGTCCGGGCGGTCCGTCAGCCAGGAGTGCAGGCGGGCGGCCTGCGCCCGCAAGGACGCCGCGCCGCGGGCCGAGAGCACCCACGGGACCACCGGGGTGGACACCGTGGGAGGCGTCGTCGGGGGCGCGGGCTCGGCGGGGGCCTGTTCGAGGATGGTGTGGGCGTTGGTGCCGCTGATGCCGAACGAGGAGACGCCGACCCGGCGGGGCCGGTCGGCCGACGGCCAGGGCGTCGGCTCGGTCACGAGGGACACCCCGCCCGCCGACCAGTCCACATGCGGGGTGGGCTGATCGACGTGCAGCGTCCCGGGGACGACGCCGTGCCGCATCGCCAGCACCGCCTTGATCACCCCGGCGGCGCCCGCGGCGGCCTGGGTGTGGCCCAGGTTGGACTTCACCGAGCCCAGCAGCAGGGGCTGTTCGCGGTCCTGGCCGTAGGTGGCGAGCAGCGCGCCGGCCTCGATCGGATCGCCCAGCGCCGTGCCGGTGCCGTGTGCCTCGACCACGTCCACCTCGGAGGGGGCCAGCCGGGCGTCGGCGAGCGCCTGCCGGATGACGCGCTGCTGGGCGGTCCCGTTCGGCGCGGTCAGACCGTTGGAGGCGCCGTCCTGGTTGACGGCCGCACCGCGGACCACGGCCAGCACCTGGTGGCCGTTCTTCCTGGCGTCGGAGAGGCGTTCCAGCAGCAGAAGGCCGATTCCCTCGGACCATCCGGTGCCGTCCGCCGCCGCGGCGAACGCCTTGCAGCGCCCGTCGGGGGCCAGTCCGCGCTGCCGGGAGAACTCGACGAAGGCGTTCGGGGTGGACATGACGGTGACGCCGCCCGCCACCGCGAGCGAGCACTCCCGGGCGCGCAGCGCCTTCGCCGCCGCGTCCAGGGCCACCAGTGCGGAAGAGCAGGCCGTGTCCACGGTGACCGCGGGCCCCTCGAAACCCAGGGTGTAGGACAGTCGCCCGGACAGCACGCTCGCCGCGGTGCCGGTGAGCAGATAGCCCTCGGCGTCCAGGGCGCCGGTGTCGATCCCGGTGCCGTAATCCTGGCCGTTGGTGCCCATGAACACCCCGCACCGGGTGCCGCGCTGGGCCGCGGGGTCGATGCCCGCCCGTTCGAACAGCTCCCACCCGGACTCCAGCACGAGCCGCTGCTGCGGGTCCATGCCCAGCGCCTCACGTGGGGAAATGCCGAAGAACGCGGCGTCGAAGCGGTCGGCGTCGTGCAGGAATCCGCCCGTGCGGGCGTAGCTGGTGCCCGCCCGGTCCGGATCGTCGTCGTACAGGCGCTCAAGGTCCCAGCCCCGGTTGTCGGGGAAGGGCGACAGCACGTCACGGCCCTCCTCGAGCACCTGCCACAGGTCCTCGGGGGAGGACACACCGCCGGGGAAACAGCAGGCCATCGACACGATCGCGATGGGGTCGCCGGTCGCGGCCACGGCCGTCTGCCGCTCCACCGACTCCGGTGCCACGCCCAGCAGTTCGGCCAGCAGGTAGTCGGCGAGCGCCGCCGGGCTGGGATGGTCGAAGACCACGGTGGTGGGCAGCTTCAGCCCGGTGCGCGCGCCGAGGCGGTTGCGCAGTTCGACGGCGCCCAGCGAGTCGAAGCCGAGGTCACGGAAGGGGCGCGTCATGTCCGGCGCGCCGGACTCCGTGTGACCGAGCACGGTGAGCACCTCGTCACGGACCACGTCGAGCAGCAGCCGCGGCCGCTCGGACTCGGGGCGTTCCCGCAGCCGCTCCGCCAACGCGGAGGGCTGCTGTGCCGAGGTGCCGGAAGCCCGCCGCGCCGGGGCCCTGACCAGTCCGCGCAGCAGGGCGGGCAGTGTGCCGGCGCCTGCCTGTGCGCGCAGCACGGAGAGGTTCAGCCGCACCGGTGCCGTCACCGGGTGATCGGCGCGCAGTGCGGTGTCGAACAGGGCCAGTCCGTGGTCCGCGGTCAGCGGGTCGATCCCCGCACGGGCGAGTCGCGCGAGGTCGTCCTCGTCGAGGTGGGCGGTCACACCGCCGCGGTCGTCCCACAGGCCCCACGCCATCGACACGCCCGGAAGGCCCTGTGCGCGCCGGGTCTGGGCGAGCGCGTCGAGGAAGGCGTTGGCCGCCGCGTAGGCGCCCTGTCCGGCGTTGCCCACGAGTCCGGAGTACGAGGAGAACAGCGCGAAGACCTGGAGGTCGGCGCCCCTGCTGAGGTCGTGGAGGTTGACCGCGGCCTGCACCTTCGGGCGGTGCACCCGTGCCACCTGATCGTCCGTCATCGACGTGATCACGGCGTCGTCGACGATTCCGGCCGCGTGCACGACGGCCGTCAGCGGCCGGTCGGCGGGGATGGAGGCGAGCAGTGCGGCGAGTGCGTCGCGGTCGGCGGCGTCGCAGGCCGCGATGGTGACCTCGGCCCCCATGGACTCCAGTTCTGTGCGGAGTTGGGCGGCGCCCTCGGCGGCCTCACCACGGCGGCTGGTGAGCAGCAGGTGCCGTACGCCGTGCTCGGCGGCGAGGTGTCGTGCGACGAGTGATCCCAGCGCGCCGGTTCCGCCCGTGATCAGCGCTGTTCCGGTGAGGGCCCGCGGCGTGCCGGCCACGGTGGGCGTGGTGACGAGCCGGGGTACGCGGGCACTCCCCTCGGTGAGGACGATCTGCGGTTCACCCGAGGCGAGCGCGCCCGGCAGTGCGCGCGAGGACGCCTCGGTCCCGTCGAGGTCGACGAGGACGAACTGGTCCGGGTGCTCGGTCTGCGCGGTGCGCACCAGCCCCCACACCGCGGCCTGGACGGTGTCGCGAAGCTCGGTGCTGCCGTACACGGCCCGGCGCGTGAGGAATGCCAACCGCGCGTCGGCGGGGTGTTCCTCGGCGAGCCAGGTCTGGAGAAGACGCAGCGCCCGCGAGGTGGCCTCCCGTGCCTGGGCGGCGATGTCCGCCCCTTCGTGGCCGGGGCCGAAGGCGGCGAGCACCACGTCCGCCTGCCCGTCCACCGTGGGCAACTGCTGGATGCCGGGGTGGACGGCGCGAAGCCCGTGCTCGTCCGCACCGTCCAGGGCCCACCGGCCCGCTTCCGCGAAGGGCGGCTGTGTGACCGTCCACTCCAGTCGGTGGAGTGGCGCGTGGTGCCGGACCCGCGCGGTGTCCACCGCCGCGAGGGTCACGGACTCGACGGTGTACACGGGCTGACCGGCACCGTCCGTGATCCGCATCGCGTAGGTGTGCTCGCCCAGCGGCAGCAGATGGACGCGGACCGATGCGGCACCGACGGCATGCGGGCGCACGCCATGCCACAGAACGGGTGTCTCGTCCTCGGCGGCCACCAGGCTCAGCGCCGCGCCGACCAGCTCCGGATGCAGACCGTACGGCTCCGCCTCGCTCTCCCGTTCCAGGCCGGCCTCCGCGAACAGCTCTCCACCGGCGCGCCAGACCCGCGCCAGCAGGGGGGATGAGCCCTCCGGCGGGCTCACCGCTTCGGCGTCGGCCGGTGGCCACTGCGTGAGACCGGCCCCGGTGTCCGGGGATGCGACGCCTGCGCTCGCCGTCGCGTTGCGGGTCCACGGTGTCTCCTCGTCCGGCTGCGAGAACACGTCGATGGCACCGTCGGCGCCGATGCGCACCTGGACACGGAGGACGCCGGAGTCGGGCAGCCGTGGCGGGTCCACCTGGCGCAGGACCTCGACACGGTCGAAACCGGCCTCGGCCGCGGCGTGCACCGCCAGTTCCAGCAGTGCGGCATGCGTCCCGGCGGGGTCGGCCAGCCATGGCTGCGCACCGACGGACAGCACACCGGTGAACACGGTGTCACCGTGGTCCGCCAAGCGCACCGCGGCGCCCAGCAGCGGGTGGTCCACGGCCGTCATGCCCGCGGTCCGCACATCCGCCGCGCTGCCGCTCGGCAGCCAGTAGTGGCGGTGCTGGAAGGGGTACGTCGGCAGATCGAGGTGTCCGTGTCCCGCCCCGGCCCCGTCCCCGGCCCCGGCGAACACGCTCGCCCAGTCGACCGCGACACCGTGCGCGTGCAGGGCGGACAGCGAGCCGAGGAAGCAGTCGGACTCGTCCTGCCCACGCCGGAGGGTGCCCTGAACCGCCGCCCCGGCGCCGACGTCGTCGATGGTTTCCTGGATGCCGACCAGCAGCACCGGGTGCGGGCTGCACTCCACGAAGGTGTCGAAGCCGGCGGCCAGCAGTGCCCGGGTGGCCGGCTCGAACTGGATGGGCCTGCGAAGGTTGCGGTACCAGTACTCACCGGTCAGCTCGGCCGTATCGATCCAGTCGCCGGTCACGGTGGACATGAACGCCGTCGGCGTGGCGGCCGGCCGGACCGGGGCCAGCAGCTCCTCCACACGCTCCCGGATCGGCTCGACGTGGGCGGAGTGGGACGGGTAGTCGATGGGCACCCGCCGCGACCAGATGCCCTCCTCCGACAGCGCGGACTCCAGCCGGGCGAGCGCGGGGAGATCGCCCGCGACCACGGTGGAGGTGGGGCCGTTGAGCGCGGCCACGCTCACCCGCTCGAACCCCTCCAGGCGGGACCGGACCTCGTCCAGGGGCAGGTTGATCGAGAGCATGCCGCCGCGGCCGGACAGGCCCTCGGCGATGGCCTTGCTGCGCAGCGCGACCGCGCGGGCGGCGTCCTCCAGGGACATCGCGCCCGCGACGACCGCGGCGGCCATCTCGCCCTGCGAGTGGCCGATCACCGCGTCCGGCACCACCCCGACGGACTTCCACAGCACCGCCAGCGAGACCATCACCGCGAACAGGACCGGCTGCAGGACCTCGGTCCGCTCGAACTCGCCGGAACGCACCACGTCGGTGAGCGCGAAGTCCACATGAGGGGTCAGGGCGCGTTCGCAGTCGGCCATCGCCTGGGCGAAGACCGGCGAGGTCTTCAGCAGGTCCACCGCCATCCCCGCCCACTGCGGGCCCTGTCCCGGGAAGACGAATACGACCTTGCGGGGGCCTGCCGTGGCGCGCGTGGTCATCGAGGCGGGCTCGTCGCGGGCCAGTGCGTCCAGCCCCGTACGGAGCTCCTGGGCCGACCGGCCGAGAAGCACGGCGCGGTGTTCGAACGCGGACCTGGCGAGGGCGAGCGAGGCACCGACCGTGGCGAGGTCGGCGTCGTCGGTCAGCGCCGTCGACAGCCGGCCGGACTGCGCCCTCAGCGCCTCGGCGGTGCGTCCGGACACCACCAGCGGCACGCTGGTCAGGGTCAGTGGCGCCGTGGCCGACGTAGGCGCCGCCGGTTCGGCCACGGGTGCCTGTTCGATGATGGCGTGGGCGTTGGTGCCGCTGATGCCGAACGAGGACACCGCGGCGCGGCGCGGGCCCTGGGTGTCCGGCCAGGGCGCGGGGTCGGTGAGCAGCCGGACCGCGCCGCTGTCCCAGTCCACCAGCGGTGAGGGCCGGTCGATGTGCAGGGTTCTCGGCAGTTGCTCGTGCTGGAGGGCCATCACCATCTTGATGACGCCACCGACCCCGGCCGCGGCCTGGGTGTGGCCGATATTGGACTTCAACGAGCCGAGCAGCAGGGGATGTTGGCGGTCCAGTCCATAGGTGGCCAGCACGGCCTGGGCCTCGATGGGGTCGCCCAGCCTGGTGCCGGTGCCGTGTGCCTCGAGGGCGTGCACATCGGCCGGGGACAGGCCGGCGCCCGCCAGCGCGGCGCGGATCACACGCTCCTGCGACGGACCGTTGGGAGCGGTGAGCCCGCTGCTCGCGCCGTCCTGGTTGACCGCCGTCGACCGGATCAGGGCCAGTATCCGGTGGCCGTGGCGACGCGCGTCCGACAGCCGCTCCAGTACGAGTACCCCGACCCCCTCGGACCAGCCCGTGCCGTCGGCCGCCGCGGCGAAAGACTTGCACCGGCCGTCCGGGGACAGCGCCCGCTGCCGGGAGAACTCCACGAAGGTGCCGGGTGTGGCCATGACGGTGACACCGGCGGCCAGCGCCAGCGAACACTCACCGCTGCGCAATGACTGCGCGGCCAGGTGCATCGCCACCATCGACGAGGAACAGGCCGTGTCCACGGTGACCGCCGGCCCCTCGAAACCGAGGGTGTAGGCGACGCGGCCGGACAGCACGCTGGCGGTGGTGCCGGTCAGCCGGTGCCCGTCGACCGCGCCCGCGGTGTGTTCCAGCGGCGGCCCGTAGTCGTGGTACATCACTCCGGCGAAGACTCCGGTGCGGCTGCCGCGCAGGGTGCCCGGTACGAGTCCGGCGCGTTCCAGCGCCTCCCAGGACGCCTCCAGCAGCAGCCGCTGCTGCGGATCCATGGCCAGTGCCTCGCGCGGGCCGATACCGAAGAACTCGGCGTCGAACCCGCCCGCGTCGTGCAGGAACCCGCCCTGGCTGCAGTAGGACGTTCCGGGGTGCGCCGGGTCCGGGTCGAACAGCTCGGTCAACCGCCAGCCCCGGTCGACCGGGAACCCGGTGACGGCGTCGCCGCCTCGCTCGACCAGCTCCCACAGGTCCTCGGGCGAGCGGACGCCACCGGGGTAGCGGCAGCTCATTCCCACGATCGCCAAGGGCTCGCGCGCGGCGGCGGTGAGGTCGTGGTTCTTCCTGCGCAACCGCTGGACCTCACGGATGCTGTCGCGCAGCGCCTCGGTGACCGCGGCGGCGGTTGTTTCGCTCATCGGTGTCGTCTCCGGCTCGCTCAGGATTCCAGGCTGCGACGGGCCAGCCTGACCAGGTCGTCCGCGTCCAGCTCGTCGAGGCCGTCCAACTCGTCTAGGCCGTACGGTTCGTCGAGGCCGTACGGTTCGCCGACGCTGTCCGGCCCTTCGGGGCCGCCCGGGTGGTCGATGTCGGCCGGGGACGTGGCCTGGGCGGGCGGTTCGGCCACCAGCGTGAGAAGGGCGTCCAGCAGACCGGCGGCGCGCAGACGTGCCACCGGCAGCGTGGCCAGCGCCTTGCGCAACGCCGCCTCGTCCACCGGTGGCGGTTCGGCGGGCGCCATCTTCTGGGCGATCAGGGCGGCCAGCCGGTTCGGGGTTGGGTGGTCGAAGACGACCGTGGGGGACAGCGCGAGTCCGGTCACCCGGTTGAGCCGGTTGCGCAGGTCGACCGCGATCAAGGAGTCCACACCCAGTTCCCGGAAGCCGCGATCGAGGTCGATCGCCTCGTCGGGGCCCTGCCCGAGGCAGCCGGCCAGCTCCCGCCGCACCAGGTCGAGGGGGGACGCGTCCCGCTCGGGCCGTGTCCTCGACGCCACCGGGACCAGGCCGCGCAGCAGTGGCCCCGGGTCGTCGGACCCGGACCGCGGCTGTCCGGCTTTCCGGCCCACCGCCACCAGGAGGGGGGTGTCCAGTCGCAGCGCGGCGTCGAACAGCGCCAGGCCGTCCTCGGTGGACAGGGTGGGCATGCCGATGTCCGCCAGCCGGTCGAGGTCGGTACGGGACAACTCGGCGGCCATGCCCGTCTGCTCCCACGGGGCCCACGCGAGCGAAGTGGCGGGCAGCCCCTGCGCCGCCCGATGCTGGGCCAGGGCGTCCAGGAACGTGTTCCCGGCGGCGTAGTTCGCCTGTCCGGCGGCGCCGAGGACGCCGGACGCCGAGGAGAACAGCACGAACCCGTCCAGGGCGAGGTCCCGGGTCAACTCGTGGAGGTGCCACGCCCCGTCCACCTTGGGACGCAGTACCGATGCCAGCCGCTCGGTGGTCAGCCCGGAGATCACGGTGTCGTCCAGGACGCCTGCCGCGTGCACCACCGCGGTCAGCGGATGTTCGGCCGGGATCGAGGCCAGCAGTCCGGCCACCGCGTCACGGTCGGCGACGTCGCAGGACCGCCAACTGACACCGGGGCCGAACTCCGTCACGTCCACCGGCCGCCTGCCGGCCAGCACCAGGTGGCGCATGCCGTGCTCGGTGAGCAGCCGATGGGCGATGAGCCGGCCGAGCCCTCCGGACGCGCCGGTGATCAGCACGGTGCCGTCGGGGTTCCAGCCGCGGAGGGCGGCGGGCCTGCGCCCGCGCGTCAGCCGGGGGGCGAGGAGTGTGCCCGCGCGCACCGCCAACTGCGGTTCGTCCAGGGGCAGTACGTCCAGGAGGGGCCGCGCCGCTCCGACGTCGGCGTCCAGGTCGAGCAGGACGAACCGGCCGGGATGCTCACGCTGCGCGGAACGCACCAGACCCCACACCGGGGACTGGGCGAGGCCCAGGACCTCCTCGCCTTCCCGGGTGCCCACCGCCGACCGCGTCACCAGCACCAGCCGAGCCGAGGCGAACCGCTCGTCGCTGATCCACGAGCGCACCAGCTCCAGCACCCGACCGGCCGTCGCATGGGCCGCGCCGGGCAGAGTCCGGTCCGCCTCCGAGGACACCGGCACCACCACGAGGTCCGGACGCTCCCCCGCGCACCGGGAGAGATCTCCGTCGTCCGCTACGGCGACACGGGATGTCGTGGACGCCGGAGTGACCGGAACCCACTCGACCTTCAGGAACGGATCGTCGTGCACCACGGGACCGGCCGTGCGGACACTCAGCGCCTCGATGTCGGCGACCGGCCCTCCGGCGGTGTCGGTGATGCGCAGCGACACGGTGTCCTCGCCGGTACGCCTGGTGTGCACCCGGGCGGCGGCGACACCGGTGGCGTGGACGGCCATCTTCTGCCAGGAGAACGGCAGTTTCGCACCGTCGAAGAGCCCGAGCGCGCCGGCGCCGTGCAGACACGCGTCGAGCAGCGCCGGGTGCAGGGCGAACTCACCGGCCCGCCCGGCGAGGTCCAGGTCCAGTTCGACCTCGGTGATCACCTCGTCGCCGGCCCGCCAGGCGCGTCGTACGTTCTGGAAGCGCGGACCGTACTCCAGCCCGCACCGGGCCAGGCCGCCGTAGAGGTCCTGCGTGGACAACTCGACGGCGGACACCGGCGGCCAGTGGCCGAGGACCCGCTGGGGGGTGGCCGATGCGGGGACGAGGGCGGCGGTCGCATGCCGTGTCCACTCGGCATCGCCGTCCGCCGGTCGGGAGTGCACACTCAGCGCACGGCGCCCGTCGGTGTCCTTCTCCCTTACGCCCACCCGGAGTTCGACGGTCTCGTGGGACCGCAGGGCGAGCGGCGCCGTCATCACCAGCTCCTCGACGGTGGGACAGTCCGTCGCGCCACCGGCGTGCACGGCCATCTCGAGGAAGGCCGTGGCCGGGACGAGCACGGTCCCGCCCACGACGTGGTCGGCCAGCCACGGCTGGGTGCGTGTGGACAGCACACCGGTGAACTCCACACCATCGCCGTCGGGCTGTGCGATCCGCGCGCCGAGCAGGGGATGCCCGGCCGGGCGCAGCCCGACCGCGCCCGGCGAGGAGCCGGCGCCGGGGGGCTGGTCCAGCCAGTAGCGCCTGCGCTGGAACGGATAGGTGGGCAACTGCGTGCGTCGTGCCGGGGTGCCGTCGTAGACGGCCGCCCAGTCCAGGCCGACACCGTGTGCGTAGAGCCTTGATACGGCCTCGGTGAGCGTGGCCGCCTCTGAGCGGTCACGGCGCAACGCGGGCACGAACCGCGCGTCCCCGTCGGCGCATTCGGGCCCGAGCGTGGTCAGCACGGCATCCGGCCCGAGCTCCAGGAAGTCCGTGACGCCGTGGTCGTACAGCCACCGCACGCCGTCGCCGAAGCGCACGGCGGCGCGCACATGCCGCACCCAGTAGTCCGGGGAGCACAGCTCCTCGTCGCTCGCGACCGTGCCGGTCACGTTGGACACGATGGGGATCGCCGGTGGGTGGAAGGTCAGCTTTTCCGCGACCGCGTGGAAGTCGGCCAGCATGGGCTCCATGTGTGCGGTGTGGAAGGCGTGGCCGACCCGCAGCCTGCGCGTGCGGCGCCCCTGCTGCTCCCAGTACCCCATCTGCCCGGTGACGGCCCGCTCGTCTCCGGCGATCACCACGGCCCGCGGCCCGTTGACGGCGGCGATCTCCGCGTACCCGTCCGCCCCTGGCAGACGGGTCAGCACCTCCTGCTCGGTCGCGGCGATCGCGGCCATACAGCCGTCGCCCGGAAGCGCCTGCATCAGCTTGCCTCGCGCGGCCACCAGCGTCACGGCGTCGGCCAGGTCGAGCACACCGGCCACGTGCGCGGCGGCGAGCTCGCCGATGGAGTGCCCCACCAGGTAGTCGGGGCGCAGTCCCCAGCTCTCGACCAGCCGGAACAGGGAGACCTCGACCGCGAACAGCGCCGCCTGGGTGTAGACGGTCCGGTCGAGCAGATCCGATCCGTCGAACACCACGGCCTTCAGCCCGGCATCGAGGTGCTCGTCGAATCCGGTGCACACGCGCTCGAAGGTGTGGGCGAACACCGGGTACCGCGCGTGGAGTTCCGCCGCCATCCGGCCGCGCTGGCTTCCCTGACCGGTGAAGAGGAAGGCGAGTGCACCGGCCGACGTCGTGCACACGTCGTCGGCCTCGAGGGAGCCCAGCCCCGCGAGCAGCGCGTCGCGGTCCCCGCCGACGACGACCGCGCGGTGCTGCCGGTGCTGCCGGGCGGTGGCCAGCGAGAAGGCGACGTCGTCCGGGTCGGCCCCGGCCAGCGCCACGGCCAGTCGCCGTGCCTGGTCGACCACCGCCTGCCCGGTGTGCCCGGACAGCAGCAGCGGCATGGTGCTGCCGCTGTCGGGCGTCCGCTCAGGCCCGGGCGCGGGGACGCCCTCGATGACGAGGTGCGCGTTGGTCCCGGAGATGCCGAACGAGGAGACGGCCGCGCGGGGCGGACGGCCACGCGACGGCCACGGTGTGGCCTCGGTCAGCAGCCGCACCGCTCCCGCCGACCAGTCCACGTGTGCGGTCGGGTCGGTGATATGCAGGGTCTTCGGCGCGATGCCGTGCCGCATGGCCTGCACCATCTTGATGACCCCGGCGATCCCGGCGGCGGCCTGCGTATGGCCGATGTTCGACTTGAGCGAGCCGAGCAGCAGGGGGTGTTCCCGGTCCTGGCCGTAGGTGGCGAGAAGGGCGTGCGCCTCGATCGGATCGCCCAGCACGGTGCCCGTGCCGTGTGCCTCGACCACGTCGACATCGTCCGGCACCAGCCGGGCCTGGGCCATGGCCTGCCGGATGACCTGCTCCTGCGCCGGTCCACTGGGCGCGGTGAGCCCGTTGGAGGCCCCGTCCTGGTTGACGGCGGTGCCGCGGATCACCGCGAGAACGTCGTGTCCGTTGCGCCGGGCGTCGGAGAGGCGCTCCAGTACGAGAACGCCCAGCCCTTCGGCCCAGCCGGTGCCGTCGGCCTGAGCGGAGAACGCCTTGCAGCGCCCGTCCGGTGAGAGTCCGCCCTGACGGCTGAACTCCACGAACATGCCCGGGGTCGACATCACGGTCACCCCACCGGCCAGGGCGAGCGAACACTCCCCCTGCTGCAGCGACCGTACGGCGAGATGCACGGCCACCAGCGAGGACGAGCACGCGGTGTCCACGGTGACGGCGGGCCCTCGCAGGCCGAGTGTGTAGGCCACCCGGCCGGACAGCACGCTCGCGCTGGTGCCGGTGAGCAGGAACCCTTCGGCGCCATGCGCGGTTTCGTGCAGGCGCGGCCCGTAGTCCTGGGCACTCGCGCCGACGAACACCCCGGTCCGGGTGGCGCGCAGGCTCTCGGGAACGATTCCCGCCCGTTCGAGCGCCTCCCATGTGCCCTCCAGCAGGAGGCGCTGCTGGGGGTCCATCGCCGTGGCCTCGCGCGGGGAGATGCCGAAGAAGGCCGCGTCGAACGTGTCGATGCCGTCGAGGAATCCGCCCGCCCGGGTGGCGGTGCTGCCATCAGCGAGGTCCCAGCCCCTGTCGGTGGGGAATCCGCTGATGGCGTCACGCTCCTCCGCCACCAGGTGCCACAGGTCCTCGGGCGAGCTCACCGCGCCCGGGAGCCGGCAGCTCATGGCGACGACGGCGATGGGATCGCCCGTCGCGACGGCGGCGACCGTCGCCTGGGCGGCCCGGGGACGCTCACCATCCAGCAGGGCGGCAAGGTGTTCGGCCAACGCCGCGGGGGTCGGATGGTCGTACAGCACGGCGGAGGAGAGCGGTACGCCGGTCGCCGCGACGAGCCGGTTGCGCAGTTCGACGGAGGTCAGCGAGTCGAAGCCGAGGTCGCGGAACGACTCGGTCACGGCCAGCGACTCCGGGTCGTCCCGCTCGAGCAGCACGGCCCCGTGCTCGCGCACCAGACGCAACGCGGCGGCATGCCGCTGTTCCTCGGTGCGCCGCGACGCCCGCGGTGTCCTCGCCTCGGGCTCATGTGTCGGCTCGTCGAGCCAGTACCTGCTGCGCTGGAACGCGTACGTGGGCAGGTCCACCGGCTGTCCGTCCGGGAAGGCGGGCCGCCAGTCCACCTCCACTCCCCGCACCTGGGCCTCGGCGACCGACCGCAGGAAGCGCCCCATACGGCCGTCGTCACGGCGCAGCGAACCCACCACGACGGCCTGGGGCCCGGTGGTCTCCTGAACCGGCATGACCAGGGCCGGGTGCGGGCTGCACTCGATGAACCCGGTGAACCCGTCGGCCTCCAGCGCACGCACACCGGTTTCGAACCGCACGGTCTCCCGCAGGTTGCGACACCAGTAGTCGGCATCGAGTCCGGTGCCGTCGAGCCAGTCCCCGGTGACGGTGGAGAACAGCGGGACCGCGGAGCTGGTAGGGCGAACGGCGGCCAGCTCATCGAGCAGCGCCGGCCGGATGTCGTCCACGTGCGGGGAGTGCGAGGCGTAGTCGATCGGTACCGTGCGCACCCACACGCCCCGGGCCGACAGGGACTCCAGGAGTTCCCGCACCGGCTCGGTGTCGCCGGACACCACGACCGAACGCGGGCCATTGACCGCGCCGATCGTGACACCCCGCGGCAGCAACGGCTCGACCTCGGCCACGGGCAGAGCGACCATGCCCATGCGGCCCCGGTCCTTGATCGCCTCGACAGCCCTGCTGCGCGCCACCACGACCCGTGCGGCGTCCTCGATGCTGAGCGCTCCGGCCACGCAGGCGGCGGCGATCTCGCCCTGCGAATGCCCGATCACCGCGTCCGGCAGCACTCCGTGGGATCGCCACAGTTCGGCCAGCGACACCATGACCGCGAAGGTGGCCGGTTGTACGACATCGTCGCCGGTCATCGGTTCGCGCAGCACATCGAACAGATCCCAGTCGACGAACCGGGACAGGGCCCGTGCGCACTCACGCATCCGTGCCGCGAACACCGCCGACTCCTCCAGCAGTGCCAGCCCCATACCGGACCACTGGGAGCCCTGACCGGGAAACACGAAGACGGTGCGCCCCGGTTCTCCTGCCGTACCGAGCACGGGTCCCGGCAGCTGTTCTTCGAGTGCCGCCAGCTCCTCCCGGCCGAAGACCACGGCGCGGTGTTCGAGCAGCGTGCGCGTGGTGGCCAACGAGTATCCGACGTCGGCAGCAGG
This sequence comes from Streptomyces sp. NEAU-YJ-81, assembly GCF_017592595.1. Classification (NCBI taxonomy): domain Bacteria; kingdom Bacillati; phylum Actinomycetota; class Actinomycetes; order Kitasatosporales; family Streptomycetaceae; genus Streptomyces; species Streptomyces sp. NEAU-YJ-81. The sequence continues at coordinate 222,012 of NZ_JAGFNO010000015.1, read as the reverse complement.
CAGATCGTGATGGTCGAGGTGGTCGAGGAGGCGTTCCGCCTGGCCGCGCAGCGCCTGTCGGGTACGGGCGGACAGCACCCACGGCGTCACCGCCGGGGATGTACCGGGCGGCGTCGGCTCGACGGAGGGCGGCTCGGCAAGCACGACATGGCAGTTGGTGCCGCCGATACCGAAGGAGCTGACCCCCGCCACCAGCGGCCGTTCCTCTTCCGGCCACGCGGTGGTCTCGGTCTGTACCCGCAGGTTCAGCTCGGACAGCGGGATCGCCGGATGGGGCCGGGCGAAGTTCAGGCTCGCGGGCAGCCGACGGTGGGTGAGAGAGAGGACCACTTTGAGCAGCCCGGTGATTCCGGCCGCGCCTTCGAGGTGACCGATGTTGGTCTTCACCGAGCCGACGCGCAGGGGCGTGCCCTCCGGCCGTTCGTGGCCGAGTGCCGCTCCCAACGCTGCTGCCTCGACCGGGTCGCCGGCCCTGGTCCCGGTACCGTGCAGCTCGACGTACTGCACGGTACCGGGTTCGACGCCCGCGGACCGGTAGGCGGCGCGCAGCACGTCGGTCTGCAGGGAGGGGTCCGGTGTGGTCAGATCCGCCTGACCGGCACCGTCGTTGTTGACCGCGCTGCCGAGGATCAGGCCGTGTACGCGGTCGCCGTCCGCCAGCGCGTCGGCGAGCGGCCTGAGCACGATCATCACGCCGCCCTCGCCGCGCACGTAGCCGTTCGCCCGTTCGTCGAAGGTGTAGCAGCGACCGTCCGGGGAGAGGACACCGAGCGCGTCGACGGCCCTGGCGGAGACGGGGGCGAGATTGAGGTTGACGCCGCCCACGAAGGCGTGGTCGACCTCGCCACGGCGGATGCTGTCACAGGCCAGGTGCACCGCCACGAGGGAGGAGGACTGTCCCGAGTCGACGGTGACGCTCGGGCCGCCCAGCCTCAGCAGGTGCGACACCCGGTTGGCGATCATGGAGCGGTGGGTGCCCGTCAGGGTGTAGCGGTCCTCCGCCGCGCCGCGGGCACGGGTGAGGGCCGCGTAGTCGTCGGACGACACTCCCAGGTACACACCCGACCGGCTGCCACGAAGGGGGTCCGCCACGAACCGTGCGGACTCCATCGCCTCCCAGGCCAGTTCGAGCGCGAGCCGCTGCTGTGGGTCCATCGCGGCGGCCTCGGCGGCGGTGACTCCGGCGAACTCGGCGTCGAAATGGGCCACTTCGGAGAGGAAGCCGCCTTGCTCGACGGCCTGTTCCGCGCTCCAGCGCCCGTGCGCGGTCTCGCCGACCGCATGGCGCCCGGCGCAGAGCAACCGCCAGAATTCCTCCGGGTTCCGGCCACCGGGCAGACGGCAGGCAATACCCGTGATGGCGATCGGCGCCGAGGCGTGAGCACTCGCGGAAGGCGCGACGGACACAGCCAACCTTTCCTCCCCACGGGACGGGACAACCGGCGAGAGGAATGTGCCCGGAAGATCCTTCCCATGCGAGCGGAATGCCGCTGGGCAAGACCGGGCCCATCGCCGAGTCATGGGCGGCGACAGGTTGTCGCTGCCTTCGACTGAGACGCTAATCAGCTCGTGGAGAGCCCGGAAGGCAACTGGTATCGATCAAGACCATCCGCGCCATGGATACCGGGCCTATTACGCAAACGACCCAGCGCCCGGTCAGCCCGCCGACCGCGGGAACCGTGGGATCACAGGTGTGACGCCATCTCCTGGATACGCTCCCGCAGCCAGCGGTGCGCCGGATCCGCGGTGTTCCTGGGATGCCAGTACATCGCTTCCGTCAACTCCCCCGCCGGCTCCAGAGGTACCGCCCGCAGGCTCATCGGATTCCCGAGCCGCTCGAAGAGCCGCCGGGGAATGACCGCGACCATCCGGGTACCGGACACCATGGAGGCCGCGCCGGCAAAAGTGTCGCTCACCGCCACTGTCCGGTCGGACACGCCGCAGTCGCCGAAGGTGAGGCCCGACAACGGCATGGACTGTGAGCCGATCCTGACATGGGGCAGGGCGCCCAGTTCCTCCAGGCTCAGGATCGGGCCCACATCGGGATGGCCACCGTCGACGACGGCGACCAGCTCGTCCGGAGGCAGATCGCTACGGGAGAACGACGTCAGCTCGTCGGTCAGCACGTTCGGCGGCCAGATCAGTAGGTCGGTCTCCCCGCGGCGCAACCGGTCGAACATGCCGGGGTGCACCCCGGTGACGCTGATCCGCACGCCCGGGACCACCTCGCTCAGCTCGCTGAGCTCGCTGAGCAATGGACGCAGCATCACCGCGGTCACGTAGTCGTCGGCGACCAGGTTGAAGGTTCGGGCGCTGGTGACCGGATCGAACTGTTCCGTGCGGTCCAGGACCTCGTACATCCCGCCCAGGAGTTCCTTGACCGGGTCGACCAGTGACTCCGCGAGCGGGCTGAGGACCATCGCGCGCCCGGCCCTGACCAGCAGCGGATCATTGAAGTGCCGCCGCAGCTTCGCCAGTGCCGTGCTCATCGCGGGTTGGCTGACGGAGACCCGCTCAGCGGCCCTGGTGACACTGCGCTCCGAAAGGAGCGCGTTCAGCGGGACCAGAAGGTTCAGATCAATCTTGGTGGGACGAGCCGCCGCGACGGGCGGCTGTCCCCCATCGGTAACAGGCGGCTGTTCCCCATCGGTCGAGGACGCCGGCCGGCTCTTCCGCTGCCCTGGGGCGGTCATACGCCCGAAGAAGTCGCCGATCTTCCGCACGCCGTGCGGATCGGCACCCCCGTCGAGGCTTCCCTCCAGCTCCCTGGCCATGGACGCCGCACGCTCGCGCATCGTCTTCTCGTACGCGGCGAGCGCCGCCGTAAGGTCGTCACCGGCCCCGATGACGGCTCGGGCGAGGTCGGCAGCGTCCCGCATGGCGAGATTGGCGCCCCAGCAGGATGACAGCATGCCATGGGCGGCATCGCCCAGCAGGGTGACTCCCGGTGTGGTCGGCCAGCTCGTGCCGATGGGGAGGCTGTAGACGGGGCGGGGGACGATCGTGTCATCGCAGTGGCGGACGAGGTCCTTCAGTTGCGGGGCCCAATCGGTGAAGTGCTCCAGGATCGCGGCGCGCGCCCGCTCGGGCCGGTCGTAGGGGATGCCGTTGGTGGTGAGCCAGTTCTCGGGAACGCGGAAGGCGATGGAGATGCGCAGGCGGCCATCGCCGCCGCGCCGCGCTATCAGACCCTTGTCGTCCTGCAGCGCGAACATGCTGCCGCGGCCCACGAGCGTGGCTAAGGCCGGCTGGGTGCGGTGGGCCTCGGGGACACCGAGCTCTATAAGGCTGATCCCAGAGTACGCGGGCTTGACTTCGGTGAGCATCGGACGGACGCGGGACCATGTGCCGTCCGCGCCGATGAGCAGGTCGCAGGTCTCCACCGCGCCGCCTGCGAAGTGGAGTTCGAGGCGGCCGCTCTCCAGGGTGGTGGCGTGGTCGAGGCTGTGGCTCCAGCGGATGCTGTCGGAGGCGAGGGCGTCGAGGAGGATCTCGCGCAGGGCGGACCGGTCCATCTCCGGCCAGCCCGTGTCGTCTTCGGGGGTGACGTCCTGGGGTTGGACCGTGGCGTCCTTGCCGAAAATCTTCATATCCAGGCCCGTGGGGCGGGCTCGGGCCCAGAACTCGTTTTCCAGTCCTGCCTCGCGCAGGGCGTGCTGACCGCACTCGGGGTGCAGCTCGAGGGTGCCGCCCGGGCAGGCGGCGGCATCGACTGCCTCGCGCTCGTATACGACCGTGTCGATGCCGTTGGCCTGGAGGACGCAGGCGAGGGTGAGGCCGCCGGGGCCGGCGCCGATGATCGCGATACGGGGGGTGGTGTTCATGGTCAAGGAGTCCTTTTCGGCGGCGGCGGTGGACGTCGTCCCGCATGACATCATCGCGTCCGCGACGCGCCGTCCTCCCACCAGTTGAGGGAGGTGACGGCATTACTGCCCGGGAACCAGCCATAGTCGGCCGAAGAACTCATGACCCCGGGCCGAAGAAACCGGAACGAAACGGCCCGGGCGTCACCCAAGGCGAGCGGTCACAAGGTCCTTGTGAGGATGCGCGCATCGCGCCGGGGGTCCAGCGACTCCACCCAGCGTGAAGGCGCCAGGCGCACCGTCGTGGGCGCGAATCCGTACCGGAGGAACAGGCCGCCACCGCCGGTTGTCGCCGTGAACAGGGCACCGAGCGACTGAGCGCGCGCCCTGGCCAGCACGGCGCGCAGCAGCCCGGCTCCCACACCGCTTCCCTGACTCGGCCCGGCCACGCAGAAGTTGTACACCACGCCCGCGGGCCCACGGCCCTCCCCCGGGTCGGCGGGGTGCAGGCGCAGGCCCACACAGCCCTCGACGGTGCCATCCGGGGCCTGTGCCACGAGGAAGTCGGCCGCACGGGTCGCGTAGAGCGTGACAGGCCGCTCCCGCAGCGCCCCCGAACCCACGAAGGGCCGGGACAGCTCGGCGAGTGCGGCGGCGTCCTCCGGACGGGCGCTGCGCACGCGGGACGTCGGCGCGAGGCGGGCGTGCGGCAGCGGGGCAGGGCATGGCGTAGCCGTGATCAAGGCTTTCCTTCCTCGGTTCCACGGTCGGAGGACCCGGTCGGTGAGCACCTCGGCGTGCTTCATCTCATCCGGTGCGGATCCCGGTCTCCCGGCCGTCGACGTACGTCGCCACCACCTCGATGTCCCCGATGCGCGAGGTGTCGACCCGGCGGGGGTCGTCCCCGAGCACGACGAGGTCGGCGAGTTTGCCCGGGGTGAGGCTTCCCAGGCCGTCCTCCCAGTGGCAGGCGACGGCACCCGCGACCGTGTAGGCCCGCAGTGCCTCGTCGAGGGTGATGCCCTCGTCCGGGCCGATCACCTGGCCGGACTCGGAGGTGCGCTCGACCATGAACTGGATGGCCCGCAGCGGAGATCCGTCCGTGACGGGGCGGTCGGAGCTGCCGACGAGGGGGATGCCGTGGTCCAGGAAGGCCCTGCCGCGGTAGAGCCACGGGGCCCGTTCCTCGCCCATGATCGCCGCATAGTCGTCGCCGAAGTAGCGCAGGAAGTTGGGCTGGACGACGGCGCTGACGCCGAGCCGTGCGAAGCGCGGAAGCTGGTCGGGGCGGATCAGTCCGGCGTGCTCGATGCGGTGCCGGGCGTCGGGGCGCGGCCGGAGGCGCTGGGCCCGCTCCAGGGCGTCCAGGGCGACGTCGGCAGCGCGGTCGCCGATGGCGTGAACGGCGAGCTGCCACCCGGCCAGGTGGCCGTCCACGATCGTGTCCGCGAGCACCTGCGGGTCGTCCTGCAGCTCACCCGTGTGATCCAGACCTTCGTACGGGCTGCTGAGCGCGGCGGTCCGGGCCATCATGCCGCCGTCGGTGTAGATCTTCAGCGCGCCCACGGAGAGCCGGTCGTCGCCGAATCCGGTGCGCAGGCCGAGGTCGAGCGCCCGGGGAATGCCGTCGGCTTCATGTGCGCCGACCGGGCGCAGCCGGTCGGCGGAGACCATGAGCTGTACGCGCAGCGGCAACAGGCCCGATTCGCGCGCGAGTTGGTAGGCGCCCAGCTCGACCGGGCTGTGGCCGAAGAGTGCGCCGCCGATGCCCGCCTCGGCGCAGGCGGTGACGCCCTCGGCCAGGCAGGTGCGGGCGGCGCGGGCGATCGCCTCGGCCAGCTCCGTTTGAGAGTGCGGGAGGCGCAGAGCACGGGCGGCGCCCATGGCGCCCTCGGCGAGGAAGCCGTTCTCGTGCGGGGTGTCGGCGGGAAGCAGGTCGAGGACGGCGGAGTTGACCATGCAGCCGTGCCCGGAGTCGTGCATCATGAACACCTTGCGCCCGTGGCTGACCCTGTCCAGTTCGGCGGCGGTCAGATGGCGGCCCAGGGCCCGCTGGTCGTAGCCGGCGATGCTCACCCAGGCGCCGGGCGAGCCCTTCCGGGTGATGGCCTCCTCCACGACGGCGAGCACCTCGTCGATCCGCGTGCACCCCGCGATGCTCGGGGTCTTCTGCTTGAACCCGGTCCAGGCCAGGTGCACATGGGGGTCGATGAACCCGGGCAGCACGGTGGCACCCTGTAGGTCGACCACCTCGCGGGCGGGCAGGGAGGTCACGGCGTCGTCCAGGCCCACGATCCGGCCCCGCCACAGGCCCAGATCGTGGGCGACGGGGTGGTCCGGGTCCATGGTGAGGAAGCGGGCGTTCGTCAGTCTGGTGCAGAGCATCTGCCGGAGCTCTCCTGGGTGCCGGGGCGGTTCACAGGTCAAACTTAGGTTAGCCTCGCCTAATTGACAGGAGCTTAGCTCTGTCCCTTCCCTCTCACAAGGAGACGTTCATGCGCCTGAGTGCGACCGATGAGGAGAACGCCTTCGTCGCGTTCGGACTGCCCGGCATACCCGGCACCGACGAGTTCTGGGCGGCGGCGGGGACACCCACGTCGGTGCCCGCCGACGGCGGCGGATGGACGACCTTGTTCCTGTGGCGCGGCTCTCCCGCGAGCATCGGCTTCGAGAGCTGGTCGGAGCCGGTCCCCCTGCGCCGGTGGGGCGATACGGACTGCTGGTACGCCGAGGTGCCCATGCCCGCACGGCTGCGGGTGACCTACCAGTTCCTCGCGGGCGACGCAGCGCACGCCGACCCGTTCAACCCGGTCGGCGCGGGCGGTGACCGGTCCATCGCCGCGACTCCGGACGCCCCGGCCCAGCCGCACTGGCCCGTCATCGGCGCCGATGCCGTACTGCCCCTCCCGCACAACCGGATCCGCTGGCACAGCGCACGGCTCGGCGGGCGCCGCACCGTGCGCGTCCATCCGGTGGGCGGCGGCGGACCCGTGGTCCTGCTGCTCGACGGGGACGACTGGCTGTATCTGCACCCGGCCATGACCGCGTTCGACTCGGCCGTCGCAGGTGGTGAGATGCCGCCCGTCACGCTCGTCTTCCTGCCGAGCAAGGACAGGGAGGCCGAGTTCGGATGCGGCCCCGCGCTGTGGGAGGCGATCCGGGACGAACTGCTGCCGCTGGTGGCGGAATCCGGCGCACCCGCCGACCCGGACCGGCTGGTGGTCGCCGGGCAGAGCCTGGGCGGGCTGAGCGCGCTGTACGCGGCGCTGGAGTTCCCGGACCTGGTGTCCCGCGTGGCCTGTCAGTCGGGGTCGTTCTGGTGGACACCCGACGCCCTGGACCTGCCGGATCCCATGGGCGGCCCGGTCGGCGGCACCATGGCCGCGCGCCTGCGCGAGCGCCCCGACCTGTCCGGTCTGCGGGTCGCGTTCGACCTGGGGGAGCACGAGAGGCGGATGCTCCCCCACTGCGAGCTGGCCGAGACCCTGGTCCGGCAGTCCGGCGCGACCGTACGGGTCTCGCGGTCGGCGGCGGGCCACGACCGGGCGGGCTGGCGGCACGCCCTGCTCAGGGATGTCGCCTGGGCACTCGGTTAGCGGGCCGGGTCACCGGGCCACCGCCAGGCAGTAGTCCTGGTCGGTGGCGAGGAGGTTGCGATGGGTGTCCTCGGCGGTGATGACGCCGTCGTCCAGGACGAGGACCCGGTCGGCGGCGTTCAGCAGCGCCGGGCTGCTGGTGATCACGATGGTGGTGCGGTCCCGGCGCAGCTTCGCGATGTTGCGCGCGATGAGCTGCTCGGTGACCGCGTCGACGGCTGTGGTCGGGTCGTGCAGGACGAGGACGTCGGTATCGGCGGCGAGGGCCCGGGCCAGGGACAGCCGCTGGCGCTGTCCCCCGGAGAGGTTCGCGCCGCGGTCGCGGACGCCGTAGTCGAGCCCTTCGCGGTGGAGGGCGACGACATCGGTCAGCATGGACGCCTCGACGGCCTCGGGAACCATCCGGCTGGTGCCCGAGGGGTCGATGTTCGTGCCGAGGGTGCCCGCGAAGATCTCCCCGTCGTACGGGTTCACCAGCAGGTGTCCGCGGACCGCCTCGATCGACAGGTCCGCGAGCTCCCGCCCGCTGACCCGCACCGCTCCCTCGTACGCGCCGGGCGGGACCTTCACGGCCAGGATCGACGCGAGGTCGGCCGCCGCACGCGGCTGGTAGGGCGCGATCGCCACGAACTCGCCGGCGGCCACCGTGAACTTCAGCTCGCGCAGCGAGCCGTACCGGACGCAGTCGAGGTCGAGGTCTCCGCCCGCGGCCGGGCGCTCCCGCCCATCGGCCGCCACCGGCGGGGCGGCCAGCACGAGCGCCATCCGCTCGGCGGACGCGCGCGCCATCATCACGTACTTCGGCATCTCCGAGAACAGTTTGAGCGGTTCCATGATGAACTGCGCCAGCCCCACGGCCATGACGAGTTCCCCGATGGTGATCCGGCCGCTGAAGGCCAGTGAGCCCGCCATCAGGGTCACGGCGGCGGCGAGGACCGCGTTGAGGGCCAGCGCGGTGCCCGCGTACACGCCGTTGACCTTGGCGACGGTGACCGCCTGGTGTTTCGCCTCCGTGCTGACCCTCCGATAGGAACCGAACGCCGCGTGGTTGCCGCCGAAGCCGTGCAGCGGGCGCAGGCCGGTGATCAGGTCCGCGACCTTCGCCCCCGCCCGTGCCACCCGGGCCTGCTGTTCGCGGGTGCTGGAGCCGATCCGCTTGGACAGCACGCTCAGGATCGACAGAATCGCGACGGTGCCCACGATCACCAGCAGGCCGAGCCGGACGTCGGCCAGGCCCAGTGCGACCGCCGCGACCATCACCGCCACCAGCGAGCTGACCAGCAGCGGCACCACCTCGATGATGTCGGCGGTCTGGTCGGCGTCCTCGGTGGCGATGGTCAGCACCTCGCCGGACTTCAGGTCGACGTCCCTGGCCACCGGCTGGAGGCCGTAGGCCGCGACCTTCACCCGCCAGCGGTGCGCCTCGGTGGTGTTGGCCTTCTGCAGGACGCGCATCCCGAACCGCCACGACAGCGACACCGTCGTGATGATGACCGCCAGCGCGGCGATCGCCAGGCCGAGCGAGCCGAGGCTGCGGTCCCGCATCGTGTGCTCGACGATCAGGCCGAGCGCGATGGGGAAGGCGGTCTCACCGGCCTGGTACAGGCCCATGAGGACGGTGCCCCAGGTCATGGCGCCGATGTTGCGGCGCAGTGCGGTCCGGAGGATGTCGGCCCCCGGGCGGGGCCGCTGGGTGTCAGGAGTGGTCATCAAGGTGGCGGGCAATCGCTTCCGGGGTTCGCAGGGTGAACAGATCACGGATGGTGATCACAGGGCCGTACTCGCGGCGGAGCAGCCCGATCAGCCGCACCGCCAGCATGGAGTGCCCTCCCAGGGACACGAAATCGCTCACCGCACTCACCTCGTCGTCATCCAGGTCCAGTGCCTCGGCGAAGAACTCGCACACCACGGTCTCGTTCTCGGTCCGCGGTCCCCGCTCCCCCGCCGTGGTCAGCGTGCCCAGCGGCTTGGCCTCCGGCAGCGCCTTGGTGTCAGCCTTCCCGTTCACGGTCAGCGGGATGCTGTCGACCTGGGCGTAGTGCGTCGGGCGCAGGAAGTCCGGCAGCCCGGTGCCCACGTCGGCCGCGACCGCCGCCAGGTCCGAGCCGTCCAGTACGAGGTAGGCGGCCAGCCGGTACGCGCCGTCGACCTGGGGATCGGGCTGGGCGACCGCGGCGACGAACCGCACCGCCGGGTGCGCGGCGAACGCGGCCTCGACCTCGCCCAGTTCGACCCGGTGCCCCCGGATCTTGACCTGCTGGTCGATGCGGCCCAAATACATCAGGTTGCCGTCGGGCCGGCGGGCCACCAGGTCGCCGGTGCGGTACATGCGCTCGCCGGGCGCGCCGAACGGGCACGCGACGAAGCGGTGCGCGGTCTGGTCGGGCTGCCCGAGATAGCCGCGTGCGATGCCGATGCCGGACACGTACAGCTCACCGGGGACGCCGTCCGGCAGCGGCCGCAGCCACGGGTCCAGCACATACACATCGGTGTTGTCGATCGCCACCCCCACCACCGGGTCCTGGCATTCGAAGGTGCCGACGCCGAGGGTGTTGATGGTGTATTCGGTGGGTCCGTACAGGTTGTAGCCGGCGGTCCCCTCGGTCTCCGCGAGCCGCTGCCACAGCGCCGGGGTGACGGCCTCGCCGCCGAGCAGCACCAGCGCCGGCCGCCGTTCCGGGTGGTCGAGCAGGCCCTCGGCCACCAGTTGCTGTGCGTAGGTCGGGGTCACATTGATGACGTCGATGTGGTGCTCGAGGCAGTACTCGACCAGCCGGGGCGCGTCACGGCGCAGTTCCTCGTCACAGATGTGCACCTCGTGGCCGTCGGCGAGCCACAGCAGTTCCTCCCACGACATGTCGAAGGCGAACGACACGGTGTGTGCGATCCGGAAGACCCGGTGGCCGTGGTCCGCCAGCACCGGCTCGAAGATCCGGCGCTGATGGTTGATCAGCATGTTGGTCAGTCCGGCGTACTCGGTCACCACGCCCTTGGGCTCCCCGGTCGATCCCGAGGTGTAGATCGTGTACGCGGGGTGCCGCAGGCGATGCGGGTCCTTGGGCTGATACGTCCGGTACGGCTCGGCCTCGGGCAGCGGGCGGTCCAGCTCGATCAGGTCGCCGGTGAGCCGGGGCGACACGGCGCTCACGGTGAGGATCACATCGGGGCGGGCGTCCGCGACGATCGCGGCGATCCGCTCGTCCGGGTGGTCCAGCTCCAGCGGCACATACGCGGCGCCGACGCGCAGCACGGCGAACAGCGCCACGATCGAGTCGAGGGAGCGCGGAATCGCGAGGCCCACGGTCGTCTCAGGGCCGATGCCGCGCCCGGCGAGCACACCGGCCACCGCGCGGCTGCGGTCCCGGAGCCCCGCGAAGGTCATGGTCGAGCCGTGGGCCACGAGCGCGATCCGCCGCGGATCGCGGTCCGCCGCCCGGTCGAACCGGTCGACCACGGTGTCCGTGCCGATGTCCACGCGTTCGGCGGGCACGGGCTCCGGCCCCAGTCCCCGCAGCGCGCCGACCGGCCCGGTCGCCCGGGCCAGGTCGTCGAGCACGCGCAGGTAGTCGTCGAGGAGCCGCCGGGCGTTCGCGGTGTCCTCGTCGCGGTACTCCAGCTTGACCGTGAGCCGATCGCCGGGGGTGACGACCCAGGTGAACGGGTAGTGGGTGGAGTCGTCGGCCGTCACCGAGGTGATGCCGTGCCTGGCGTTCATCTCGGCGAACGCGTCCATGTCCAGGAAGTTCTGGAGCACGAAGAGGTTGTCGAACAGGGTGTCGTGCCCAGTGGCCCGCTGGATCTCGCCGAGCCCCAGGTGCTCGTGGACCATCGCCTCGACCCTGGCGGCCTGTACGTCCGACAGGTACGCGCGGACGGTGTCGTCCGGCCGGGCCCGGGTCCACATGGGGACGGTGTTGAGCAGCACGCCGACGATGCCGTCCAGCCCCTCGCCCTCCCGGCCGGAGACGGTCACGCCGAACACGGCGTCGCCGCGCCCCGTGTGGGCGCCGAGCAGGAGGCCGAACGCGCCGGTCAGCACCGAGTTCAGGGTGACGCCGTGCGCCCTGGCCGCCGCCCGCAGCAGCTCCGACTGCCCGGCGGACAGCGTGTGCACGAGCGCGCGCGGCAGGCCGTCGACAAGGGACGGCGCCGGCCCGGCGAGCAGCGTCGGGCCGGGGAGACCGGCCAGGTGCTCGGCCCAGAAGCGTTCCGATACGGCGGAGTCCCTGGCGTCGAGCGCCCGGGCGTGGTCCTCGAAGCTCGGCGTGGCCGGGGCCGGGTCGGGCAACTCGCCCGCGAGGACGGCCTGGTAGGCGTCGAACAGGTCCCGCAGCACGATCTCGCGGGACCAGCCGTCCCACAGCAGCAGGTGGTAGCTGAGCAGCAGCCCGTCGCGGTCGCCGGGCAGCCGCACCACGGTCATCCGGATCAGCGGGGGCTCGCCCGGATCGAATCCCGTGTCGCGGTCCCGGGTGCGCAGCGCCTCGACGTCCGCGTCGCTCGTGAGCTCGACCGTACGGACGTCGACGCGCCGGCCCGCCCCCAGGACCTGGACCGGGTTGCCGTCGTCGTCGGTGGCGAAGCCGGCGGCCACGACCGGGTGCCGCGCCATCACATACGCCATCGCCTCGGACAGTGCGTCGGTGTCCAGGCGCCGGTCGAAGGTGAACCAGCTCTGCGCGACGTAGTGTCCCGCCGAACCCGCCATCTGGGCCTGGAAGTACAGGCCCCGCTGGAGCGGGGTGACCGGTGCCGTGCGCTCGGCCGTCGCGGCGGCGTCCGCGATGCGTTCCAGTGCGCTCCGCCAGTGGTCGGTGATCTCGTCCGGGATGCCTTCGGCGAGGGTGAAGACGGCGTGCAGGCTGCCGGTGGCCGCGTCGGTCCACGCGTTGACCTCGACGGCGTACGGGCTGCCCTGATCGCCGCCGGTCAGGTGCGGGGCCTGGGACTCGCCGCCCCGGCCCAGGTAGTTGAACAGCACCTGCGGGCGGGCGGTGAGCAGCGGGGCCGTCTGCGCGTTGAGGAACCTGAGTCGGCCGTAGGCGAGGTGTGCGCGCTCGTCCGGCTGGCGTTCGGCGACCTCGTACGCCGCGGCGACGGGGTCGCTGTGTGCCGTGAGCCGCACGGGCGCGATGGAGGTGAACCAGCCGACCGTGCGGGTGTAGTCGTGGTGCTCCAGCGCCGGGACCCGGCCGTGGCGCTCCAGTTCGATCGCGAGGTCGGTGGGCGATGGCTGGATGTGGGTCAGCGCGGTGCGCAGCGCGCCGCACAGCAACTCGGTGAGACCGACGCCGAGCGCGGTGGGCGCGGTACGTGTCACGCGGTCGCTCACTTCGGGCGTGAGCACCACCGTGGTCTCGCGCGGCCGCTCGACCGCGGGCAGGAGCGCGGGCGCCTGAAGGGTGGTGAGCCAGTGCCCGAGGTCGTCGATGGCATGGGCGGACCGGGACGCCAGAGCTTCCGCGTACTCGGCGTAGGACGTGGTCGGCGGCGCCAGGGGCGCCCCGCGCAGGGCGGCGGCCAGGTCGTCCAGCAGGATCAGCCAGGACACCGAGTCGACGGCGAGGTGGTGCACGGTGACCACCAGGGTCCGGCTCGCCTCCAGCCACGCGAACGCGATGACCTCCCCGGACTCGGGGTCGAGCCGTCCGGCGGCCTCGTTCGCCGCCGTCGTGGCGTCGGCCGTGCCCGCCCGTACGACAGTGACCTCGCGGGCGGGTTCGGTGCGCAGCTCCCACACCCCGTGTTCGACGCGCAGCCGCAGCCGGAGGGCCGGGTGCGCGGCCACGACGGCGTGCGCGGCGCGCTCGGCGTCGGCGAACCCGGTGCCGTCGGGGGCCACCACCGTTCTGGCCTGGGCGAACCGGGTGAGCGAACCGCCCAGTTCACGCTGGCGCAGGATGATCGGGGTAGGCGGCAGCGGGCCGTCCTCGTGGCGGGCGGGCGCGGGCGGCTCGGCCTGCGGTGTGCGCGCGCCCAGGTGCTCGGCGAGTGCGCGCGGTGTCCTGAACAGGAACACGTCCCGTGGCGCGATCGGCAGGCCGAGCGCCCTGGCCCGGTTGATGACGGTGATGGCGACGATGCTGTCGCCCCCGGCCCGGAAGAAGTCGGTGTCGCCGTCCACGGCGGATTGGGGCAGTGTGTCGGCGAAGATGCCGACCAGTGCGGTGAGCGCGGCGTCCCCGCTGCCCGCAGGACCGGCCGACGGGGTGTCGTCCTGTGCGGCGCGTGCGGTCAGGGCCTTCCGGTCCAGCTTGCCGTTGACCGTCAGCGGCAGGGCGTCGACGGGCAGCACCCGGCCCGGCACCATGTGTACGGGCAGCTTCGCGGACAGCAGGGCGGTGACGTCGGCGGGCGCCCGGCCCACGACATGCGCGACCAGGTGGTCGCCGCTGTCGGCCACGGTGACGGCCGCGTCGACCACACCATCGAGCCCCCTGACCGCGGACTCCACCTCGCCGAGTTCGATACGGAAACCCTTGAGCTGCACCTGGTCGTCGGCGCGGCCGGTGAACTCCAGCTCACCGTCGAGCGTGCGGCGGGCGAGGTCGCCCGTGTGGTACATGCGGGAGCCGTCGCCCGCGAACGGGTTCGCCACGAAACGGCCCGCGGTGAGCCCCGGCCTGCCCAGGTAGCCGAGCGACACCTGGTCGCCTGCGACGTAGATGGCGCCCACCCGGCCCGGCGGCACCGGCCGGAGCCGGTCGTCGAGCAGATAGGTGGCCAGGCCCGGGATCGGGCCGCCGATCGGGCTGATGTCGCCGCCGGGGCCGAAGTCGTCGTCGGTCAGCACCCGGTGGGTGACATGGACGGTGGTCTCGGTGATGCCGTACATGTTGACCAGCTCGGGTGCACCGGTGCCGTGCCGCTCGACCCAGCCGCGCAGCCGCCCGAGATCCAGCGGCTCGCCGCCGAAGATGATCCGGCGCAGCGCGGTGACCGGCTCGCCCGCATGCCGGTCGGCCTCGATGAACTGGTAGAACGCCGACGGGGTCTGGTTGAGCACGGTCACTCCGCGCTCGCGCACCAGCCGGTGGAAGTCGACCGGCGAGCGGGTCAGCCCGTACTCCGGCACCAGCAGCTCAGCGCCGTGCGCCAGCGCGCCCCACAGCTCCCAGACGGCGAAGTCGAAGGAGAAGGAGTGGAATTGGACCCATACGTCGTGGGGGCCGAAGTCCATGGCGGGCCGGGTGTTCGCGAGCAGCGTCACCACGCTGGAGTGCGGGACGACGACGCCCTTGGGTGCGCCGGTCGATCCGGATGTGTAGATGACGTAGGCGGGGTCGTGCCAGCGCGCCTCCGGCCCGGCCTCCGTACCGGCCCGCGGCAGCTCGTCTCCCAGTACGAGCACACGGGCCGGCACGCCCGCCCGGGCCAGCAGCCGGGTGAAGCGCTCGCGCTGCTCACGGTCCACGAGGACGACCTGCGGAGCGGAGTCGGCGAGGATGTACTCCAGCCGTTCGTCCGGGTAGGCCAGGTCCAGCGGTACATACGCGCCGCCCGCGGTGACGATCGCGACCAGGGCGACGACCTGCTCCAGGGAGCGCGGGACGGCGACGGCGACCCGCCTGCCCGGCCCGGCACCGGCCGTACGCAGGGGGGAGGCCAGCTCGTTCTTCGCGGCCGCCAGTTCGCCATAGGTCAGTGACCGGGTTCCGCCGTCGAGACCGCACTGGGTGACGGCGGTGGCCGCCGGGTCGCGGCGCGCTGCGGCGTCGAACAGTCCGCCCAGCGTCGTCGGAGTGATCGGCGCGGGACGCCGGGTGTCTTCGGGCGCCACCTCGCCGACCAGGGCGTCCGGGCGGGTGAGCAGGCCGGTGAGGGTCTGGGTGAACGTGCGCAGGATCGCCTGGGCGCTCGCCTCCCGCAGCAGCTCGCCGTCGTAGATCAGGTTGAAGCGGGGACGGCCGTCGGGTGCGCGCTCCACCACCAGCGTCAAGGGGTAGTGCGGGGCGCCCTCGTTCACGATGTCGGTGATGACCAGCTCGTCGCGCGGCCCCCGCAGGGCGGCCACATCGGTCGCGACATCGAACACCACCAGGGTGTCGAACAGGGCACCTGCACCGGCCAGGCGGCCGATCCTCGCCAGCGAGACATGCTGGTGCGGCAGCACCGCGCTCTGGTGTTCCCGCACCGAGGCGAGCAGATCGCGCGCCGTGGTGGCACCGGCCCACCGGGCGCGCACGGGGATCGTGTTGATGAACAGACCCACCATGTCCTCGATGCCGGGCACCTGCGCGTCGCGCCCGGACACCGTGGAACCGAACACCACGTCACTGCCGGGCAGAATGGAGCCCAGCGTCACCGCCCAGGCGCTGTGCACGGCCACGCTCAGCGGCACACCGGCCGAGCGGGCGGCCGCGTCGATGTCGTCCCCCGGTTCCACGGCGGTGTCGGCGAACCGGCCGGACGGGGTGTGCCCCTCGGCGACCAGCGAGGGCCCGGGCAGCTCGGCGAGCTGATCGCGCCATATCCGGTCGCTCTCGTCGTCGTCGCGCTCCGCGAGCCACCGTACGTAGTCGGGGAAGCCGCCGAGCGGGTACACCGTCCCCGGCGCGTGGTATTCGGCCAGCAGCGCGCGGAGCATCGGTGGCACCGACCAGCCGTCGGCGATGATGTGGTGCACGGTCTGCACCAGCACGTTCCGGCCGGAGCCCGCCCGGATGAGCGTGTACCGCATCAGCGGGCCGGTGGCCAGGTCGAACCCGGCGCGGCGGTCCCGCTCGGCGTATTCGCGGATCTCGGCGTCGGTGATCCCGGGGCGGTCGAGCGTGGTGAACGGCGCCCGCACCCCGCTCTCCAGCACGGAGACCACCCGGCCGTCGGCGAGGGCCGTGAACCGCGCCGCCAGGTTCGGGTACAGCGTGAGCAACCGGGTGGCCGCCGCCGCGAGCCGGTCGGCGTCCACCTCGCCGTCCAGCCTCAGCAGTTGCTGCTCGACGTAGGCACCCGCCGAGTCGTCGTCGAAGACCGAATGGAAGTACAGGCCCTCCTGCAACGGGGTCAGCGGCAGGATGTCCCGCAGCGCCGGGCCGTCCAGGACGTCGACGTCGGCCTGGGTGAGCGGCACCAGGCCGAAGTCGCTGGGCGAGTGGCCGCCCTGGTCGAGCGCGGCCAAGGCGGTCAGGGCCTCCCGGAAGTACGCGCCGATGGTCGCGATGTCCTCGTCGGTGAACATCCCGTCGGGCCAGGAGATGGTGGTGATCAGCTCGTACGCGCCGTTCGGTGCGGGTTCGGCGATCGCGTTGAACTCCAGGGGGCGCGGCAGGCGCATTCTCGGGTCGCGCTTCTCGCCCAACTGGCCGGTGTTGCCGCTGAGTTGCCAGTCTCCGGAGGCGCCCGCGTCGAAGCGGCCCAGGTAGTTGAAGAGCACCTGCGGTGCGGGGGCGTCGAACCCGGTGTGGGTCAGATACCGCAGGGCACCGTAGGAAACGCCGTTGGACGGCACTCGGGCGAGGTCTTCCTTGACCGCCTTGAGCGCGGCGGCCAGATAGTCGGGGGCGGTGAAATCGGCCGCCGCTCCGGGGTCCACGGTCACCGGGAACAGGGTGGTGAACCAGCCCACGGTCCGCGACAGCTCCGGCTCGAAGCCGGCGGCATCCGCCACGAACCGTCCTTCGCGGCCGTGGCCCTCGAGTTCGATATGCGCGAACGTCTGGTCCTGTCCGAGGTCGCGGCGCCATCGGGCGAGGGTGACGGCGAGCGCGGTCAGCAGCACATCGCCCACGCCCGCGTGGAACTTCGCGGGGATCTCGCCCAGCAGCGCGGCGGTGACCTCGGGGCCGGCCGAGACGGTCCGCACCCGCTCCCGGGCGACGGTGTCGGCGTCGCGCAGCGCGCGCCTGCCCACGGGGCCGTCTGCTCCCGGCAGGGGACGCTGGTAGTAGCCACGGTCCGCGTCGAACGTGGCATTCCCCAGCATCTGCGTCCAGCGCCGGAACGACGTGCCCACCGGGGGCAACTCGACCGGCGCGCCCGAGGCGAACTGCCGCCATGCCATGGCCAGGTCGTCCATCAGGACATGCCAGGACACGCCGTCGATCACCACATGATGGACGACCACGACCAGTTGCCGTGCCTCGCGTCGCCAGACGGCACGCAGCATCACGCCCTGGTCCGGGTCCAGCCCGCCGGTGGCGAGCGCGACGCACTCATCGAGCGGCCGGTCGCTCTCCTGCCACGACGGCGTGGCCCGCCCCGCCACCGGGATCTCGAAGCTCCAGCGCTCGCCGCGCACCAGCCTGGCGCGCAGCATGTCGTGCCGCCCGGCCACGGCGGCGAGGATCGTGTCGAGCGCATCGGCGGTCAGCTCCGCCGGGGTGTTCAGCACGACCGACTGTACGAAGCCGTCGATCGCGTCGGTGGTCTCGCCGAGCCACTGCACGATGGGCGATCCCATGACGGAACCGGTCGCGACATCGCCGTCGTCCGCGGTGGAGGCGTCCTCACGGCTCGCCATCGCCGCCAGCGCCCCGACCGTGCTGTTGGTGAAGATCTGCCGTGCCGTGAGGTGGAGACCCGCGTCGCGCACCGCGCTCAGCAGCGAGATCGCCAGCAGGCTGTCTCCGCCGAGCTGGAAGAAGTCCTGGTCGACGCCGACCTCGTCCAGCCGCAGCACCTTCGCGACCGCCGCGCACACCACCCGCTCGTTCTCGGTGGTGGGCTGGACGATCGAGCCCGTCCCGATCACGGGTTCCGGCAGCGCACGGCGGTCGAGCTTGCCGTTCGCCGTGAGCGGGAACTCCTTCATCACGACGATGTGGGCGGGCACCATGTACTCCACCATGTGCCCGGCGGCCCACCCCTTGACCTCGTCCGCGCGCAGGTCCTCGCTCCCGGCGGCCGGGATCACATAGCCCACCAGGTAGGTGCTGCCTGCCGCGTTCTTCTTCGCGACGACGCAGGTGTACCGCACCCCGGGGTGCTCCGCGAGACCGACCTCGACATCCTCGATCTCCAGCCGCATACCGCGGATCTTGATCTGGTTGTCGGCCCGGCCGAGGAAGTCCAGCGAGCCGTCCGGGGCGAACCGCGCGAGGTCTCCGGTCCGGTACAGCCGGGACCCGTCCCCGGCGAAGGGGTTCGCCACGAAGCGGGACGCCGTCAGGCCGGGCGCGTTGATGTACCCGCGGCCCAGGAGGAACCCTCCCACGTACAGTTCACCACCGACTCCGACCGGGACCGGGCGCAGCTCGTTGTCCAGCACATACAACTGGGTGTTCGGGTTGGCCTTGCCGATCGATGTCGACAGGCGCTCGGCCGCGCCCCGGTAGATGACGTGCGAGACACCGATCGTGGTCTCGGCCGGGCCGTAGCCGTGGTAGAGCGGGATGTCGAGCCGGGTGCGGAACCGCTCGTACAGCTCCGGGGTCAGCACCTCGCCGCCGCACCACACATGGCGCAGGCTGTCCAGCCGCCCGGAGTCGCCCACCATCTCCAGCAGCACGTCCAGCATGGACGAGACCAGGTAGGTGAAGGTGACCCGCTGCTCGGCGATCACGCTCAGCAAGTGGTGCGGGTCGCGTTCGCCGCCGGGCCGCAGGATGACCAGCCTGCCGCCGTGCACCAGTGGCAGGAAGATCTCGTTGATGGAGATGTCGAAGGACAACGGCGCCTTGAACAGCGACGCGTCGTCGTGGCCGAAGCCCAGGATCTCGTTGCCCTGCCACAGCAGGCGCTCGCTGATCGCTTCGTGCCGGATCATCGCGCCCTTCGGCCGCCCGGTCGAACCGGACGTGAAGATCACGTACGCCAGGGCGTTGCCGGGGAGGGTGACCCCGGTGCCCTCGGTGGAGTGGGAGCCGAAGCGCCAGTCGCCGAGGTCGACGGCCACGGCTTCCGGTTCGGCCGGGTCGCGTTCGGCCGAGTCGCCGAGCTGCGCCACGACCTGGGCGTCGTCGATGACGGCGGCCCGGCGCGCGGCGGGCCACTGCGGATCGAGCGGCACGAACGCGCACCCCGCCTGGAGTACGGCGAGCAGCCCGATCACCATCTCGGCCGAGCGGCCCAGTGAGATGCCGACGACCTGTTCGGGGCCCAGTCCGCGCTCGATCAGGTGGTGGGCCAACTGGCTGGATCGCTCGGCCGCCTCACGGTATGTCAGCGACCGGTGCTCGTCGACGATGGCGACCGCGTCCGGCCTGGTCCGCGCCTGCTCACGGAACATCTCCACGATGGTCGGGCGGACCCGGTCGGCCTCGGTGTCGTTCCACCCGGCCAGGGCCTCGAGCCTGGCCGCCACACCGGACGGGGAGATGGTGCCGATGGGCCGGTCCGGGAATTCGGTCAGGTCGTCCAGCGCGAGCTGCGCATCGCCCGGCCCGGCGCCTTCCGGGACGGTGATGCTCCGGTCGTCCGCGCCGACCTCCCAACCCGCGTGCCCCGCCCCGCCGTTGTCGACCCACCCGAGGACATCGGCGAAGAGGGTGCCGGGGGTGAGGTCGATACCGTCGGGGCTCAGGCCCGTCGCCCAGTACGACAGCCCGATGGCACACGCTTCGGCGATGGTCCGGTCGGAGAAGTCACCGATCCGCCGGCGTACGGCGGCAACCTGTCCGGGGGAAAGCAGTACGCGACGAGCGCCCGGTTCCACCATCGAAGACTCAGCATCCCTTCCACGTCATGAAAAGCTCACCTGAATCAGGGGTGTCTAACTACCTTCGCGCCAGGCCCGCCACAGTCGCGCGTACCGGCCGCCCAGGGCCACCAGCTCGTCGTGCGTGCCTTGTTCCACCACCCGGCCCGCGTCCAGCACGGCGATCCGGTCCGCCGCCATCGCCTGGGTCAGCCGGTGCGCCACGAACAGCGTGGTCCGGCCCGAGCACGCGGCCAGCACGGCCCGCTCCAGCTCGGCGGCGCCCTCGCTGCCCGCCTCCGCGGTGGACTCGTCGAGCACCACCACCGGCGCCCGGCCCAGCACCAGCCGGGCCAGGGCGATCTGGGCCACCTTGGTGACGTCCAGGCGCTCTCCGCCCTCGCCGACCATGGTGTTCAGCCCATCGGGCAGCGCGTCGACCCACCCATCGGCGCCGACCGTGCGCAACGCGTCCATCAGCTCGGCATCGGTCGCCTGCGGCGCGGCCAACCGCAGGTCGTCGGCGAGCGGCCCGGAGAACACATGCGTGTCCTGCGTCAGGATGCTCACCAGGGCCCGCGCCCCGGCCTCGTCCAGACCGGCGAGATCGGTCGTCCCGATGCGCACCGACCCGGCCTCCGGAATCCCGATGCCCGCGATCAGCGCGGCCAGCGTGGTCTTGCCCGCGCCCGTCGCCCCCACCAGGGCGAGCGAACCACCGGCCGGGATCGTGAGACTGACGTCCCGGAGGACCGGTTCCTCGGTGTCGGGGTAGCGATACGTCAGCCCCTCCACCGTCACCGAGTACGGCCCGGCGTCCGCCGGCGAGACGGCCGCGTCGCCCACCAGCCGGTCCTCGGCGGCCTCCCCCATCACGCCGACCAGCCGGGTCAGGCTCGCGCCCGACTTCTGCGCCTCGTCGAAGGTGAACATGATGGAGCCCAGCGGGGTGAACAGCCGGTGGAACATCAGCGGGGCCGACGAGACATCGCCCAGGCTGGCGGCATCGGCCTCCAGCAAGGAGTACCCCACCACGATGATCAGGACCAGCCCGATGAACTCAGCGCGGTTCTCCCTGCCGACGAACCGGCCGAAGAACCGGAACACCTCGATACCGAGATCGCGCACCCGCCATGACTCGGCGCTGACCTTCTCGCGGAAGGCGCCCTCGAGGCGGTACGCCCGGACCGTGTCGATCCCCTTCAGGCCGCTGATCAGCGCCTGCGCACGGTCGGCCTGGGCCACCCGCTGCCGCTGGTAGAGCGGGGCGGACCGGGGGAGATACCAGCGCAGGGCCAGCGCGTACGCGGGCAGCGCACCGGCGCCCGCCAGGCCGAGCCGCCAGTCCAGTCCGAACATGCCGGCCGTGGCGATGACGACCAGCACCCCCGCCGAGAACACGGTGGGGACGGCCGTGCGGATGCCCTTGGACAGCACGGCCACATCGTCACCGACCCTTGACAGCACGTCTCCCCGGCCGACCTGCTCGATCCGTGCGCTCGGCATCCCCAGCACCGCGCGGACGGCGCCTTCGCGCAGCCGCGCGAGCAGATCCGCGCCCAGCCGTCCGATGAGATAGGTCGACACCGCGGTGGCCGCCGCGCCGAGCAGCGCGGCGGCCCCCATCACCACCCCGATCGCGACCAGGGTCGAGCGCGACTCGCCCTCGACCACCCCGTCGACCACCCGGCCGAGCAGGATCACCGGGAGCACCTGGAGTGCCGCCCCGGCCACCGTGGTGAGCGCGGTGGCGGCCGTCAGCCAGGGCACCTCGCGGCAGTGCGCCGCGACCCATCGGGTGGCCACGCGTCCGGTCGCCGTGCGCAGGGTTGCCGGGGGGACGCGCGCCTCGGTGGTGCTCACCCCCGGCCGACCGACTTGACGAGCTCGTCGATCGCGTACGGCAGGGACAGCAGGGTGCCCTGGGAGATGGCCGCGCCGACGGCCGGACCCTCACTGTCGAGCAGGTAGGACACCTTGCCCTTCTTCACCGCGTCCAGGTTGGTGAAGAGCTGGAACTTCTTCAGCGCCTGCTGGTCGGCCTTGTCGTTGATGACGAAGACGCGGTCGGCGTCGACCAGGTCGACGCGCTCGGGGGACAGGACGGTGTAGAACTTCCCGTCCGCGATCTTGTCGATCTTGGTCTGGTACCTGAAGCCGATGCCCGTGACCAGCCGCCCGCGCACATCGGTGGAGGTGAACGGCGCCACCGAGTTCTTGTACCAGGACAACATGACCGCGGTCTGGTTCGCGAACTCAGGATGCGCCTTCTTGGCCGCGCCGAGCTTGTCCTGAATTCCCTGCACCAGCTTGGTGCCCTCGTCCTCCTTGCCCAGCGCCTTGGCGATCTGCACCGCGTTGTCCTGCCACGGGGCGCTGAACGGCTCCTTCTCGCCCTTGGTGCGGCCCACCGTCGGGGCGATCTGGGAAAGCTTGTCGTAGGCGGCCTTGTCGATCTCGGAGTAGACCGCCACGATCAGGTCCGGCCGCAGGGCGGCGATCTTCTCGTAGTTGGGGCCGGTGTCGCCGTTCTTCATGACGACCTCGGGCCGGGTGTCGCCCCACTTGTCCTTCACCCAGGGCCACTGGGTGTTGATGTCGGGCTTCTTGCCCGCCGGGTTCGGGTACTGGTCGACCATGCCGATCGGTCTGACACCGAGCGCCAGCATGGCCTGGTCGTCCGTATAGCCCACGGAGACGACCCGCCGGGGAGCCTTGGTGATCTTCGTGGATCCGAACGCGTGCTCCACGGTGACCGGGAACGCACCGGAGGCGGCGGCCGGGGCGTCGTCGCCCGTCTCGTCCGCCGAGTCGGAACCACATCCCGCGAGGAGGCCGACGCCGAGGGCCGCGGCGGACAGCACCGCCATTAACCGCCGCCATGGCGTCCTACGCGTCGTTCGATGGAGGAGCATCCGGAATCCCTTGCTGTCGCGCTGTCCGTTGCGCCCCTGACTAAGGGCAGCCAAACCTTATCCCGATGAAGTGAGGCTAGCCTAGCCTTACTTTTGCATTCCTTTGCGGGACCTGATCGAGCTGGACGTGGGTGCGGCCGATCGGCACGATGAGCGGCCGGTCGCCCACCGGGTCGTCAATCACCATGGCCCGCAGCCCGAATGCCTCGTCCAGCAACTCGGCGGTGATCACATCACGCGGATGCCCCTGCGCCAGGATCGAACCCGACCGCATCACAATGAGGTTGTCGCTGTACCGCGTGGCCAGATTGAGGTCGTGCAGCACCATCACCACGGTGCGGCCCGACTCGTGCAGGTCGTCCACGAGGTCGAGTACATCGATCGCGTGCGCCAGGTCCAGATAGGTGGTCGGCTCGTCGAGGAGCAGCAGATCGGTGCCCTGGGCCAGGGTCATCGAGATCCAGACGCGCTGACGCTGCCCGCCGGACAGCGAGTCGACCGGGCGGTCGGCCAGCTCCGACACCCCGGTCATGGCCAGCGCGCGCTCCACGACACCGGCGTCGTCCGACGACCACTGCCGCAGCCAACTCTGGTGCGGATGACGGCCCTTGGCGACCAGGTCGGCCACCGTCAGCCCCTCCGGCGCCACCGGCGCCTGCGGCAGCAGGCCCAGCTTCTTCGCCACGTCCCTGGTCCTGAGCCCCGCGATGTCCTCGCCGTCCAGCACCACGGCCCCCTTGGCCGGCTTGAGCAGCCGCGTCAAGGTGCGCAACAGGGTCGACTTGCCACAGCCGTTGGGACCGATGATCGTGGTGATCACGCCCGGCGGGATCGTCACATCCAGGTCCTCGATGACGGCCCGGCCGCCGTACCCGACCGAGACGCCTCTGGCCGCCAGCCGTGGGTTGCCCTGGGCCCCGGACTCGATCTCGGTGATGCGCTCGGCGCTCACAAGTCCCCCTGTATTGAGGTCTGCCTGAACTTTATCGCCATCTATCTGAGATTCGCCCGTACCAGCAGATAGACGAGGAAGGGGCCGCCGATCGCGGCGGTGACCACGCCCACCGGGAGAGTGATCGGCAGCGCCGTGCGCGCGACCAGGTCCGCACCGATCAGCAGCAACGCTCCCACCATGCCGGAGGCCACCATCGGCGGCGTAGGGCACCTCGCCAGACGCATCGCCACCTGCGGTGCCACCAGCGCGACGAACGGGACCGGGCCCGCCGCGCTCACCCCCACAGCGGCCAGCAGGACCGCGCACAGCAACAGGACCGCCCGCACCATCGCGTACCGGACGCCCAGGCCCGCGGCGACCTCGTCGCCCAAGTGCATCGGCTTGAACTGGAACGCCACACAGAACACGACGGCCAGGAGGACGAGCGTGCACCACAGCGCCACCCGGACCTCGCTCCACGAGCGGTTGTCCAGCGAGCCGACCAGCCATGCCTGGGCCCGGGCCACGTCCTTGATGTCGGCCGTGACCAGCAGCCATGTCGTGATCGCCTCCATCATGGCGCTCACCGAGATGCCGATGAGGATGAGCCGGAAGCCGTCGACCCCGCGCCGCCACGCCAGGAAGTACACCAGCAGCCCCGTGCCGAGACCGCCCGCGAGCGCCGCCGTGGACAGACCCACGGCGCTCACGACCGCCGCGGCGGTCCCGCCCGACACCGTCACCAGGAACACCGAGACCGCGCCGGCGCCCCCGGTGATCCCCAGAATGTCCGGGCTGGCCAGTGGATTGCGGGCGATGGACTGCGTCAGCGCACCGGAGACCCCCAGCGCGATCCCCACGATGAGCCCGGCCAGGGCGCGCGGCATCCGCAAGTCCATGATCACGAACTCGTCGACCCGCTCTCCGCCGCCGAGGATCGTGGCGATGACCCGGGAGAGGCCGATGGGGAAGTCCCCGACGCCGATGGACAGGCAGAACACCAGGAAGGTGGCCGCCGCCAGCAGCAGCGTGACGCAGACGAGCCAGGGCCGCCATACGAACGACACCTGGCCGAGCCGCACACCCGGCGCCACCGATGGTTTCACGTCCGTCCCGCTCATGCGCTCCTGAACTTTCCGAGCCACACCAGGGCCGCGAAGAACGGGGCGCCCAGGAGAGCTACGACAACTCCCGCGTCCAACTCGCCCGGCCGCACCACCAGGCGTCCCACGATGTCGCAGAGCAGGAGGACGACAGCACCGAGCAGACCCGCGTACGGCACCAGCCAGCGGTAGTCCGGCCCGGTCAGATACCGCGCCACATGGGCCACCATGAGCCCGAGAAACGCGATGGGTCCGCACGCCGCCGTCGCCGCGCCCGCCAGCAGGGTGATGGCGGCGATGCCGATGGTCCGGCTCAGCGCGATGTTCACGCCCAGCCCCCGCGCCACATCGTCACCCAGGTTGAGCAGGTTGAGAGCGGGCAACGTGGTCAGCGCCAACACCAGCCCGATTGCGATGAACAGGGCCACCGGCCAGATGACGTCGAATCCGACACCGGCCACGGAGCCCGCGTTCCAGAACCGCAGCGTGTTCAGCGACGCCTGGTCCGAGAGCGCGACCGCCGTGGTCATCGCCGCCAGGAACACCGTGATTCCCTGCCCGGCCAGTGCCAGCGTCAACGGATTGCCGGCCCCTCGGCCGATGCTCGCCAGCCCGAACACCACGACACCGGCGACCGCCGCCCCCAGGAAGGCGAACCAGACGTACTGGAACGGGTCGGCGAACCCGAACACGGCGATCACCGACACCACGGTGAACGAGGCGCCGGAGTTCACCCCCAGCAAGCCCGTGTCGGCGATCGGATTCCGCGTGTACCCCTGGATCAGCGCGCCACCGACCCCCAGGGCGATGCCCGCCACGATCGCGAGCACCGTCCGGGGCATCCGCACGGTCCGCACGATGAGCCTGATCTCGGTGAGCCGCTGATCGGAATCCGGCGCCGCGAACAACCCGTGCCACACCTCGGCGGGGCTCAGCGCGCGCGCACCGACGGCCAGCGACACCGCCGCCGCGATCACGAGGACCGCCACGAGCGTGCCCAGACCCACAACACGCCGCCGACGGGCCTTCGTTGTGCCCCTGGCCAAGGGGCGCTCCATCACAGTCGTGCCCATGTCTCAGTACGTCATCCCCCTATCGAGCGGTGCTGCCGACTCCGTCGGCGACCGGCCGGGCCCCGTCGGAAGCGGATGGGACACCCCGGTCGAGGAGCGAGTCCAGGATCTCGCCGACCCGGGTCGCGGTGTTGGACAGCAGGGAGGAGGTGATGCCGTGCGTATGCTCCGTACCACCCTGCAGATAGATGCCGCAGCGCAGCCCGGGATCCGTCGCGATGCGGTAGTCGCGCTCGACGCGGATGCGGCCCTCGTCGTCGCGGAGGCAGCTCTCGGCGACTTCGCCGAGGAGGCCGAGGGGGTCGGCGGGGCTGTAGCCGGTGGCGAAGACCACCACGTCCGCGTCCAGGAGCGTCTCCTCGCCGGTGACGAGGGATGTCACGGTGGCACGGACCTGTGTCTCCGTCTCCTTGACGTCGGCGAGCCGGGACACGTTGAGGAAGCGCAGCCGCTCCACGCCGAGGACCTTCTCCTGGTACATCTGCCGGTACAGATCGTCGATCAGGTCGATGTCCACCACGGAGTAGTTGGTGTTCCCGTGGTAGTCCATCAGCCGGCGCTTGACGTCCTCGGGCGCGGCGAAGTACTCGTCGACCGCCGCGGGGTCGAAGATCCGGTTGGCGAAACCGCTGTCGTCCGCGGGGCTGTAGCCGTAGCGGGAGAAGACCGCGCAGACCTCGGCCTCCGGGAAGCGGCGGTGCAGGTAGGCGACGTTCTCGGCGGCACTCTGCCCGGCGCCCACGACGATGAACCGGGACGGCGAGGTGCCTTCCAGGCCGTCGGCCTTCGCCAGCAGTTCAGAGGTGTGCCAGACGCGGTCACCGCGTTCCACACCCTCGGGCATGAGGGGACGCAGCCCGGTGCCGATGACGAGGTTGCGGCCCCGGTGGACCGCGAGCCCCTCCGCCGAACGGACCGTCACATCCACGTACTCAACGGCCCCGTCACGGACCACAGGCGCGACGCCGACGACCTCATGGCCGTAGGAAACCATGTCCCCGACCTTGGCCGCGGCCCACTCGAGGTAGTCGTGGAACTCCACTCGCAGCGGGAAGAGGTTCTTGTGGTTGATGAAGTCGATCAGCCGCCCCTTGCTCTTCAGATAGCAGAGGAAGCTGAACTCACTGGCCGGGTTCCGCAGCGTCACGAGGTCTTTGAGGAAGGACACCTGCATGGTCGCGTCGTCGATCAGCATGCCTCGGTGCCAGCCGAAGCGCGGCTGCTGCTCGAAGAAGTGAGCGCTGATCTCCTCTCCCCCGGCGGCGCGTGCGTTGTGCTCGCTGAGTGCGATCGCCATGGCCACATTGGACGGCCCGAAGCCGATGCCAATGAGGTCGTGGACCACTGATGCGTCACCAGGAAGAACCTGTGACATGTCACTCCCATCGTGCGGGGCAATCGCCTGTCAGGCGTGGGGAAGTCGCGGTGGGCACGCACGCCGACGAAGCGGCATGTCCACTGAAACTTAGGTGAGCCTAAGCTAAACCCGCAAGCCTGTCGATAGGGCGGATCAGGCAATCGCACACGCCAACTACGCCACCAGATACGCCCGTTGCAGGCTAAGGTAAGCCTTGCTTTACTTGATCCCGGTCATCCCCTGCTTCGAGGAGGAACCCCATGCGGGTCGTCATGTTCGGTTACCAGACCTGGGGGCACCGCACCCTGCAAGCCCTCCTGGACTCCGAGCACGACGTGGTACTCGTCGTTACGCACCCCAAGAGCGAGCACGCGTACGAGAAGATCTGGAGTGACTCCGTCGCCGACCTCGCCGAAGAGCACGGCGTCCCGGTGCTGATCCGCAACCGCCCTGACGACGACGAGTTGTTCGAGCGCCTCAAGGAAGCCGACCCGGACATCATCGTGGCGAACAACTGGCGGACATGGATCCCCCCGCGCATCTTCGGCCTGCCCCGCCACGGCACGCTGAACATCCACGATGCGCTGCTGCCGAAGTACGCCGGCTTCTCCCCGCTGATCTGGGCCCTGATCAACGGCGAGTCCGAAGTGGGCGTCACCGCACACATGATGAACGACGAACTCGACGCGGGCGACATCGTCCGGCAGGAGGCGGTTCCGGTCGGACCGACCGACACCGCCACCGACCTCTTCCACAAGACCGTCGACCTCATCGCCCCGGTCACCATCGGAGCGCTCGACCTCATCGCCTCCGGGCAGACGGAGTTCACCAAGCAGGACCGGTCCCAGGCGAGCTTCTTCCACAAGCGGTCCATCGAGGACATCCGCATCGACTGGAGCTGGCGGGCGGAGGACCTCGAGCGCCTGGTCCGCGCCCAGTCCGAGCCGTACCCCAGCACCTACGCCTTCCATAAGGGCAAGCGCCTCGAAATCCTGGCCGCGGTCGTGTCCCAGGGCCGGTACGGCGGCACTCCCGGCCGCATCTTCTACCGCGAGGGCGACGGCGTGGTGATCGTCGCCGGAGCCGACGCCCGCACCGGCCGCAACCACGGCCTGGCCATCACACGCGTACGGACCGAGGACGGCCACGAGATGGCCGCCACGGAGTACTTCACCTCCATGGGCGGCTACCTGACGAGCCGCCCCTGACGCGGGAACCCACCCACCGCGACTCCCGTGGGCCGAGAGGACATTGCCACCGCGCGGACCCGGAGGCCCGTGCGGTGGCCATCGTCTTCGGCCCGGCGGTCAGAGGCTGGTGAGCAGGCCGTCGAGCGGGGCGGGTATGCGGTCGGGGTCGAGGGCCTCGGCGAGGACGCGACCGTAGTGGATCTTGCGCCCCTTCTTCGTGCTGAGGAAGCGCCGCAACTGCTGCTGTGAGGCGCGGCCCCGCTGTGCGGGCTGGCGCAGGAAGGTCTGCAGGGCGCGCAGGTCGCCCTGCGCCCGGACGAGCTCCTCCACCCGGGTCACGCCCAGCGCGCGGATGAGCTCATCCTCCAGATCCACCGCGCAGACGAAGAACCGTTGCTGTGTTGGATTGGGCTGTGCCGCATGGGGCCGCGCCGCGTTGGGTTCTTCCGCATTGGCCCGCTCCAAGCCGCGGGCGTAATAGCCACGCTCCGCCTCGTCGCACAGTCCCGTGAGGCGAAGGCCCAGGCCGGATGGCCCGAGGAGGCGGGCGAAGCGCCCGACACTCATCGCACCACCCATCGACAGGACGCAGACTCCTTCGGCCGCCAGGTTCCGGCCGCGGCTCGCGGCCAGCGCGCCGACCGCTGCGACATCGCTCGGCCCTTCGAGCAGGACGGCCGCCCGGACGGGCAGCCGCGCGGCCAGCTCGCGCGCGCGGCCCCCGGGCGCACCGGCCGCCCACGCGACGACCGCTTCCCGGAACGCCCCCATGTCTGCCATGAGAGGAGTCTCCGCCCTTCCCGGCCAGCACGGTAGGGAATTTCCGTCGGCGCGCCGCTCGCCGGTGAGCGGTCGGGCGCGACGGCGCGAACGAATGGAGCCGCCCGCTCAGGCCGGACCGGCTGTGCTGCCACGTACGACGAGACGGGGCGGGAGAACGACCTCGCGGGGTTCGGTACGGCCCTGGTCGAGGCGTTCGACGGCCGCGGCCACCGACTGCCGTGCCTGCTCCCGCGCGTTCTGGCTGACGGTGGTCAGGTCGAAGCAACTGAGCCGGGAGAGGGTGTCGTCGTCGTAACCGGCCACCGACACCTCGCCCGGGACGGCGATGTCGGCGCGGGAGAGGGCGGCCAGAACACCGATGGCGCACTGGTCGTTGAAGGCCACGACCGCGGTGGGCAGCTCGCCACTGTCGAGGAGGTGGCGAGCGGCGCGCTCACCGGCCGCTTCGGTGTTGTCGCCGTGCAGGATCCGGATGTGCGCGCCCAGGCCGTGGCGGCGCATGGCCGTACGGTAGCCGCGGCGCCGGTCGGTGGCGATGACGCCCTTGCCCCCGTCGACGTAGACGATCTCACGGTGGCCGAGGCCGACCAGATGGCCGACGGTCTGGCTCACACCGTCGTCGTCGGCGGTACGGACCACATCCAGCTCGGCGTCGGCGATCCGGCGGCCGACAGCGATCACGGGGGCCTTGCGGTCGAGGGCGGCAAGCGTGTCGGCGGGGGCGGTCGGGCCGAGCAGGATCAGAGCCTCACTGCGGAAGGCCAGCAGGGTTTCGACGGCGGTGTGCTCGTCGCGGGTGCGGGTCTGAGTGCTGAGGACGAGGTCGTAGCCGACCTCCTCGGCGGCCGTATGCAGGTGCTCGACCAGTTCGGCGTGGAAGGGGCTGTGGATGTCGACCATCACGCCGAGCAGCCGGGTGCGCCTGCTGGCCAGCAGGCTGGCGGTGCGGTCCGCCTGGTAGCCGAGGTCGGCGGCGGCCTTCAGGACACGCTGCCGCGTGCGTTCACTGGGGCCGGGCACGCCACGCAGGACCAGGGACACCGACGCCGTGGACAGCCCCACCCGGGCGGCCACGTCCTCCAGCCGGGGGCGCTTGTCCGTGCCACTCCGGTGGCGCTCGGAACCGACGTCACCCACTGATACCTCCCGCGGCCATCTCCTCGCGCAACACCCTTGACACCCCCAGGAAACGCGCCGATAGTACCAGGAACTTAAAGCGCTTTAAAGCCGCGTCTCAAAACCTCTCGCTGTTCCACGAAGTCCACTCCGAAGCGCGTACTCCCTCACGGCTGTACGGACGCCGCCGGTCACGGAGACAGGCCACACCGGATCCACCCTGTTCCCCCCTCCCACCCGCATACGAGGTGCACGAGCCATGAACCGGACATCGACATCCCGCCCCCGCCCCCGCTCCCGCTCCCGCTCCCGCAGAATCGCCCCCGCCGTGGCCCTGACCGCCGCGGCCGCGCTCACCCTCGTGAGCTGCTCCAGCAGCTCCGGCGGCAAGAAGGCCCAAGAAGCCGCGAACAACGTCTCCGCGGGCAAGGCCGACACCCCCCGTATGACGATCGCGCTGATCACCCACGCACCCTCCGGCGACACCTTCTGGGACACCGTCCGCAAGGGCGCCCAGACCGCCGCAGCCAAGAACAACGTCAAGCTCATCTATGCGAGCGACGAGAACGCCGGCGACCAGGCCGGCCTCGTGCAGAACGCCATCAACCAGAAGGTCGACGGCATCGCGGTCACCCTCGCCAAGCCGGACGCCCTGAAGGCCGTGATCGCCAAGGCCGAGAAGGCCGGTATCCCCGTCGTCGGCCTCAACGCGGGCCTGTCCGCCTGGAAGAAGCAGGGCCTGCTGTCGTTCTTCGGTCAGGACGAGTCCGTCTCCGGCCAGGCGCTCGGCACCAGGCTCAACGGCACCGGCGCCGAACATGCCCTCTGCGTGATCCAGACACAGGGCGACGTCAACCTCGAAGAGCGCTGCGCCGGGCTGAAGAAGACGTTCAAGGGCAGGACGAGCATCCTCTACGTCAACGGCACCGACATGCCGTCGGTGAAGTCCACGATGTCCGCCAAGCTCAAGCAGGACAGTTCCATCGACGAGGTGGTCACCCTCAGCGCACCCATCGGACTGACCGCCGCGCAGGCGCTCTCCGAGTCGGGCAGCAAGGCGAAGGTCGCCACGTTCGACCTCAACAAGGAACTGGTCTCCGGCATCAAGGACGGCAGCATCCAGTTCGCCGTCGACCAGCAGCCCTACCTCCAGGGCTACCTCGCCATCGACGCCCTGTGGCTGTACAAGAACAACGGCAACTACAGCGGCGGCGGCGTGGAACCCGTGCTGACCGGACCGGCGTTCGTCGACAAGGGCAACATCGACAAGATCGCCGAGTTCGCCACGAAGGGGACCCGGTGATGGCTAGCGCCCATTCCACGGCACGAGCGGCGAATCCCTCGTAGCCGTCGCGGAAACATCCGCGTCATCGTGTAGCGACAACCTATTGACATGACATTTGAGCCCGGGCATCGTACTGCCCAAGCTGCTCTTAAAGCGCTTTAAGAAGCGCCGTCCCCGGAGTCCAACCCTCACCGTGAAAGGGGGCACCTCCATGCCCACCCACCCCAGCTCCGGCAAGCCCATCTCCGTGGCGGTGATCGGGGCCGGAATGGCCGGCCGCACCCACGCCGCGGGCTACCGCAACGTGAACACCGTCTACGGCGCCGGGCTGCCGCCGGTCCGCCTGGCCGCGATCGCCGACGCCAACATCGAGCTCGGTGAGGACGCCGCCCGCCGCTACGGGTACGAGACGGCGCTTCCGAGCTGGGAGGCCGTCGTCGAGGACCCCTCGATCGACGCCGTCAGCATCGTCGTCGGCAACCACCTGCACCGGCCGATCGCGGAGGCGCTCATCGCCGCGGGCAAACACGTGCTGTGCGAGAAGCCGCTGGCCGGCTCGCTCGCGGACGCCCGTGCGATGGCCGAGGTCGAGCGCACCGCCGATGTCGTCACCGCCGTCGGATACACCTTCCGGCGCTCCCCCGCCATCGCCGCGATCCGTGACCATGTCCGGGGTGGCGAGCTGGGCGACCTCAGCCTGTTCAGCGGCCGGTACTGGTGCGACTATGCGACCGACCCGAACGGGCCGCTGAGCTGGCGGTTCAAGGGCGGCCCCGGCTCCGGCGCGCTCGGGGACGTCGGCGCGCATGTCATCGATGTCGCCGAGTACGTCGCCGGACCCATCGCCTCGGTCTCGGGCGCCTCGCTGTCGACGCAGATCCCCAAGCGGCCCCTG
This sequence comes from Streptomyces sp. NEAU-YJ-81, assembly GCF_017592595.1. NCBI lineage: Bacteria > Bacillati > Actinomycetota > Actinomycetes > Kitasatosporales > Streptomycetaceae > Streptomyces > Streptomyces sp. NEAU-YJ-81. The sequence continues at coordinate 189,388 of NZ_JAGFNO010000015.1, read as the reverse complement.
CCGCTGGGCGCGGTCGTCGGCCACAACGCCGCGCCCGTCTCGGACGAGGTGGGCGAGGTCGAGAACGAGGACACAGCGTCCTTCACCGCACGCTTCGAGTCCGGTCTCGTGGGCACCTTCTCGCTGTCGCGCACCGCCTTCGGCCTGCCCAACGGGCTCTCCTTCGACGTCGTGGGGCTGGGCGGCCGGGCCGCGTTCGACCAGCACCGGCCGGCCGAGTACCTCTTCGACGACGCGCAGCCGGAGGCCCGCACGCGCGGCGCACGCCACATCATCGCCGGTCCGCAACTGCCGTACTTCGCGGGCGGCTACCCGATGGAGGCGCCGGGCGTGGGCGGCGGCAACGCCGAGATGTTCACCTACCAGGCCCGGGCCTTCCTCGACCAGGTGGCGGGGGTGGCCGAACCACTGCCCGCATGCGCCACGTTCGCCGACGCGCTGCGAACCATGGAAATCATCCAGGCGGTCGTCGAATCCTCCCGCAACGGTGGCGCGGTCGCCACGGTTGTGCCCCACGCCTGACCCGCCACACCGAAGGAGAAAGCAATGGCCCTCAAGCTCGGCGCCTACACCGCCTGTCTGCACGACCGGACCCTCACCGAGGCCCTCGATGTGCTGCGGTCCAACGGCCTGACCTCGGTGGAGGTCAACACCGGTGGCTTCATCCCCGCCCCGCACTGCCCGGTCGACCTGCTGTTGTCCTCGGCCACCGCGCGTGAGGAGTACCTGGCGACGTTCGCCGACCGCGGGATGGAGCTGACCGGGCTCAACTGCAACGGCAACCCGCTCAACCCGCTCCCGGGGGTCGGGCCCAAGCACGCCGACGATCTGCGCCGTACCATCCGGCTCGCGGGCCTGCTCGGCGTGAAGCACGTCGTGACCATGTCCGGCACCCCCGGCTCTGACCCCGACGCCAGGTACCCCTCCTGGGTCGTGAACCCGTGGGACGGCGTCTACATGGACGTGCTGGACTACCAGTGGGGTGTGGCCGTCGAGTTCTGGACGGAGATCGACGCCCTGGCCCGCGAGAACGACGTCCGGGTCGCCATCGAGATGCACCCGCACAACGTGGTGTTCTCCCCCGTCACGCTCAAGCGGCTCATCGACGCGACGGGCGCCACGAACCTCGGCGCCGAGATGGACCCGTCGCATCTGATGTGGCAGGGCATGGACATCGTCGCCGCCATCAAGTGGCTGGGCCCGCTGGTGTTCCACGCCGCGGCCAAGGACGCCATGCTCTGCCCCGGCGCCGACATCCGCGGCGTACTGGACACCTCGTTCACCCGGGTACCGGCCGACGATCCCGGCAAGGTGCCCACCGGCTACGGGTTCTGGTGCAACGCCTGGCCCAAGGACCCCGCCTGGAAGTTCGTCGCCGTCGGCATCGGACACGACGTCGCCTACTGGACGGAGTTCCTGCGCGCCCTCGCCGAGGTCGATCCCGACATGGCCGTCAACATCGAGCACGAGGACGCCGCGTACTCCCAGGCCGAGGGGCTCGCCCTGGCCGCCAAGAACCTGAACCAGGCCGCGGCCGACCTCTGACCGGCTCCCGCAGGTGGCCCCGTTCCCGCACGTGGCTCCGTTACCCACACGCGGCCACGTTCCCGCGGGCCGGGCACCGGGCCACCCGGCACCACCCACACCAATCGCGACGGAGGACAGCGGTGAAACTCGCCCTGGATCCACAGATGTTCTACGCGACGCACTCCGTGCTGGAGCTGCCCGATGTGGTCGCACGCATGGGCTACTCCTGGATGGAGCTCTCGCCCAAGGACGATTTCGTTCCCTTCTTCGGCCACCCGCGCGCCGACGACGCCACGGTCGCCAAGCTGCGCAAACGCGCCGCCGACGCCGGGGTGGGCATCGCCTCGGTGCTGCCGGTGCTGCGCTGGTCCGGCCCCGGGGAGGAGGAACGGCAGGCCGCGGTCCGGGCCTGGAAGCGGGCCATCCAGATGACCGTCGATCTGGGCGTCGACACCATGAACTCCGAGTTCAACGGCCGCCCCGAGGCGGCGGAGTTCGCCGAGAGCCAGTTCCTGCGCTCGATGGACGAGCTGATCCCGGTCTTCGAGCGCGAGGGCCTGAAGCTGGTGCTCGAACCGCACCCCGACGACTTCATCGAGGACGGCCACACCGCGGTGAACCTGGTGCGCGGGCTCAACCGGGAGTGGATCTCGTTCCTCTACTGCACCCCGCACACCTTCCACCAGGGCAACGACGCCACCGGCATCATCACCCACGCCGGTGAGAAGGTCACCTATGTGCATCTGGCCGACACGCTCGACCACACCGCATCGAACGGGCTGCGCTACATCGTCAACCCGCCCGGATCGCCCGCGCGGGTGCACCAGCACGCCGAAGTCGGCCGTGGCGAGGTCGACTTCGACGAGGTGTTCGCCGCGCTCGCCCCGGTCGGCTTCGATGGCGTGGTGTCCTCGTGTGTGTTCGGCTGGGAGGAGCGGGCAGCCGAGATCAGCGTCCGCCAGCGGGAGAAGGCCACCGCCCTGATCGAGAAGTACTTCGGCTCCGGCGCACTCGGCGGCAGCTGACCCCGGGAGCCGCCGCTGACGTGCCCTGACGCCGACGGGCGGGGCCGGAAGCCGGATCCGCCGCCACCGAAAAGGGCCACCATACGGCCCTCTTCGGTGGGTTCGGCGGCTTCCGGCCGCGCCGGTCGGGCTTCGGCCATTGGCGGCGAAGCCATACGCAGGGCGGCCAGGGAGGGGTCGGCTTCGCAGGCGGCGACGGCGCCCCTCCCCGGACCGGTTTCACGGGTGCTGGCGCTGGAACTCGGTCATCAACTGATCCACCACCACACGCAGCGGCAGATCCAGGGCTTCGGCCGCCGATTCCACATCGGAAAGCTCCGGTTTGACCGTACGGCTCCCGTCTCCGACCTCGGACACCTTGACGCTGATGCGCTGCCGTCGCCCCTCGGGTCCGACGGCCACGGTCACCGACCGGCGGGGAAGGGTGGCCCGTTGCCAGGACGACCAGCGCACCCCCAGCGTGGTGGTGTGACGGAACACCGTGTCGACGATCGCCCCCCGCAGGCTCTCGTCGCACAGGGCGGTGAGGACCTGTCCGTGCCGGCCGTGCCGGGCGGTGACCGGGCTCGTCCAGCAGTCCCAGGCGCCGGCGGCCCGGACCGCGGCGAGCACCGACGGCCACAGCTGCGGATCCAGGTCGTCGATCGTGGCTTCGACCACCAGCACATCGCCGGAGGGCCGGCGGACGGTCTCCTGGGCGGTGCCCAGGACGACCCGGGTGATGTTGGGGCGGTCGGCGGGGTCCCGGGAACCGCCGCCGATGCCGACGCTCCGGACCGTCATGGCGGGAAACGCCCCGGGCCGGGCGAGCGCCGCGACCAGGGCCGCCCCGGTGGGGGTCGTGCGTTCCCCCTCCAGGTCTCCCTCGGTCAGCGGCAGGCCCGCTCGCGCGGCGATGCCCAACACGGCCGGGGTGGGCACCGGCAGCCGGCCGTGCTCGGCGCGCACGGTGCCACTTCCGGACGCCAGTGGCGAGGTGGTCACCACGGGGCTTCCGGTGAGCAGCCCGAGGTCGTCCAGCGCCGCCGCGCAGCCCACGACGTCGGCCAGCGCGTCCAGCGCCCCCACCTCGTGGAAGTGCACCGCGGTGGGGGCGGTTCCGTGCACGCCGCCTTCGGCGTGAGCGAGCACGTCGAACACCCGCCGGGCGTAGCTCTTCGCGTCCGGGCCCAGCTCTGCCGACTCGACCAGCGCCAGGACGTCGTCCAGGTGCCGGTACACCGGAGGTCCCCCGGGGACGCGGACCTGGGCGCGCAGACACCGGAATCCGCCGCGCCGGTCGGATTCCGCGCGTACGGCGACGCCGAGACCGAGCGACGCCACCGCGGCGGCGACCCGGTCATGGTCCGCGCCCGCGTCGAGGAGGGCGGCCATCAGCATGTCGCCCGCCAGCCCGGACGTGGCGTCGATCCAGCACGCTCGCTCAGCCACGGCGCGCCACCCCGAGGATCTTCGCCACATGCACGGCGGCGCCGAAGCCATTGTCGATGTTGACCACGGCCAGCCCAGGGCTGCAGGACGACAGCATGGTCGCGGCGGCGGCGACGCCTCCGGCGGCCACGCCGTACCCGACACTGGTCGGCACACCGACGACCGGGGCCGCGACAAGCCCGGCGACCACGCTCGGCAGGGCTCCGTCCATTCCCGCCACGACGACGAGACAGTCCGCGGCGCGCACGTCGTCCAGCTTCGCCAGCAGCCGGTGCAGTCCGGCCACTCCGACGTCGGCCACCACCTCGGCGCCCACGCCCAGTGCCGTCAGCGTGACCAGGCATTCGCGGGCCACCGGCAGGTCGGTCGTGCCCGCGGTCAGGACCAGGGCTTGCCCCGTCGGTGGTGGCGGCTCCCCGACGGTGACCGTCGCGGCCGTCCGGTCGACGCTCACCGCCTCGCCGGGAAACGCCTCCGCCGCGGCGTCGAGAACCGCTTCCGGGCAGCGGGTCGCCAGAGCCGGGCCGGTGCGGTCATGCGCCCGCAGCTCGGCCAGGAGCCGCAGCGTCTGCTCGGGCGGCTTGCCCGTACCGAAGACCACCTCCGGGATGCCCGTCCGCGTCCTGCGGTCCACATCGAGCCGGGCGTACCCGTCGACTCCGACCACCCCGCTCACCGGCTTCGCTCCACGGGAGTGATCGGAAGGTTCAACGAGCCGGAGCGGAAGGGCTGTTCATCGATCTCCACCTGCTCGTAGCCGGCGGCCCGCACGGCCGCCACCACCGCGGCGCGCTCCCCGGGATCACCCACCCGCACGAGCTCCTCGGCGGCAAGCTGCACCCTGCCGAGCCGCCCGTGGTGCCGCACCCGCAGAACCCGGTAGCCGAGCCGCTTGAGCGCCAGCTCCGCCCTGTCGACCCGCGCGAGCACGGGACCGCTGACGGCCGTGCCGTACGGAAGGCGGGAGGCCAGGCATGGGGAGGCCGGTTTCTCGGCGGTGGGCACGGCCAGGTCGCGGGCCAGCGCCCGGACGGCTTCCTTGCCGAGACCGGCCTCCAGCAGGGGATGCCGTACACCGTGCTCGGCCGCGGCGCGCAGCCCCGGGCGCCAGTCGCCGACATCGTCGGCGTTCGCACCGGACAGCACCGCGGCGTAGCCGCGCCGCGCGGCGAGTTCATCCAGCCGGTCGTAGAGTTCGGACTTGCAGTGGTAGCAGCGGAAACGGTCGTTGCGGCGGTAACCCTCGCGGGCCAGCTCGGCGGTGTCGACGACTTCGTGGGCGATACCGACCGAGGCGGCCACCGCGCACGCCTCCTCGAGCTCGCCGGTGGCCAGTGCGGACGACACGGCCGTCACGGCCAGCGCCCGTGGCCCCAGCGCTCGCGCCGCCACCGCCGCGACCAGCGACGAGTCGACGCCGCCCGAGAAGGCGACGACGGCACTGCCGACGGCGCCGATGCGCGCGGTCAGGGCCTCCAGCGGGGTGGTGGTGTGCACAGTCAGCCCTCCTTGGGTTTCTTCGCCTTCGCGGCGGCGATCAACTCATCCGACGGCCACCCGTCATCGAGCGCCTGGCATACCCGCAGAAACGCCCCCGGGTCACGGCCGTGCCGACGGGCGGCCAGGGTGATCGGCTCCCGCGGAGCTCCACCGCAGTAGACACAGCCCACTCCGATCGCGGACAGCAACCGCGTCGCGGAGCCGTCAGGGTGCCGCCTGATCAGTTCCGTGATGGTGGTCGAACCCCGGACCGGTGGCCGGGGTGGCCCGTCCGCACTCACCGCAGTGCCTCTTGCGGGAAACGCAGGGGCTGGGCGTCCAGCCGGACCAGCTCGCGGGGCAACTGGTACCGGGCGAAGGGCAGGATGGCCACCTTGGCGTCGGGGCCATGGCGCTCCATCGCCGCGGCGAACGCCACATCCAGCGAGGTGGTGGCGTCGATGCCGATGTCGGCCGCCATGGCGAGGTTCTCCTCGAGGGTGACCAGGGTCAGGTGCTTGCGCACCATGACCTCGTAGATCGGGGCCCAGATGCAGCCGGCCCACATCTGGATCTCACGGGCGTGGATGTCCTTGAGCAGCCGGTGGTAACCGGCCTCGGAAGGCGGCATGTAGGGCTTCATCAGATCCATCAGGGCCAGCCCGGGGAAGAAACCCGTCTCGGTCCGCACACCGGGCGACGGGCTGGTGTAGATGACGGTGCCGCCGTCGCGCACCACGTGGTCGGCGGACATGCAGCCCCAGCCGGTGTGGAAGAACAGATGGTCGGTGGGCGCGAACACCCCGCAGATGACGATGTCGGCCGGGCCACTTTCGGCGACCGGGCTGTCGAAGGCGTAGATCTCGTTGAACCGCTCAATGGTCCTGCGGTGCGACACCGGATGTGCCCCGAAGTTCATCTCGATCACCTTGCCGCGGGTGTCGAGCAGGACGTCCAGGGTCGCGGTGAGCCCGGCCATCGTGGCGATCTCATCGATGTCCGAGCGCATCGGTCCGGCCAGCGCCCCGTAGTGCGTCTGGGGCGACATCACGAAGTTGCCGTGATTGGCCTCGATGGTGATGTCGGCGCACACTCCCGGCATGACCAGCTTGCCGCCTCCGCCGTAGCCCCAGTGGTTGGCCTGTGCCTGTCCGATCGCGATCACCACGTCGTGGCTGGTCACGGACTCATGCACCCATGCGGGTGTGCCCCGCGAGGTGATGTCGAGGTGGGTGTAGACGTCGTAGTTGAGGGGGTCGTTCTGGAGCAGCGGGATGCCCAGCCGGGCCATGCGCGCGAGGTTGTCCCGGCCGACCTTCTGCTCGATGTCGCGCTGTGACATCGAAATGACCTTGCCATTACCGGTGATGACGGTGGCCTTGGTCGTGCCCGCCCGTTCGATCTCGTCGAGTACCGCCGGAAGGATCTTCGAAGCCGGTGTGGGCCGGAACTGGTTGTCGATGATGACCGTGATGCTCCGGCCGCCCTCGAGCAACTGCGCGAGACTCGGCCCGGCCACCGGGTTGGCCAGTGCGCGCCGCGCCTCGTCGGTGGTGTTCGGCACCGCGGGGGGTTCGTCGGGGTAGATCGCCGCGAGCAGGTTGCGCTCAGGGATGTCGAGTTCGAGTTCTTCGCGGCGGACGTTGCTTTCGTCGTCCATGACGCCGATGGTCAGCGGGTCCAGCGACTCATAGGGGATGCGCGCGTGGAATGTTCCGGTCATCGTCGGCCCTCTCCCGGCAGTTGGCCCCGCATCGCGGCAACGATGCTCAACGGACCGTACGCTTCATACCATCTGTTCAAGATTTTGGACGCTAGGCGAAATTTCAGACCCTGTCAACGGTCACGATCACGGTTTCCGACCGGCACGGCCGTCTGCGGGAGCGTGCGCCGGTGGATGGGGCCCGACCGGTGGCCGAGCGGAAGCCCGGTGCCGCCCTGGCGTCGCTGGATGATCTCCGCGGCGATGGAGACCGCTGTCTCCTCCGGAGTGCGGGCCCCCAGGTCCAGGCCGATCGGAGAGGAGAGGCGGGCGAGTTGGGCCCCGGTGGCGCCCCGCTCCCGCAGTCGCCCGGTGCGGTCGATGTGCGTGCGGCGGCTTCCCATGACACCGATGTACGCCGCCGGGGTGCGGAGCGCGGCCATCAGAAGCAGTTCCTCGAACTTCGGGTCGTGCGTGAGCACGCAGATGACCGTGCGTTCGTCCACCTCGGTCCGGGCCAGGTAGTCATGCGGCCACGCGCAGACGACCTCGTGCGCCCGCGGAAACCGTCCGGCCCGGGCGAACACCGGGCGCGCATCACATACGGTCACCCGATACCCGAGATCGGAGCCCACGCGGCTCAGCGCCACGGCGAAGTCGTTGGCGCCGAAGACCAGCATTCCCGGCGCCGGTGCGAAGGACTGGACGAATACCGCGATGTCCTCCCCGCAGCGCTCTCCGTGCGCCCCGTAGCGCTTGATGCCGGTCATCCCGTGGGTGAGCAGGCCGCGGGCGTCCTCGGTCACCGCGGCGTCGAGCCGCTCGTCGCCCAGCGTGCCGTCCGCCCGGTCCTGCCAGACACAGCGCCGCGCGCCGGGCGGTGCCGGTCCGTCGATCACCGTGGCGACCGCCACCGGCTCCTCTTCGCCGATCGAGTCGAGCACCCGGGTGACCGAGGAGGCGGGGTCGACACGCTGAATGAGGATCTCGATGATCCCGCCGCAGGTCAGACCCACCGAGAGGGCCGTTTCATCACCGAAGCCGTAGGTCTCCCGGCGTGGTTCTCCGGTCTCCAGGACCTCCGTCGCCGCCTCGAACACCGCACCTTCGACGCAGCCGCCCGACACACTCCCGACGACCTCCCCGGCGGCGCTGACCGCCATCGCCGCTCCGGGCTCGCGCGGAGCGCTGCCGCTGACTTTGACCACGGTGGCGAGGCTGAAGACCGTCCCCTCGGCCAGCCACTGGCGCAGCCGTGGTGTCAGTTCACGCATTGCGGTTCATCCTCCGGCCTTCAGGCACCGGGCGCGTGACGACCGGCACCGGGACAGACATCGAACACCCCGTCAGAGACTGCTGCTGTGCTGCTTGACCCGTTCCTGACGTCGGCCGAAGGACACCGAGCCCCGGGTCTCCGGAACGGCGATGAGCGCGACGACGAACACCAGGCTCGATCCGGCCAGGAAGAGCACCAGCCGCGAGGGAACATGGGCGAGATCAGGACTGAGCAGGGTGACGAACGTCGGCGTGAGACCGCCGAGCATGAAGCCCATGTTCCAGCTGACTGCCGTGCCCCTGGCCCGCAGCTCCGTCGGATACCGCTCGTTCAGGAAGATCATTAGTGGCGCATAGGCCGCGTTGGACAGCATCACCATGATCGCGCACAGCACGGTCACCGTGGCGCCGCGCTCGCCTCCGGCTCCCGTGATGGCCCACACCACGGTCGGCAGGGCGACAAGGTTGCACAGCCCGAATCCCAGCATGGTCCTACGGCGGCCGAGCCGTTCACTCAGCTCCCCCGCACCGATCCCCGCGACCACCACCGCCAGGCTGCAGACCAGCAGGATCATCCCGCGCAGGCTCTCGCCGACGGGCACGATCTCACTGAGCAGGGTGGGCAGGAAGCCGGATGTCAGGTAGTACTGCGCCCCGCCACCGGCCGCGACGGCGATGTTCAGCGCGAGGACCTTCTTGCCCGTGCCGCGGAGGAGTGCACGGAATGGCACCGGCTCGGGGGCCCGGCCGGCCTCGCCCCCGTCCCAGGCCGGTGATTCGTCGACCTTCCTGGAGACGAACAGACTCAGCAACGCCCCGGCGAGCCCGCAGAAGAACAGCACCCGCCAACCCCACACCTCGAAGGCCGGGCCGGGGAACACGGCGGAGACGGCGATGTACGCCACACTGGCCAGCGCCGCACCCAGGCCCGCCCCACCAACACCGATCAGTCCACTCATCAGACCTCGCCGGCGCGGGCCGATGCTCTCCGTGCCCAAAGTGTGCGTGGTCGCGGTGACGCCGCCGACGAACAGGCCCTGGGCCACCCGGAGGGTCAGGAAGAGGACGGGAGCGAACACGCCGACCACGGCATAACTCGGCACGAGTCCCATGGCCGCCGTGGTCAGGCCCACACCGCTCATCACCACCACCATGGCCTTCTTGCGGCCCCTGCGGTCGGCCACCTCACCGAAGATCGCGGCGCCGACCGGACGCATGATCACCGTGACGGCGAACGAACCGAACACCGCGGCGATACCGAGAGTCGGATTCGAGGTCGGAAAGATACTCTTGCTGACCGGCCCTGCGACGTAGAGCAGCAGAAACAGATCGAACAGGTCGAACGACCATCCTGCGACCGACGCGAATATCGCGGCTCTGGGCGACTTTGAGTGCTCCTGGGTGGCGGGAGTCAAGGTGCTCTCCTCAATGTCGGAGTGTGGTAGGGGTGGGCCCCGTGGTTTCGGCGGGAATCCGGGGGCGTCGCGGTCGGCGACGAGGGGTGGCACTGACACCTGGGTCCTAACGCTCCTTCTCGCGGCCGCCGCGCCGACGCCTTCCGCCCCTGCGCAGCAGCCGCTTGACGCGGTCGAGCAGAGGGGCGAACACCAGGCTCAAGGCGCTGGGGGCCTTCACCGGGCCGGACGGGGCCTGCCCGGATGCCGCCGCTTCGGTGACGGCGTCGGCGAACTGCTCGAACATCCGGCGGCTGACGTCACCGGCGAGAGCGCGCCCGAACTGGGCGATGCGGCCGGTGAGATAGACCTTGGCGTCGGCGTGCATGGCGGTGCCGGTCTCCGTGGCCTCGGTGGTCAGGGTGATGTCCGCCTGTGTCTGCGCTCCACCGGTGTCCTGCCCTTGCGCGATGGCCCGCAGCCGACCGGCCGCACGGTCGTGTTCGAGGATCTGCGCCACCCCGTTGAACGTCAGCTTGACCGGTCCCACGGAGACCCGGGCCCGGCCCGCGTAGTGGCCATGGCCGTAGTCATCGGTGAGCTCCGCGCCCGGCAGACAACGCGCCAGCAGGTGGATGTCGTCGAGAACGCCCCAGACCCTGTCCTCGGGCAGGTCGATCCCCGTGGTGATCCGCACCGCGATCGTGGGATCGCCGCCGGGCAGCACGATGTCCTGGGTGCCCGACGACGCCGCGTTCTCGGTCTCGTCCGGGCCGTCGGACGCGTCCGCGCCCTGCCCGGAACGGCCGACGAGCGCCGTGCGCCCGCAGTTGCCCGGCGCGGGGACGCCCTCGGGGTGTGCGCGCCGGGTCTCGTCCACCGCGGTGAGGATGTTCCGGTACCCGGTGCAGCGGCAGATGACGCCCGACAGTTCCTCCGGCAGCTCTTCCTCGGTGACGTCCGGCTGGTTGGTCAGCAGGTCGTAGGAGCTCATCAGGAATCCGGGGGTGCAGAAGCCACATTGCAGGGCGTGGTGACGCCCGAACGACTCCTGCAGCGGGTGCAGGGCGTCGGGTCGTCCCAGGCCCTCGACGGTGACGATGTCCGCCCCGTCCAGCTGCACGGCGAACAGCAGACAGGCGCGGGCGGCCTCGCCGTCGACGAGCACGGTGCACATACCGCAGACCCCGTGCTCGCAGCCGACATGCGTACCGGTGAGGCCGAGGTGGTCACGCAGCGCGTCGGCGAGGGTGACCCGCGCCGGGAGACTGAGCGCCGTGGGCGTCCCGTTGACGGTCATGCGGACCTCGACCGGATCGTCCGCGCCCGCCTTCACCGGGCGCGGCGTGAGGGGCCCCGCCTCACCACGGTTCGCTGCTTCGTTGACACTCACGTGGCCACCTCCTCGGCGCCGTCGCGGGCGCGTTCGTAAGCCTTGGACAGTTCCCGGCCGGCCAGGGCGAGAAGCAGCCGACGCCGGTAGTCCCTGGATGCGTGGATGTCGCCGTCGGTGTCGACGATCTCGTCGGCGACAGCGGAGAGCGGCCCCTTGAACCGGTCCGCGGGCGCGTCGCCGCTGTCGGTGACCGCGGCGGCGAGCTGTTCGGAGACGTCACGGGTGACCGGCCGGTCGGACACGCCGAACGATGTCAGCGTCGCCTCCGGACGGCCGGCGCGCAGACGTACCCTCACGGCGACGCCCGCGAGCGCGAAGTCGCCATGGCGACGGGCGATTTCGGCGAATCCGAACCCCTCCCCCTCCGCGGCCACGGGCAGCCGTACGGAGGTGAGGATCTCGTCGGGGGTCAGCGCGGTGGTCATCGCGCCGTGGAAGAACTCCCGGGCGGACACGCGCCGGTGGCCGTTGGGCCCGGTCAGCGTCAACTCCGCGTCGAGGCAGCAGGCCACGGCGGGCAGCTCGGCGGCCGGGTCGGCGTGGGCGAGGCTGCCGCACACCGTCCCCCGGCTGCGCAGTTCGCGGTGGCCCACCCAGGGCAGCGCCAGGCGCAGCAAGGGAACACTTCCGCTGAGCGGGTCCCGCTCCACACGGCGCTGCCTTACGACCGCGCCGATGTGCAGGGCCGGCCCGGAGCGGGTCAGCGCCCCGAGTTCCTCGATGGAGTTGATGTCGATCAGCGTGTCGGGGCGGGCGAGCCGCATGGCGAGCACCGGTGCCAGCGACTGCCCACCCGCGATGACCTTGCCGCCCCCGCGGGTCTCCGCCAGCTCGGCGATCGCGTCGGACAGACGCGAGGGACGAACGTAGGCGAACGGTGCGGCTTTCATGGATCAGATCACCGGCCCTGGAACTTCGGGGCACGCTTCTCGCCGAACGCGGCGACGCCCTCGGCGAAGTCGTGGCTCGACCGCAGCATCGCGTACGCCTTGCGCTCCAGCTCGATCCCGGAGTAGAGCGGTGCGTCGACCCCCTTGTCCAGGACCTCCTTGGCGGTGCGCAAGGCCAGTGGCGAGTAGCCCAGCATCGTCTTCAGCACCCGCTCGACCTCCGCGTCCAGCGCCACGCGATCGGGCACCACGGCCGACACCAGGCCCCAGTCCCCGGCCTGCCGCGCCGTGATGCGGGTGGCCGTCATGACGTGGTACTTGGCGCGGGAGAGACCGATGAGCCGGGCGAGGCGCTGGGTGCCGCCGGAGCCGGGGATCATGCCCAGGCGCATCTCCGGAAGGGCGAACTGGCTGCGCTCGGTGGCGATACGGATGTCCGTGGAAAGCGCGAGCTCGAAGCCGACACCGAAGCAGTAGCCGTCGACCGCGGTGATGACCGGCTTCGGGCTGCGGGACGGAGCCGTGATGTTCTGACCCAGGTCGGTGAGGTCGGCAGGCTCCACCTCCATGAAGCCTTGGATGTCGCCACCCGAGGTGAAGTGCTCGCCCTCGGCCCGGATGACCACGGCCTGGATGTCCTGGTCCGCGTCGATCTCGGCGAAGCGGTCGGCCATCACCTGGCGGGTCTCCATGGTGACGATGTTGTACTTGCCATGCTCGAGGGTCAGGTAGGCGACACGTCCGTCGTGGCCGCGGTCCAGCCTGATCTGGCCTCCGGTCAGTGCCATGTCACAGGTCCCTTTCGCTGTCACTGCCGTTGAGCAGCTCGTTGAGTACGTTGCCGTGGAGGGGGAGGGTGGTGATGTCCACACCCGCCGGAGCGAGCGCGTCGGCGACCGCGCCCGCGATCGCGGCGGGAAGGCTCATGCTGCTGCCCTCGCCACACCCCTTCGCGCCGAGGCGGGTGAGCGGGGAGGGCGTCTCGAGGTGGTCGCTGTTGAGCGCGTACCGGGTCTCCGCCGTGGTGGGGCAGAGATAGTCCATGAAGGTCGCCGTCGGTTGTCCGGCGTCGGTGTAGCGCATCTCCTCGAACATCGAGCCGCCTATGGCGTGCGCGAGCGCGCCGTGGATCTGGCCTTCGAGGAGCGTGTGGTTGAGGATGGTGCCCGGGTCGTGGACGGTCACCACCTGGTCGAGCCGGAGCTGCCGGGTCTCGGCGTCGATGCGTACGGTGACGAGCTCGGCGACGAATCCGTAGCACAGGCTCGAGTTGATCTGATCGCTTCTGCTTGCGGCCTTCGACTGCGGGGGCGTGAAGGCGGCCTCCTCGTACAGCCGCGCGGTGGTGCCCTCGGGCAGCGCACCAGGGTCCCAGTGGACCAGCCCGGCCGCGTGCCGGAACAGCGCCGCCCGCTCGGGCTCGTCCCGGACCCGGATGTGGCCGTCGGCGAGTTCCACCTCATCCGGACGGACGTCCAGCAAGATGGCGCCGGCGACCTTGACGGTCTCCGCCAGTTTTTCACTGGCTTCGACCAGCGCGCTGGTCAGCAAGGGGGCGAACCGCGACGAATAGCTGCCGGAGGTCACTGTCCAGGGGGTGGTGGCGGTGTCCATCTCGACCACCGGACGGACCTGATCCAGCGGCAGCCCGAGCTGTTCGGCGACCACGGCCTGTGCCACCGTGGCGTGCCCCTGTCCCTGGGGCACGGTGCCCAGCAGGACGGACACGATGCCGTTGAGGTCGACGCTGACGCGCACGTGCTCGGTGGAGCCGGACTTGCCGCGCCCCGCCGTGCGCTGCTCGGCCGGGGTGGCCAGGCTCACATAGCCGATGTTGGTCGCCGACGGGTCGACGATGGTGGCGACGCCGATTCCGTAGTATTCGCCGCGCTCACGCGCCGCGCGCTGCTGTTCCCGCAGCGCCTGGTAGTCGGCGTTCTTCAGCAGCATGTCCATGGCGCGCCGGTAGTCGCCCGAGTCGTAGATGCCGCCGGTCGGAGTGGCGTACGGGAATGCCTCACTGCCGACGAAGTTGCGCTGCCGCAGCTCGACCGGGTCCAGACCGCAGACCCCGGCGATCTTGTCCATCAGCCGTTCCAGGCCGAAGTACAGCTGCTGACCGCCGAATCCACGGTTGAGTCCGGTGGGTGTCTTGTTGGTCACGACCGCGCGGGAGCGGATCCGCACGGCGTCGATCGTGTACGCGCCGGTGATGTTGCCGAAGCAGCGGTACAGCGTGCTGGGCTCCGGCGGGCGGAGATACGCGCCGACGTTGTCCACCAGGTCCGCGCTGAGCGCCCGCACCTTGCCGTCGGCTGAGACCGCCGCTTCGAACCACATCACGCGGTCGGATCCGGCGGAGCTGGCGAGCATGTGCTCGATGCGGTCCTCGGTCCAGCGCACCGGGCGGCCGGCGTGCTTGCTGGCCAGCGCCATCAGGGCCACGTAGGGGTAGATGCCGGCCTTGATACCGAAGCTGCCGCCGTTGTCGGACGGGATCATCAGCCGGACGCGGGAGGCGGGTACGCCCAGCGCCCCCGCCAGCACCGGAACCATGGAGAACGGGCCGTGGAAGTTCGCCCACGCCTGAACGGCCGGTCCGTCGGCCTCGTCCTGCCATTGGGCGATGACCGCGTAGCACTCCATCGGGGTCGAGGAGTACCGCGGGAAGGTGTACTTGCCCTTCACCACGTGGTGGGCGGTGGCGAAGCAGCCGTCCACATCACCGAATTCGAAGGTTCGATCGGTCGCCACGTTGCTGTCGGCGCCCTCGTGCAGTCGCGGGGCGTCGGGCAGGAGCGCCTTTTCGACGTCGACCACCGGGGGCAGCGGGTCGTAGTCGATCTCGACGAGTTCGGCGGCGTCCTCCGCGAGGTAGCGGTCCCCCGCCACCACCACGGCGACCGGTTCACCGACGAACCGGACCTTGTCGGTGCCCGTCGGGTAGTACGGCATGGGCGTCTTGAGGGAGAGCGGGAACGGCCGCAATGTCGCGGTGACCTCATCGGGACCGATCACGGCGGCCACACCGGGGTGCCGCCGCGCCCGTTCGAGATTCACGCCGCGGATGCGGGCGTGAGGGTGCGGGCTCCGGACGACCGCGGCGGTCAGTGTGCCCGGCAGCGGGTCGAGATCGTCGAGGAAGCGGCCTCGGCCGGTGAGCAGCGCGGGGTCCTCGATCCGTGCGGTCGGCGGGCCCGTCCGTCCCATGGTCGCGGTCACGTGGTTCACCTGTCTGTCGCGGTGTCGCTGTCGGCCAGCGAGTGGTAGTCGCCGGAGCTCAGCCGGCGGCGGAGGATCTTGCCGGCGCCCGACTTCGGGATTTCTTCGACGGCGATGAGCCGCTTGGGGCGTTTGAGGGACGGCAGTCCGGAGCCCTCGCGCACATAGGAGTGGAGCTCCGCCAGCGCGTGGTCGGGGGCCGTCCCGCTCTCGGGGACGAAGAAGGCGGTGGCGGCCTGTCCCCAACGGTCGTCGGGGAGCCCGACGACGACGACTTCGCTGATCACCGGACAGCCGATCAGCTTGTCCTCGATCTCGTCCGGATAGAGGTTCTCGCCGCCAGAGTTGATCATGTCATCGACGCGTCCGGTGACCCACAGGTCGCCGTCCTCGTCGGCGACGGCGAGGTCACCGGGGAAGTACCAGCCACCGCGAATCGACTTGACGTTCGCGTCGGGCCGGCGCCAGTAGCCGGCGAAGGCATCCGGGTTCCGCATGGAGACGGCGATCTGCCCCTGCTCGCCCGGTGCCACCTCGGCATCGGGCGAGGCGTCCGGGACCGGCTCCACCAGGCGGACCCGGGAGAAGATCCCGGCCCGGCCCGCACATCCCGGCTTCACGATGACGTCGGCCCCGATGGTGAAGGTGTAGATCTCGGTGCTGCCGAAGTGGTTGACGAAGGACTCCGGCCGCAGCGTGTCCACCAACTGCTCCACCAGCGTCGGAGTCATCGCAGCGCCGGCGTAGGCCAGCTTGCGTACGGATGTGGCTTGCTCCAGGCGGCCGGTGCGCAACAGCGACCAGTAGATCGTGGGCACCAGGTAGAGCGAGCTGATCTCCTCGTCGGCGATGAGGCCGAGCATCTCCTCGGCGTCGAACTTCGCCTGGGGAACCCAGGTGCCCGCGGCGACGACGGTGGAGATGAGTGTGCGCAGCCCCATGGTGTGAAACAGCGGCATCACGCCGAGCGTCGTGTCGAAGAGTGACTGTCCGCTCTGCAGCAGGTGGGCGACCGAGGCGTGGTACTCGGCGCTGTGCGTGCGTGGCACACCCTTGGGCCTGCCCGTGGTCCCCGAGGTGTAGAGCATGACGCTGATGTCCTGCTCGGACACCTGGACATCGAGCGGTCCGTCCGGCTGGGTGCGCGCCAGGCGTTCGATCGTCGCCTCGACCGGGTCTCCCGAGCGGATCCACGGCACCGCCTCGATGGCACCGAGTGCCTCCTGTGCGACGGCCGAGGTGGAGTCGTCCGCGATCACCAGCGCCGGCTCCGCGTCGGATATGCAGTAGGCGAGTTCCGAAGCGCCGAAGCGGAAGGACAGGGGGACCGAGGCGGCACCGAGCTTCTGCGCCGCCAGATGGAGGCTGGCCAGCGGCTCGCCTCCGGTGCTCAGGAGCACCACCCGTTCCCCCGGACGGACACCGAGCTCGGCCATCGCCCGTGCCAGCTGATTGGTGTGGGCGTCCCACTCTCTGTACGTCATCGGGGTCCTGCCGCCGACCGCCCGGCGATGCGGATAGCGCTCGGCTGTCCAGCGCAGAACCGTGCTCAGATCCATCGCGGTCCTCTCCGTTCCACACGCGCCTACCAGTGTTCGGCAGAAGCTGCGAATCACATGGTGCGATACGCACCGTATGATTCAGACTATTGGAGGTTGGAGTTGGAAGCTACGCCGACCTGGGGGACGTGTCAACGGTCCGGACGACGACGGCGCACCCCGCCCCTCCGGGCACGTGCGCAAGAAAGTGGCGCGGAGCCGGCCGGCCCAGCCTTCGGGGGCATTTCGCGGTGCGATGCTCGCTCCGGAAGCGGCGGTCCCGGCACATCGGGGCCTGGGTGACGGCGTCGCGCGTCGCACGCGCGAGTGACGCAAGCGCCCAGCGCGTAGCGGCCTGCGGCCGGACTTCAAGGGATGATGCGGCGCACGGAGGCCGCGACGCCCGGCGAGAGTGGCCGACGCGTCAGCGCGTGATGGCCCTACCGGGCCATCGGCCGCCCTTTCACGGACGAGAACTCACCGCGCTCGACGCGCGCCTGGACACCGCGCCAGAAGTCGCGCGCGGCGTATTCCATGCCGAGGCCGAGCTCGAGGGTGACCATACGGCTGGAAACCTCTTCGATCCCGCCGTAACGGCGCCGCATCTCCTCGTACTCCGCGATGCGCCGCTCGTGCTGCTCGATCTGGTCCCGGGCGAGGCGCGCCACGTCGTCCGGCTCCGCCAACTCGTTGAAGAACAGCTTGATCTCCGCGATGTCGCGCAGCTCGAAGTGCTCCTTGACCGGTTCGGCCAGCCAGCCCCGCAGCGCGTCGTCGCCCGCCTCGGTGATCGTGTAGATCTTGCGCCGCCGCCCGGTGTCCTCCTCATGCACATCCAGGAGCCCTGCCTCCTGAAGCCTCTTGGGCTCCGCATACAGCTGAGCGTGCGGGAAGTTCCAGAAGTAGCCCACAGACCGGCCGATCGCACGCTTGAGGTCGTAGGGGGTGGACGGGCCACGCATCGCGATCATCCCGAGAACCACGTACGACGTCGTCGAGAGCCGGAGTGTTGACATGGTCTGAATCGTACCGTGCACCCCCCGCGGCCCCTCCGAGAGGAGGCGAAGCCCGGAGCCCCCCGGGCGCGCGCGGCGCGGGATGGAAGACGATCGACAGCACGGGACCGGCGAGCGAGCCCCCCGGGCGCGCGCGGCGCGGGAAGAGCGCGAGGAGAAGCCGTGACCGGCGTCCGGGCGCCAGACGTCGGAACCCCGCAATAGACGGCGCTTGCAATGAACGGCGTATGCAATTATTTTCTCGGAGTCACGCCCAGTGGGCGGCGCGCTTTCCCACCGACCGGGAGAGCGCATCACATACCTGAGAACGGAATGGTTGCAGCGATGACCCGGACGCCCGAACAGATCTTCCACGACCACGGCCAAGCGCTCGGCTCAGGAGACTTGGACAAGATCAGCGCCAACTACGCGGAAGACGCGGTCTTCGTCACTCCTTCCGGCGTGCTGCGGGGGCGCGACGGAGTGAAGCAGGGCATTGGCACCTTGCTCAGCGATCTCCCGGACGCCGCATGGGACTTGAAGCCTCAGTTCGCCGATGACGTGCTCTTTCTCGAATGGTCGGCCGCCACCGCCCATGCGCGAGTGGAGGACGGAGTCGACACCTTCGTCTTCCGTGACGGCCTCATCCAGGCCCAGACCGTGCGTTACACCCTGGTCACCGAAGACGGCTGAGCTACGGGGCGGGGGCGGCGCGGAGCGCGGTTCCGCGCCGCGATGGATGCGGTGAGTGGAGAGGTGAGCGGCTCCGCCGTGCAGCCGGTAGCGGTGCGACATGCGGCCATCCCTGGGGCCGGTCAGGGCCCGATACCTGAACGCAGGGATGAAGGCACGGATGCCGTTTGAAACTTCAAGAATACCGGGATACAGTACGACGGCTCCGCTCCCCCACCGCATTCGACATCCACGCCAAGAGGTGGTTGACATGCGCGCGTCGCATTTAGGTGAAGGTTGTACGGTCCTGATAGAGGATCAGGCGCTCGATGAATTCCTCGAGGTGGCCGTCGGTGAATACCGACGCATCACCTCCGAAACACCACTGCCGTGCTTCGCTCTCCTCGTAGGTTCGGCAGACCATGCGGCATTCACCGTCGAGCGCGTCGCGTTCGGCCGCAATGCCCGTACCACCGACCCGGCCGCGCGCCGTGAGTTCACCGAGTCGATCGTGCCGCTCTTCGGCCCGGCGTACGAGAACGAGACACGTGGCTGGTGGATCGACTCCCACGACCTGCTGAGGGCCTCGCGCGAGGCCGAGGCCGACGGTCTGGAGATCCTGGGGTCCGTGCACATGCACCCCGACTGGCATCGCATAGGCCCGCCGGAGGAGCGGAAACTCATCCTCAGCGAGCGCCCCACCCCGATGGATCAGCACGTCTTCGGCAACACCGGTTGGCCCGTCAACCTCATCTGCTACCTGGAACGTCGCGGCGATGTCATGTACCACGCCCTCGCCGCCTGGGCGCCACCCCCACCCGAGAACCCTCACCAGCCGTGCGTTGAACTGCCGCTGCGGATACGGACCAACGCCGTGGTGGGGGTGTGAGGCCGGTGACCGCGACCGACGACGAGCGGATCCAGGGGCTCTGGGATGCCATGGCGCGCGGCTGGGCCGAGGGCGACGCCCACTCCTTCGCCGCCGTCTTCGCCGAAGACTGCGACTTCACCACAGTGCGCGGTGAGAAACCACCCGGCCGAGCTGGTATCGCCGCCGGTCACGACCAGCTCTTCCGCACCGCGTACCGCTCCACTCGTCTGGACGCGCGGGTTCAGTCCATCCGCTATCCGCGCCGGGATCTGGCCACGGTCAACGTCGAATCGACCGTCGTCGCCTCCGACGGCACCAGCCTCGCCCGCACCCATGCCCTCGCCGTCGTGGAACGGGACGCGGCAGCGGGCGCCGACGGCACCTGGCGGATCACCGCTTTCCACAACATGATTCCTGCCCCCCGACCGGCCACCCCGCCGGCCTCCGAGAACTGAGGGAATTACCCATGTCTGACGCGTCCACCCCGGGCAGGCCAAAACTGCGGCATCTGGCGCTCGTTGCCCGCGACCCCGAGAAGCTGGCCGAGTTCTACAGCGAAATCTTCGGCATGGAACTCTTCCACCGGGACCCCGACGGCAGTTGCTTCCTCTCCGACGGGTATCTGAGCCTCGCCCTGATCAAGCATCAACTCGACGGCGACACCCCATTGGGCATGAACCACTTCGGATTCCACGTCGCCGACACATCCGAGATATCCGCCGCACTGGTCGCCTCCGGCGCCGAGGAGCCCGCGGAGCGCTTCACCAACCGCCCCTTCGCCGAGTATCGGGCCATGGATCCGGAGGGCAACTGGTTCGACCTCTCCGCGCACGGCTTCGGCGGTCCCCGCCCGGCCGCCGAAGCGGGCGAGTAACGGGGCCCAGGGGCGGGGGATTCACCTCCTGCGTCCCCAACCGGCGTATGCGAAGCTCAGGGGCCGTTTCCGCGCGGACGCGGGGGCGGCCCTCCGGCATGAGGTTTCGCCTCACCGCTCAGCACACGGCCGGACGGGCGGGTCCCGCAGGATGGGGATGAGGTGGTCTCAGGCTTCGGGGAACATCCAGCGATGGAAGAACGACTCGCGGAAACCGTCTGGATGGTGCGCCGAGTCCCAGCGCAACGGCACCGCCGGACCGCTGCCACGGTGCAGTTCGCCGGTGAGCGCGTAGTCGGGGTGTACTCCGTCGTCGCTCATCGTCGTGGTGAACTCGAACGCGAACCGGTCGCCCGGCCGCACCGGCAGGCCCTCCTCCGACAGCGCGGCGTAGACGGGGGTCCAATTGCTCCACTCGAACAGTGAGTCGATCGGCACGTCGTCCTCGGCCACCCACAGCCGCATGCCCAGCGCGAGCCCGGAGAAGCTGCCCGGCCGGGTGAACGTCAGCTCGGCGGTGTCGACGCCCTCCGGCCGCAGATCGCCGTTGAACTCCAGCGGCTCCACCTCGACGGCGCCGGACAGATACGACCGCTCCCGCACCTTCGGGACGTCCTGCAACCCCGCGAGACAGACCCGCAGGTCGAAGGGGCGGCCCACCGCGGCGAATATCTCTTCCACGAAGCCGAAGGCGGCGGGCGGAAAACCGGGCGGTTCGCCTCCTGTCGCGCTGCCCAGGTCCAGGGCGACGGCCGTGGTGACGCTGCGGTGCGGAATGAACATCCCACCGGGCTTCACCAGGCGCTCCCGCGCGTCCCGCAGCACCGGCCCCGCACCCTCCGAGCCGCCGAGCGTGCCGATGATCTCGGAGACACACATATCGACGCGTTCGGGCAGCTCAACCTTGGTGGACAGCCCCTCGACCACCGTGATCCGGTCGGCGAAACCCGCCTGCTCGATGTTCTTCCGGGCAATCCGCGCGGACTTGGGGATGACCTCCACGGCCCATACATGCCGCGCTCCGGCACGGGCTGCGGCCAGCGCCCACACCGCGTCCTGCCCCGTGCCGATATCGAGCACCGTCCGGCCGGGAGCAAAGCGCCGGACAGCCCGGGTGTACCGGCTCATCCGACGCTCGTCCGCGAGCATCACGTCGTACACGAAGTCGCCGTAGACCGGGTACTCGCCGACCGAGGGGAACAGCCATATCGGTTGACTCGGCTCGTCGACGCAGGCACGCACCGGCACCTTGTGACCGGGCGCGGCCAACTCTGCCACGTAGGAACGTTGCATCCTCAGTCCTTCGCCAGATCCGCGGCCGGAGCGCCGCGGCTGCTCCGAACGCTACGGATGTGGCGGCCCGAGATCGTCACCGCACGGTGGACATCTGCGCGTAGCTCGCACGGGGGACAGACCCTGATGTTTTCCCAGGTCATGACGGTCGAACCGAATCCCGGGGCCCTACAGACCGAAGGCGCCGCCCTCGATCAGGATGAGCAGGCCGAGGGCGATCAGCACCAGCGGCAGCAGAACGTGGCCCCACCGGCTGAGCGCCTTGGCGATGACCGGGCGGCTGGCGAAGAACCGGCCGACAAGGCACCACACGCCGACCAGGGCGAGGAAGACGACCGCGTACACGCTCATCCCGCCCGCTCCGGCGGTGGCGAACACGGGGACGTAGACACCGATGTTGTCCCCGCCGTTGGCGAAGGTGACCGCGGCGACCTCCAGTGCTCTGGGCCCGCCGCCCTCCGCCCCGTGACCATCCTCGTCGTCGCCCTCGCCCCACTGCTTCCATGCCTGCCAGGCCGCCTTGAGCCCGAGGGCGAGGGGCAGCAGGCCGAGGTAGGGGATGGCCCTCTCGGGCAGGAAGGTCGCGCCGAACGCGGCGGCGGCCGCGACGGCGAGGATCGCGGCGAAGCCCAGGTACTGGCCGAGCACGATCCGGCGGGCCGATCCGCGGTGGCGGGCGCGCTGGGCGAAGAACAGGGACAGGATCAGGATGTCGTCGACGTTGGTGACGGCGAACAGGCCGACCGCCTGCCCGACGATGCCCGGATTCACGGATGGATGACCTCTCGCTCGGCTGCCCGGCGACAGTATCCGGCACGCACCGCTCCCCGTATGCCGCAGGCCACTTCACCCCGGCCCCGGGGGCCCAAGGACGCCAGGGCGGGCGCATGGCGGCTAGCGGCTCTTGCCGCACAGGGCCGCGTCCACCGCCCCCTGGAGATGGCGCAGGCTTTCGTCCTCAGCCGCCCACGTCGTGGTGTAGACGGTCATGGTGCCGCGGCCGGACGTGGCCCGGCCGCCGGCCACTGAGTCGCCGGGCAGATCGCCGCCATGGCCCCAGTAGACGCCACCGCGGCTGAGCGGGATCGAGGCAATGCCGTAGCCGTAGGGGCTACCCGCCGGAGGTCCCCGGGTGTGAAGACAAGCCCGCCGGATGCGCCGAACTCGTAGTACCCGGGGAGCTCGGTCACATCCATCCGTCCGGCCTCCGGATACGCGGGGTGCACCCTGTAGTTGCGGGCGTGGGTCCCGCGCAGGGACAGTTCGCCGGGTGCGGGCCAGTAGGTGTCGTTCAGGCGCGGTGGACGCAGAATGGTGCGCTCGATGTATGTGCGGAAGTCGACCCCCGATGCCTTGTCGATCACCATGCCGAGCACCGGGTAGTTGGTGTTGGAATAGCCCCAGTCGGTGCCGGGCTCGAAGGCGGCCTTCTCCTTGAGAGCGAGGGCCGGACAGTCCTCGGGCGTGCCGGGCCGGTTCCAGTCGGCCGGTGCGGAGTACTCCGGCAGTCCGCTGGTCTGCTGGAGTAACTGCCCTACGGCGATGGGGTGTTCGGTGAGCGGTGGCACGTAGGTGCTCGCGTGATCGTCGAATCGGCTGGTGCTCCTGGACGACAACACACACAGCAGCTACGACTCCCGGGAGACCGGCTACTTCCCCGCAACCCACGTCCTCGGCACCGTCATCAGGCCCCGTCCCCGACCCCGTCCGACGTACGCATAGGACGCGGGGCCACTGCGAGGTCCGGGGCGGCACCCCGCCACCTCACGCGCCACCCTGGCAGCGGTGCGGCGTCACCGTACACAGCCTGGACTGGCCAGGTACCGCGCGAGATATGGGACGGGTCCCGGCACGGATCCGTACGATGACGGGCATGGTTCGCATGACGCGCCGCAGCATACTGGTCGGTGTGCCGACGTCGGCCGGCACGGTTCCAGGAGATGCTCATGACGCGACAGTGCTGGTTCTGCGCAAGCGATACCACGGCCACGCGGCACGATCGTGTCGTCGGGTTGCACAGGGATGTGCAGTCCAACCCGACCTGGTATTTGGGCATCCGCACCAAGTGGCAGAGCAACAGCGTCCGTGTGCCACGCTGTGAGCGGTGCCATCACGGCCACATCTTCGAGCAGTTCATGATGGCGCTCTCCATCGCCGCGCCGATCGCATACGCCGCCAGCGGTCAGTTGGACACGCTTCTCAGGATCCTGCCGAGCACATCGGCCGGCAGAGTCAACGCGGTGATATGGGCGGTGGTGGCCTGCCTTCCCACACCGGTGTGGATCGCGACCCGCCAGGCGTGGCTGCCCTGGAACCGCCTCGGGCCCCGCCATCTGCGCCACGCGCGCCGCCACCCCGCCGTTCAGCAGCTGAGGGAGGACGGCTGGCATTACCGGCCGGGGCCCTTTCCGTATTGGCAGAACGCCAAGGACCCGGTCCCCGAGCGCCTGTCCGGGCCTTCTGCCCGTCCTCGGCGGATCCTCGGCCGCGTCACCGGCCTGCTCGGGCTCGCCTCCTCCGTCGTCACCGTCGTTCTGTACCTGCGGGACAGTGAGTTGGCGGCATTGTTCCTGGTGCTCGCTCTCGGCCTGTTCTTCCTCTCTTCGAAAATCGACCCCGAAGTGTGAACGCGGTCGGGACACGTTCGGATGCCCGCTGGAGGCACGGACACCCGTGAAGTGGCTGCGAACCGGCCCCTGCTCGCTGGTGGGATGGCCCCCATGGATATCACTGCGCCGGAATGGAACCACTGCGCTGACGGGGCCACAGAGGACGAGCCGGTCGGATGCACGGGTATCAGGATCGGCGGATTCGAGCGGTGAGCTGCTGGACGCACTGTGCCGGCCCGGCGAGGAGCGACCGCGCTTCGGACGGGCTCGATTCGACAAGGCGGTCTTCACGGCGGCCGACCCGTGAAGGCACGCAGGGCCAGCTCAATCCTGATCTCCTCGGTGTCCAGCAGCGACTGCAGTCGGCGTAGAACGATGTCGTCGATGCTGCGCTGGTCCCGCAGGCGGATCAGGGCGCTGCGTTCGACGCCGATCAGGGCGCGGCGCAGTTCGAGCCCGGCCCGCACACCGGTGTCGTCGGTATCCGGTGGTTCCGCCTTCTCGGCGGCGTACTGGCGCAGTTCGCTCAGGATGGCGTCGGCGGTCTCCGGCGGAGTTTTCAGACGCCTGGCGTGGTCGGGAAGTGCCTCCAACGCGGCGGCGATGATCTGACGATGGGCGCGGCGTTCCTCGGCGGTCTCGTCGGGATCGCCGTGCAGTCCCGACCAGCGGATCACCGCGCGCATCGTCGTCCCCTGGAGGACCAGCGTGACCAGGATGACGGTTACGGCGGTGAAGACCAGCAGGCCGTGTCCCGCGAGCGGCCGGCCCGCGGCGGTGGCGGTCGGGACGGCGAGTGCGGCCGCGAGCGAGACGGCACCGCGCACCCCGCTCCAGGCGACCGGGAACCTCTGCCGGGCGCCGTAGCGCAGCGTGCGCTGGACCGGGCGGCGGTCGACGGCGCGGATGATGTAGGGCACCGAGTACAGCCACAGCAGTCGGGTGGCGATCACTACACCGCTGACCAGCGAGGCGGTGATGACCGCGTGTCCCGGGGAGACGGAGCCGATCCCGCTGACGATGGCGGGCGTCTGGACGCCGACCAGGACGAAGAGGGCGCTGTTGAGGAGGGAGGTGCTCACCTCCCAGAAAGAGATGATCTGCACTCTGGAGCCCGCACTGATCACCTTGGGCCCCGCCTGGCTGAGGATGAGACCGCAGGTGACCACCGCCAGGACGCCGGAGACGCCCAGCACTTGCGCGGGCAGATAGGTGGCGAACGGAGTGAGCACGCCCAAGGCGTTTTCCACGCTGCGGTCACGCAGCCGCCTGCGCAGAGCGACCACGACGGCGGCGCATCCGCAACCGATCGCGGCCCCGCCCGCGTAGGCGAGCAGGAATCGCACGGCGGTGTCCGTCCAGGTGACGGCCAGCCCCTCGACGGCGACGCCGATCACCACGGCGTAGAGGGTGAGCGCGGTGCCGTCGTTGATCAGGCTCTCCGCCCGGAGGATGGTCCGGATCCGGCGGGGCAGCCCACGGGCGACCGTCGCCACGGCGATGGCGTCCGTGGGGGCGACGACGGCACCGAGGACAAAGGCGAGCGGCCAGGAAAGACCCAGCGCGTGCCCCACCGAGGCCACGGCGGCGGCGGTGGCCAGCACCAGACCGGTCGCGAGCAGCACAATGCCGCGCACGTTCGTCCGGATCTCACGGAGGGAGGTGGTCAGCGACTCCCAGTAGAGCAGTGGGGGCAGGAACAGCAGCAGGACCACCTCGGGCGGCAGGGCCGGCCCGCGGAAGTCGGGAATCAGGCCGATCAGGCAGCCGCCCGCCACCAGCATGACCGGCTCGTTCCAGCGCAGGCGGCGAGCCAGCCACGTCATGGTCAGTACCGCGGCGAGCACCACCACGATGACTTCGAGGCCATGCATCCGGTACCGCCTTCCCGCTGGGAGCGTGGTACGGGCCACGCCCCGGGAAGCCTGCCACCTCGAATCCGATCGGGGTCGCGCCTGACCACCGCCGAATGAGTACTCCGACGTGCGACTTCCGCCAACCGGAGCACTCGCTCACACGAATGTGTGACTGAGTGCGGGGAGATGGACGCGTCGGTCGTGCTGTGGTTCGAGGGGCACCAGCTTGGACAGCCGGGATGGCCACCGGGCCGCGATCAGCGCCGAGAGGAAGAGCACATGACCGCCTCGTACGAAACCATCAGCACCAGCCTGGACGGCAATGTCCTGTCCGCCACCTTCAACGCCCCGCCGATCAACCTCATCGGTCCCGAGGTCGTGCGCGACCTGGTCCAACTGCTCGAAGAACTCTCCCAACCGACGACCGCACGAGTGGTGGTCTTCGACAGCGCGGATCCCGACTTCTTCTTCCCGCACGTCGACCTGACCAAAGTGCCCGAATACACCGCCGAGGCCGCGAAGGCCGGAGGTCCGGGCGACGCCTCGCTGGGAATGCTGTTCCGCAGGCTCAGCGAGGTACCGGCCGTCACCATCGCCAAGCTGCGCGGCCGAGCACGGGGGGCGGGCAGCGAGTTCCTCCTCGCCTGCGATATGCGCTTCGCCTCCCGGGAGAACGCCGTCCTTTCCCAGCCCGAAGTCGGCATCGGCACCCCGCCCGGCGCGGGAGCGATCCAGCACCTCACCCGGCTGCTGGGCCGGGGCCGGGCACTCGAAGCCGTGCTGACGTCGGCCGACTTCGATGCCGAACTCGCCGAACGCTACGGCTGGATCAACCGCGCGGTGCCCGAAGCCGAACTGGACGAGTTCGTAGCCGGCATTGCCGCGCGCATGGGAACCTTCCCCCGCGACGCACTGATCGCGACCAAGGCCGCCATCAACGCCATCAGCCTGCCGACTCCCGCCCACGTACGCGCGGATGCCGCTCTGTTCCAGCAGCTCGTCCGCAGTGCGGCAACGCAGCAACGCACGGCAGAGCTGTTCAAGCGGGGCTTCCAGACCCGTGGCCGCACCGAGCTCGAACTCGCAGCCATGCTGGGCGACTTGAAGGCCGTCGACTGATGGGGGGCCTCCTTCAGCTCCGGGGTGATGGTGCGGGCGGCGGCGTCGGCGACCCGTATGCCGTCCGCTTCGGGAGCGCGCGTCACCTCAAGACCCGATGCCCTTGCCGGCACCGGTCACCACTGCGAAGGCCGACCGTGTCGCGTTGCTGGCGTCCTGTGCGATGCGGGCAGCCATCGGATCGTGCGCCGCCCGTTCCACGATCGCCCCCACGAGGGCCGAGGTCGTGCGGTTGCTCGCCTCCGGCCGCACCCGGGCCGTCAACGGTGCCGACTTCGTCGTACCGGGCTGGGGCATTCAGCGGCAGGTCGGCCTCCTTTCGGGTTGCGGGTCTGTGGGCGGGAATCCGTTGTGCGGCTGTGCCGGCCGATGGCCGGTTGACTTTGCGAGAGAGGGAGACGATCGCGTCTCCGGAGCGCTTCTTGTGAGGGCAGCCACGTTGATCAACAGGCGGAACGTACTGCGGGCGGGCACTGTGGGTGTTTGGGGCACGGAGGTGGCGGGCCTGCCATCATCGCCCGCCGCTGCCGCGCCACCCACCGAGGTGGCGGACCGGGTCAGCGAACGGGACTGGGAGCTGCTGGCTCAGGCGCTGTCGTCCCGTTCCACCCTCTATCGGCCGGGAGATTCCGGCTACCCGCCGCTGGCGCTTCCGTTCAACCACCGCTACGCCGGGATCCGCCCCGCGGGGATCGTGGCGTGCGCCACGACCAGGGATGTCCGTGCGTCGGTCCGCTGGGCCCGCGCGGTGGGGCTGCCCGCCGTGCCTCGTTCCGGGCTGGGCCACAACTACGCCGGGTACTCCGCCACCACCGGTCTGCTGCTCAACATGGCCCGCATGAAGAGCATCGTCTCCACCCCGCTGCCGGGTGCCCGCTCGCGGACCCGGACCTACGGACGGATGAGGGTCGTTCACGACGCGGGCACCCTCACCGTGGGAGCCGGCGTCACCAACGCCGACCTGCACCCGATGCTGGAGGACGGCGGCATGTTCGTGCCGACCGGCCGCTGCCCCACGGTCGGGGTGGCCGGGCTGGTGCTGGGCGGCGGTATCGGCTTCAGCGACAAGATGTTCGGCCTGACCTGTGACCGGCTGGTCTCGACGACCGTGGTACTCGCCGACGGCCGCGTGGTGGAGGCCGGTCAGGACTCGCACCCCGATCTGTTCTGGGCCTGTCGCGGCGGGGCGGGGAACAACTTCGGTGTCAATACCTCCTTTACGTTCCAGTACGAGCGGTTCCAGGGCGACGTGGGCTTCTACGAGCTGCGCTGGAGCCTGGACTCGGTACTGCCGGTGATCGCCGCCGCGCAACAGATCGCCGTGCACACCCTGGAGGACAAGCGATTCCATCTCCGCGTCGGCATGGGGACCCACGGGCTCACCAGGGAGGAGATCCGCGCCAACGCGGGCGTCAATGCCATCGGCCAGTACTACGGCGACCTCGAGGAGTTGCGCACCATCCTGGCTCCGCTGCTCGCCATCGGCACGGCGGAGGAGCGCGCCCGCAACAAGGCGTCCGTCCGCGAGGTCACTCCGGGTCAGGCGAGCGCGCTGCTGAGCGCGACCACGCCGGTGCAACAGTTCGCCGCCAAGTCGGCGGTTCTCACCTCCCGGACGCTCCTGACCGATGAGCAGATCGGTGCCGCCGCCGAGCAGCTGCTGGACTGGCCCGGCAGCGACAACGAGGACGGGGCCGGGTTCGCCATGTTCGCCCTCGGTGGCGAGATCAACCAAGTGCCGCCGGACGCGACGGCGTTCGTGCACCGGAACGGGGTGTTCGTCCTCGCCGCCGAGACCTCCTGGGCGGATTATGATCCGCCGCGCGTTGCCACGGCGAATCTTCACTGGCTCAGCGAGTTCTACCAGAGCATTTTCGGTGAAACGCCTCCGCCGCATTCCTATCAGAATTTCCCGGACCCGACATTGAAGGACTGGCGGCGGGCGTATTACGGCGCGAATTACGACCGGCTGGTCCGAGTGAATCGGACGTACGATCCGACCAATTTCTTCAGCTACCCACAAGGGATCGGCACCTGACCTTCGCGAACCGGCGCCGCGTTGCGTCGGATGCCGGAGCGGTGCGGTCCGCCTCGGGATCGCACCGCCCGCGTCCGTAGGCTTGACACGCTGTGCGGGCACTTCATATGTTGCTCGTCTTGCCCTTTTCGGGGTGGGGTCGCATGAGACGTGGTGCGGCTGGGACGTCCCCGAAAGGGCTCTGCTGTGCGCGCATGGCTTCCCGACGCTCGTGGCCACCGGCGCCTGTTTTCCGCGCTGTCCATCGATGCCCTGGGCACCGGCCTCTTTCTGCCGTTCTCGATCCTCTATTTCACCGCGACGACCGAGCTGACCCTCGGCAGGGTCGGACTGGCCTTGTCCATCGCGGCGCTGGTCCGCATTCCGGCGACCGCGGGCGCCGGAATGTTCTGCGATCGGTTCGGCGCCCGCGGCACGGTGATCGTCTCCAATCTCATCCAGGCGGTCGGGTTCTTCAACTACCTGTTCGTGGGCTCCTTCGGTCACCTGCTCAGCGCCGCGGTCGTCGTGCAGCTCGGCAACTCGGCGTTCTGGGTGGCCTATCCGGCCCTGGTGCATGATGTCGCCGAGGGGAAGCGCCAGGAATCCTGGTTCGCCCTGATCACCACGCTGCGCCATGCGGGTCTCGGCGTCGGCGCTCTCGGCGCGAGCCTCGCTGTCGCGATCGGCGGGGTGAACGGATACACCACGATCGCCGCCGTCAACGCCCTGTCGTTCACCGTCGCGGCGATCCTGACACGGCTCGACTCCTCAGGCGGTGCGCACGCCGTGGGCGTCAGCGGCGCGCCAGAACACGACGACTCGCCACAACACACCGCCAAGGGGGGCTGGGCGAGCACGCTCCGGGACCAGCCCTTCCTCGGGTTCGTCGTGCTCAACTTCGGCCTCGCCCTGCTCTCGCTCGCCTTCGGCCTCGCCGTTCCCGTCTTCCTCGTCAACACGGTGCACTTGCCGCCGTGGATACCCGGCACCATCCTCGCGGTCAACGCCGTACTCGGCGCGCTGGGCGCCACGCCCGTGGGCGCCGCGATCACCGGGCATCGGCGATGGAGCAGCCTGATGGCATCGCAGGCCATCGTCGGCGGTGCGTTTGTCGCGGTGCTGTGCTGCGCGTATGTGCCGTCGGCCCTCAGTATCTGTCTCGCTCTCGTCGCGGTCGTCCTGGTGACCGTCGGCGAGCTGATCCAGAGCCTGATCGTGTCGCCCATCGTCAACGACTGTGCCACCGCGGCGAGTCGCGGCCGGTACAACTCGCTCTCCCAGATGGCCTTCAGCATCGGTGACGTGGTCACGCCCGCGCTCATGGCCGTGCTTCTCGCCCATGGACCGGCCGCCACTTGGATACCGATGGCGGCCCTCGCCATCGTCGACATGCTCGGTATCGCCCTGCTCGCCGGCCACCTCCCCGCGATGCGGCGACGCGTCAATCACCCCGGCCTCACCGGACCCGACGCCCTGTAGGTAGCCATTGCCGTTCGTGGGCCCACTGCCCGGTCAGTCGTCGGCCAGTCGTGTCCGCCAGCTCGGTGCCGAGGGCTTCCAGTTGAGCGCCTGCCGTACGCGGTCGTTGGCCGCGCCGCGCATGGCGGTGAGCTGGTAGCTGGTGAGCCAGCCCAGCAACCGCTCGGCCAGTTGCGCCGGCACCGTACGGGGCGGGGGCGCTCCGAGCAGGCGGGCGTACTCGGGCAGCCAGACCGCGGCCTGTGCCGGGTCGTCATCGGCCACGTTGAACACACCGTCGGTATCGGCTTCGACGGCGCACACCGCGGCCCGTGCGGCGTCCTCGATGTGCAGGAACGAGGTGACCCCGGCGGCGGACTCCGGCAGTGGCAGCCTGCCGCGCGCCACCGCGCCGCCGATCGCACCGCCGCGGTGGTAGAGGGTGCCCGGCCCGTACAGGGTTCCGTAGCGCAGTACGGTCCCGGAGAGGTGTGCGGCGCCCAGCACCCGGCGCTCCAGTTCGGCGATCGCGCGCGTGGTGAGCGCCCAGCCCGGATCCGGTGCGTCGACATACAGCGGTGCGTCCTCGGTGAGCACCGGCCCGCCGCGGGGAGCCGTGGCGAACGCGATGCTCTGCGCCACCATCCGTTCCGCCCCGGCCGCCTCGGCCGCCGCGATCAGATGCGCGGTGGCTTCGGTGCGCAGCCGGGCGGTCCGCTCGAGGCCCTCCGCGGTGGGGCCGCGCAGGGCGGTCAGCTGATGCACCACCACCTCGGGCCGGGCCGAGAGCACTGCCGCGCGCACTGCCTCGGCTTCCAGCGCGTCGGCCACCACGACGCCGTCCAGGGCCAGCCCGGCCGCCCGGGACGGCTCCCGTACCACCGCGGTCACATGATGGCCGCCGGCCCGGAGCAGCGGAACCAGTGCACGGCCGATCACCCCGGTGGCTCCGGCGACAAGGACACGAGCGGTCATACCGGGCTCCCGACCCGCATCAGGAGCCGGCAGGCGGGGTCGCCGTCCCGCAAACACGCGGTGGCGCAGTTGCGGGTGAGTTCGACCCCGAGCCCCTCCGACCAGCCGGCGTGGATGTCGGTGCACGGGCACTTGTAGCCGTCGAGCGAACCGGCCATCCGGACCATCACCACGGCGAAGTTCTGCCGCATGGTCAGCTCGATCTCCCCGTCCGGGAGCACCGCGGTCGCCCCGTCCCGCAGCTCGCTCGGGAACATCCACTCGGAACAGGCGTCGTAGCGGCGGCGGAGCTCCTCAAGGTCCACCGCGGGCTTCCCGCCGAACTGACGGGCTACCCGTTTGCCCACCTGGACGGCCACATACCGCAGCGCCTCGGCGTTGATCTCATTGGCCACCGCGTGTCCGAACCTCTTCGCCACCCCCTGGTACCAGCGTGCGTCGTGCAGCCACCACTGCCGGTACACGTCCATGGTCCTGGGCCGGGGGCTCGTACCGGGACTGGTACCGGGACTCGTACGGTCGATCGCGGTCATCGCAGCTTCCCGTCCAGCTCGCCGGCGGCCACCCGGGCCCGGAAGCGTTCGCGCATCTCCCGCTTGAGCACCTTGCCGGTGGCTCCCTTCACCACCTCGCTCGCGTCCATCCGGAGCGCTCCGGTCAGCTGCGGGAAACCCGCGGCGACCAGCACCTGGTTGACCTCGGCCGTCCATCGGGCGTCATCGGTCTCCGTGTCCGCCGCGTCCGCGCGCACCTGCAGGAGGGCGTAGGCGTCGGCGGTCCCGTCGCCGTCCCAGTCCGCTCGTACGCCCTCGGGCGCGACCGCCACCACCGTGCAGTCGTCGAGCCCGGGCATCTCGCGCAGCAGCAACTCCTCGGTGCGGGTGCTGAACACGATGCCCGTGGGGGTGCGGATCGCGTCCGGCGCGCGGTCCAGGTGGTAGAAGTTTCCTTCCTCGTCCCGATAGGACAGATCGCCGGTGAGCCAGTAGCCACCGAGCCGCAGCCGGTGGAAGGTCAGCGAGTCGTTCCAGTATCCGGGGGTGAGCGTGGGCGAGCGCACGCCGAGGCGGCCGATCTCGCCGGGCGGCAGCGGTGTGCCGTCCTCGGAGAGCACCGCCGCCTCGGCGAAGCTCATCGGTTTCCCGACGCAGCGCGAAAAGGACGACCTGCCGGGCTTGTGTCCGTTGTGGAAGAGCGAGTAGCCGGTCTCGGAGGAGCCGAGTCCGTCCGTGAAAACGGAGCCGGGGACCCGGCACCGCTTCAGGTCCCGGCCGACCGTCTCATGGCTGCCCTGCTCGATCAGCGCCTTGATATGGGTCTCGTGCGCCGCGTCCCCGGTGTTGTACCACGCCTCCACGCTGGACAGATCGCGGGCGGAGAGATCCTGGGCCGCCATCTCCCCGTAGGTTCCGGCGAACGCGAACACCGTGGTGGGGCGGAACGACTCCATGGCGTCCAGGACGTCGATCCCCCTCTGGCTGGACAGCATGGATACGGGCGAGCGCAGCAGGAAGCCGAACAGCATGACCGAGATGGCGGCGTTGTGCGAGCCGGGCAGCGCGACCAGCAGCCTGCCCATCGCGGAGCCGACCGACAGCTTCAGCCGGTGCAATTGCGCATACAGCAGGGTCTGATGCGTGTGCGGAACGGCCTTGGGCATCCCGGTGGTGCCCGAGGAGTGCGAGATGATGATCGGATCGGTGGCGTGGTGGGAGTACGGATAGGCCGCGGGGACGGGCTCGCGGTCCTCCGCGCGGATGTCGGCCGCCGTGACACAGAAGCCGAGGCCCAGTTCGGCACGGCCGGGGGCGAGGACCGCGTGATGGGCCCGGTCGGTGACGGCTCCCACCGCGCCCTGGCGCCGCACATACTCGCGGGCGATCTCCGGGCGGAGGTTGCCGTTGACGAAGGAGGGGATCGCGCCCAGGGACGTGAGGGCGAGGAAGTTGATGGCGAACTCGGTGCTGGAATAGGTCTGGATCGCCACCGGGTCGCGGGGCCCGACGCCCTGTGCGTGGTACCAGCTCGCGTAGATCTCCACGGCCTCGTGCAGCTCGCCCAGGGTCAGCACCTCGGGGTGGCCGCCGTCCGGGGCCTGCCAGGTGGCGTCGGTCCACAGGACCTGCTCGTCGAGGGATCTGCCGTACGCCTTCAGCCGGTGGATCACATTCCCGGCCCCCAGAGCGGCGTCCTCGCTGATCCGCGCGCGTTCCTGCTTGGTGATCATGATGTGGTTCCTTGGATTCGGGCGGCCAGCTCGACCAGGCCGCGAAGGGTGCCGTACTCCCCCGAGGGGGCGGGCGGGATGTCGGACGGGAGGCTCGGGACCGGATCGTCCCGATCCAGCACGATCGCCACGGCCAGGTCCGCGGCGGGTGGGCCGGTACGAAGCTCGCGGTACGCCGCCGTGGTGCGCTCGGTGCCGGTCAGCTCGACCCCGATGAGCACGATCCGGTCCAGCTCCTCGTCCTCCAGCAGCAGTTCCGCGGTGGCCAGCAGTTCACCGGCCGGGTCCGCCACGGTGGACAGGCAGAGCAGCGGTCCGGTGATGGCGAACTCGCGGCTGAGCCGGCCGAGGACCGCGTTCGCGGTGGACTGCATGAACAGCAGCGGATTGTGCACCTGCCCGGCCACGAGCAGACGGCTGCCGAGATCGAGGGTGGCGGCATCCCCCATCGTGCTGGCCAGGACCATGGCGGTCCTGGAGCCGTCGCCCGGCCGGGCGGTCAGACATCGCTCGACGGCCTGGTACACCATCGGGTTGAAGGCGGACTCCACGAAACCGGCGACTGGCGGCGCGGACGGACCGGATATCGCGGCGATCATGCTCGCTCCAGTACCAGCGCGGTGTTGGCGCCACCGAACGCGGCGTTGACGGTGAGCGCGCGCCGGAGTTCGGCCTTGTGGGGGCGGTTCGGCACATAGTCGAGATCGCAGTGTGGATCCGGTTCGGTGAATCCGGCGGTGGGCGGCAGGACCCCGTCCCGCAGCGCGAGCAGGGTGATCACGAGTTCCACCGCTCCGGCCGCCTCCAGCAGATGTCC
Organism: Streptomyces sp. NEAU-YJ-81; assembly: GCF_017592595.1. Lineage (NCBI taxonomy): Bacteria > Bacillati > Actinomycetota > Actinomycetes > Kitasatosporales > Streptomycetaceae > Streptomyces > Streptomyces sp. NEAU-YJ-81. The sequence continues at coordinate 154,723 of NZ_JAGFNO010000015.1, read as the reverse complement.
CGTGGTGCTCTTCGTCGAACTCACCGGCGTCCGGGCCGCGTCCGCGCCGAAGAGCGTGCGCAGTCCGCGCGTCTCGGCGGGGTCGTTGTGCCGGGTCGCGGTGCCATGCGCGTTCACGTAGTCGATCCGCGGGCCGCCCGCGCGCTGCAGGGCCCGGCCGGCGGCCGCGACCAGCCCGGCGCCCTCCGGATGGGGCCGCGCGATGTGGTGGGCGTCGCCGGCGGCGCCCCAGCCGGTCAGCGCACCGAGCGCACGCGCCCCCCTGCGCCGGGCGCCGTCGACGGATTCGAGCACGATGGCGGCGGCTCCGTCCCCGAGCAGCAGACCGCTGCGGTCGGCGCAGAACGGCCGCACCATTCCGTCCCGGGAAAGGGCGAATCCCGAGTCGAACTTGGCCAGGTTCTCCTCCTCCACCAGGTACGCCCCCGCGCAGATCGCGGTGTCGGCCCGGCCGGAGGCGATGAGCTGGCAGCCATGCGCGATCGCCGCGGCCGAGGCGACGCACGCGCCGGTGAACGCCAGCCGGGGGCCACGCACGCCGAGCGCGTCCGCGAGGGCCTCGGCCTGCCAGGCGGGCACGGTCTCCGCGGTGCCGCCGGAGGCCGCCGCGCCGGGAGAGCCGGGAGAGCCGGGTGAGTCGGGTGAGCCGGGAGAGTCGAGGGCGCGCCAGAAACGGGTCAGGCCGGTGAAATCGCCCGCGGTCCCCACCAGGACGGCGGCCCGCGCACCCGTCGGCAGCCCGGCCATGCCGACCGCCGCCGCGGCGACTTCGGCCAGCACGTCGCGCAGCGGGGCGGCCTGGCCGTAGGTGGCGGCCAGGCCCGTTCGGTACGGGCCGATGTCGAAGCGGGTGATCGGCGCGAACGCGGGTCTCCCGTCGAATACGCCCTCCCGCAGTGCGTCCGCCCCGGCACCGAAGGCCGTACGCACCCCGAATCCGGTCAGCAGCACCTCACGACTCATGGACGTCCACCAGGTAGTCGGTGATCCGGCGGATCGAAGTGAACTCGGCGAGGAACGCTTCCGCCGGCTCGATCTCCAGGCCGTACCGCAGCTCCAGTTGGTGCAGGAACCACACCAGCCCCAGTGAATCCAGGGCGAGTTCCGCGTCGTCGTCCAGGCCGGGCGGTAGTTCGGCGAAGATCTTGGGGTCGGACAGCAGCTCCCGCACGGCGTCGGTGGTGATCCCCGGCCGGGTCTCGGATTCCGCGGTCATGCCGTGGCGCCCCGCCCGACGACCTCGTTGATCAGGTCGCCCAGGTTCATCGCACCGGCCTGTTCGATGTCACCGTCGGGGAATTTCACGTCGAACCGGCGCTCCAGGCGGAGGAGCAGCTCGATCAGGCCCAGTGAGTCGATGTCGATTCCGCCGGTGCCCATGGGGCTGTCATCGCTGATCTCGTCCGCGTCGAGCGGATGGTTCATCTCCTCGCTGATCGTGCTGAGCACGAAGTCGCGGATCTCCTTCTGCAACGCCGTCTGCATGGTGAGCAACCTTTCTGTGCCACGGGAATCGATGGGGGTGGGCGGCAAGGGGCGGTCGGCGTGTCAACGGTCGGGAGCGCGGGCGAGCAGGGCGTCGCGGCGCCTGACGAGCTTGCCGTTGGAGGTGCGGGGCAGGTCCGCCAGGACGTGGACGACACGGGGCACCTTGTAGTCGGCCAGCCGGTCCCGGCACCAGCGCAGCAATTCCCCCGACGAGGGGCCATCCGAGGCGACGGACACATAGGCTTCGGTGGCGCCGGCGTGCACGACCACAGCCCCGTTGACCCCGGGGTGCCGGCACAACACGGCTTCGACCTCGGTCAGATCGACCTTGAGGCCGCCGATGACCACCAGGGAGTCGCCACGGCCCAGCAGCCGCACGGCGCCGGAGGAATCCAGCTCGGCCCGGTCATGGGTGCGCAGCCAGCCGTCGGCGTACCGGTCGCCGCCGGAATCGTGCAGATAGGGCGAGCCGTCCGGCAGCCAGACGTCCAGCTCCCCCTCGCGGATGCGCAGCCGCACGCCGGGTGCCGGCCGGCCGACCGAGGGCCTCGAGGCGCCGCTCACCTCCATCGCGATGACGCCGGTTTCGGTGGTCCCGTACGACTCGCCGACCCCGGTGCCGAACCGGTCGGCGAACCGCACGGCGGTCTGCGACGGCATGATCTCCCCGCCCGAGACCGCCGCACGCAGGGCGGGCAGGGCGGGCAGGTCCCGGGCGGTGCTCAGCAGGTCGTAGTGGAACGGCGTGCCGAAGATCATGTGGACGTCGTGACGCGCGGCGGCGGCCAGGATGTCCTTGGCCGACACCCGTCGCGCGAAGACCGCCGAGACGCCCGCGGCGAGGGAGTGCAGCACCCCGGCGATCAGGCCGAAACTGTGCGCGGTCGAGCTCAGCAGCAACACCCGCTCGCCAGGGGTCGGCATCCCCTCGATCCGGGTGAACCTCTCGATCTCGGCCGACAGGGAGGCCGCGGTCCGCCCGATCACCTTGGGCAGCCCGGTGGAACCCGAGCTGAACTGCACCAGCCGGTGCTCGGTCGCCGCCGGGCGACCGTCCGGATACCGGGAGGTGACCACCTCGTACCTGGGCTCGAATCTGAGCGACGAGCGGCCCGCCGTACCCGCGCCGACCATGAACTGCGGGTGGCACAACGAGCGCAGGGCGTCCACTTCCGACGGTTTGAGCCGGTGGTCCACCAGCATCACCTGGGCGCCCAGCCGCCACAGCGCGAGCAGTACCTCTATCTGGGTGCAGCTCGGTGGTATCTGGAGCATCACCGTATGCCCCTCGCCGACGCCGTGCCCGGCGAAGACCGCCGCTTCCACGGCTACGGCGGTCCGGACCTCTCCACGGCTCACCGGGTGTTCACCGTGGACGAGGTAGGGCACGTCACCGGGATGGGCGTCGAACAGCGTGTCAAGGAGCTCCCGCATATGGGCGCTCATCAGTGTTCCTTGCAGAATTCGCCGATAGGAAAGCCCACATGGCGCTGGTCCGTGGCCAGGTAGCCGAGCAGTTCGTCGCCGCCCCGCAGCTCGGTGACGTTGTGGACCTTGCCGCCGGGCCCGAGCACCCGCACATGCCAGTCGTCCTGGACGGTGAGGCTCACCACGATGCCGTCGGCCGACCTCGCGGTGATGGTCAGCAGCGGCCGGGACTCCAGCTTGGCCCGGCCGACCGTAACCGGCCGGGTCCGGCCCTCGGCGTCGACCGCCAGGGTCGTGCTGCCCGAGCGCAGTTCGCTCAGGTAGTTGGTCCGGTTCTCCGGGCCGAGCACATAGGAGTGCAGGGCGCCGGCGTTGACCCGGAACGGGCGGGTCGGCATGTACGGCAGCGGATGGGTCTCGCTGCAGCACAGGATGAAGCCGGTCGAGTACGAACCGACCAGGATGCCCTCGTCCTCGGCGAAATGCGTGCAGGTGTCCACGCACACCCGGTCGCCGAGCCCGTGGTGCTCGATGCGCTCGACGGTCAGCGTGGTCAGCTCCAGCGGAGAGGTTCCGGCTTCGAGCAGCCGGGCCAGCGCGAACACCTCGCCGGCGTCGGAGGGAGCCAACAGGACTCCGTCCGAACCGCGTTCCAGCACTTCCAGGACGGTGGCGGCTTCTTCCAGATCGGCGCAGACGGTGATCAGCTTTCCGGCGGAGCGGTCCGCGGCGGCGAGCACGATCTCCAGGGGGATCTTGGTCGGGTCGGCGAAGCGGACCACGGTGAAGGGCAGCACGACGGCGGCCTCGCACGCCAGCCGCAGCGAGGGTTCGTCGTGTACGTCGACCCACGCGGCGGTGTCGGCGCCGAGGTCGTACAGCTCCTTCTCCTCGGTCACCACCGTGGTGGTGACTCCGGTGACGGTGGGGGGCAGAGCGGTGAGGACGGATTCGTCATCGCAGAGCACACCCTGCATCCGCGTGTGGATGGCGGCGTCGACGATGGACTCGAGCTGGGTCTGCGGAACGGCTCGGAGATCGATCCATGCGAACTTCATGCGGCTCCTGTCGCGATCGTCGGGGGGTGGGGGGTCGTTCCGGCATCGACGGCGTGCACGACGGCGGCGAGCCGCGCCACCAGCGAGGAGGGTGAGGGCGAGGAGAAGATCCGACGGCCGACCGCGAGGCCGCGGCAGCCGGCGAGCATCAACGAGGTCGCGTGACTGATCAGGTCCGAGCCGTCGGGCGGGCCACCCGCGGCGAGGACCGGCAGCGGACAGCTGTTCACCACCTCGGCCATCCGGTCCATCGGCAGCGCGATCGACGTCTTCACCAGGTCGGCGCCGAGATCCGCGGCGATGTTGACCGCGTGTGCGAGCAGCGCGGGATCGTGCGGATCGGCGATCCGCGGCCCCCTCGGGTAGATCATCGCGAGCAGCGGCATGTTCCAGATGTCGCACGAGGCCGCGACGGCCCCGAGATCCGTGAGTTGCCGGTGCTCGGTGTCCGATCCGAGGTTCACATGCACGCTCACCGCGTCCGCGCCCAGCCGCACGGCCTCTTCGACGTCGCCGACGAGCACCTTGGCATCGGTGTCGGCCGCGTGCGCAGTACCCGCACTCAGGTGAACCACCAGGGCGCAGCGGCGCAGGATGTCCGGTGGGATCGCCCGCGCCCGGCCCTTGTGGACGACGACCGCGTCCGCGCCGCCGTCCACCAGCGCCCTCAACAGCCCGTTCCAGCGGGCCTGGGACACCACCGGCCCATCGGACACACTGTGGTCGAGCGGGACGAAAAGATATCTTCCGTCACCGACGACCGAGAGCCTCCGCATCCGGAATGATTTACCAATATCGGTCATGTGCCAGGCACACCTCTCCCAAGGGGCGAACCACGCAGGGGGATTGCTCGGCCAGAATGGCACGTCCACGCAGAGCCGAGCGGATATCGAATCTCCATCACTCTGCGGTTATGCGACTCTGAGGAATTTCTGAGATTGCTCTGACAGGCTGTCCGACGGCTATTCCGCCGGAGCCGAAACCGCGTTTTCGAGGAGGCTGTTTTGACCGCCTTGACCGACCCGGTACGCATCTCGATCGCCTGTCACGGCGGACGTGGTCACACCGCCAGGCTGGGGGAGGCCGTACGAGCCGGAGCGAGCCGGGTCCCGCACACCGAGGTCGCCTCCATCCAGGTCGACCGGATCACCGATCAGGAATGGCATCGGCTCGACGACGCCGACGCGATCATCTTCGGCGCGCCGACCTATATGGGCACGGCCTCGTCGGCCTTCCACACCTTCGCGGAGGCGAGCGCCAGACGCTGGCTCACCCGCCGCTGGCAGGACAAGCTGGCGGCGGGTTTCACCAACTCCGGCTCGATGGCCGGAGACAAGGCCGGCACCCTGAGCTATTTCGCCACCCTCGCCGCACAGCACGGCATGCTCTGGGCCAGCCTCGGCCTGCCCCCCGGTTGGAACTCCTCCTCCGGCAGCGAGTTCGACCTGAACCGGCTCGGCTTCTTCCAGGGCGCCGCCGCGCAGTCCGCGGTGGACGACAGATCGGGTGCGGTGCACAAGTCCGACCTCGCCACCGCGGAACATCTCGGGCACCGGGTCGCGGAACTCGCCCGGACCCTTGTCGCGGGCAGACGAGCGCTGGAGCCGTGAGACACCGGCCCGCGGTGCCGGCCGGGGGCGAGGGTCGCGCCGTGGCCACCTCTGCCCGGCAGTGGTGGACCGTGGCCGTGGCGGTCCTGGCGCAGACGCTGGTCCTGCTGGACAACACGGTCCTCAACGTGGCGATGGAAACCCTCGCCGATCCGGTGCACGGGCTCGGGGCGAGCTCCGCCGACCTGGCGTGGGCCAACGCCTCGTACTCGCTGGTCTTCGCCGCGGGCAGCTTCGCCGGAGGCGCTCTCGCCGACCGCTACGGTCCGCGCCGCATCCTGGTCACCGGGCTGGTACTGCTGGCCGGCGCCTCCACACTGGCCGCGTTCTCGGCCGGGGCCACGGAGCTGACCGTCACCCGTGGATTCATGGGCGCGGGCGGGGCGCTGATCACACCGGCGACGCTGGCGATCGTCACCCGCGCCAGCGCGCCGGCCGACCGGACCCGGGCGATCGCGGTCTGGGCCTCCGCGGGCGGCGCCGCCGTCGCGCTCGGACCGGTGGTGGGCGGTGCGCTGCTGACCCGGTTCTGGTGGGGCTCGGTGTTCCTGGTCAACCTTCCGGTGGTGGCGGTGTGCCTGCTCGGCGTGTGGCTCCTGGTGCCCGGGCTGCGCTACGCCGAGCGCAGGGTGCTCGACCCACTGGGCCTGGCGCTCTCCGTACTGGGGCTGGGTCTTGTGGTGTACGGCGTCATCCGGGGCGGCCGCCCGGCCGGCTGGTCGAGCCCGGCCGCGCTGCTGCCCATAGCGGTCGGTCTCGCCCTGCTGGTGACGTTCGTGATGTCGCAGAGCCGCCGAGCCACGCCGGGTTTCGATGTGCGCCTGTTCACCGAGCCGCGCTTCGCCGGCGGCACCGTGACCCTGCTGCTGCTCTTCTTCGGCCTGGCGGGGCAGCTCTTCTACTGCGCCTTCTATCTGCAGGGGGTGCACGGACTGTCGACGCTGGCCGCCGGGGCCGTGATGTCGGCCGCCGCGGGCGGCATCGTGCTCGGCAACCAGATCTCCCCGACGGTGTCCCGGCTGCTGACCGTCCGCTGGTGCGCGGTCGCCGGGATACTCCTTTCCAGCATCACCTTCGGCAGCTACGTGTTCTTCGACGCGGGCACTCCGGTGGCCTGGATCGCCGGGGTGCTCTTCGCGCAGGGCACCGGCATCGGCCTGGTGGTGGCGCCGATGACGACGGAGATGATGGCCTCTCTGCCCCCGCGGTACACCGGCGCCGGCGCGGCGATCAACGCCGCGGCCCGGCCGGTGGGCAGCACCCTCGGGGTCGCGGTGCTCGGCTCCCTGCTCGCCACCGCCTACCGCGGGGCCATCCGGCCCTCGCTCACCGATCTGCCTCCCGGGCCACGGGAGAAGGCCCTGGACTCCGCGGAGGCCACCCGGACGGTGGCGCGATCGCTGAACCACCCCGATCTCCTCGCCGCCGCGAACCGGGCCTATCTGCACGCCATGTACGTCACCGCCGCGTGGACGGCACTGCTGTCCCTGGCCGGTGCCGTCCTCGTCATCGGATATTTCCGGCCGCGACCATCAACGACGGAGGCAGGAAGTGGATATGGGGCTGCGCCATCTTCGGATCGTGCTCACCGTGGCTGAGTCGGGCAGCATCAGCCATGCGGCCGCCACTTTGCAGATCGCCCAATCCGGCCTGTCCACCCAGCTCAGACGCATTGAGCAGGAATTCGGCGGGCCGCTGTTCCGCCGCCGCCCGCACGGTGTCGAGCCGACCGAGCTCGGCGTCCATGTCCTGGGCAGAGCCCGGCAGTTGCTCGACGAGTTCGGTGATCTGCTCTCCACGGCACGGACACTGGCCCAGCCGGCCGAACCGCCGCAGGCCGTCGGTCTTGGCGGGGTGGACAACCCCTGGGTGCCCCTGATCGCCGTGCTCATCCGGGAGCGGCTGCCGCACCACGAACAGCTCACCTATCTGGAACCCTCCTCCCAGGCCGTGCTGGAGCTGCTGCGCACCGAGAAGATCGCGCTCGCGGTCATCAGCGAGTTCCCCGATGTCGTGCCGCCCCCGGTCCGCGAGTTCACCGTCCGCGACCTCGATACCGAACCGGTGCTGATCGGCCTGTCCCCCGGCCACCGGCTGGCCCATCGGCAACTGATCACCCTCGAAGAACTGGCCGAGGACACCTGGGTCGCCCCCGGCGACCGCTCCGACGGTCTCGGCCTGAGCCTGAGGATCGCCTGCGAGCGTGCGGGGTTCACCCCTCGGTTCCGGTATTTCGGCGCCGACCAGACGACCGCGGCGGCCATCGTGAGCGCCGGGAACGCGATCGGGGCCTTCTTCGCGCCGGGCGATCACTGCCCCGGGGTCGCGCTGAAACGGCTGGCGAACGGCCGGCTGTGGCGCCGGACACGGCTGGTGTGGGACGCCGAGTCGCCGCTGTCCGGGCTCGCCGAGGACCTCGACAGCGGTGCGCTCGACTGGCGCCGGCCGCAGGCATCATGAGCCGGGCCCTGGCCCCGATCGCGTCAGTGCCCGGAGATGTCCGGCCGTCTGCCTCCCGCGGAGAGACACGAGGCGATCGTCCGTTGCCGTGGGATGGTCTCCCCCACCCGCGCCGCCGGCAGCTCCACGGTGAACAGCGCACCGTGCCCCGGCCGTCCGTTGGCGGTGATCCGCCCCCCATGGCTTTCGATCACCTCGCGGGCCAGCGCCAATCCGAGCCCGAACCGTCTGCCGCGGCCGGCGGTCCCCCTGGCGAACCGCTCGAACATGCGCGTGGCCTCCTCCGGTGCGAACCCCACGCCGGTGTCGCGTACGGACAGCGACACGATGCCCGGAAGCGGGGCGTCCACGGACACCACGACCTCCCCACCGGGCGGAGTGTGCCCCATCGCGTTGTCGACCAGCGCGGAGATCACCCGGCGCAACGCCGACGTGGTGCCCATCACCACATGCCGCCCCGGCCCGCACCGAAGACGCACGGTCAGCCGCATCGCATGGGCTCTGGCGTCCTCGGCGGACACCGCCTCCTCGGCGAGCGTGGCCAGGTCGACCGGATCGCGGGATCCCGGCGACTGGGACAGCCGCGCGGACAGCAGCAGGTCGTCTATGACGTCACCGAGCTGCCGAGTTCCGGTCACCAGGCGCCGGAGGTCGGTGGCGAGCTGCTGCGGGGTGGCCGAGCCGGAGCGCCGGACCAGCAACTGGGCGCGGGTGTGCAACTGGGTCAGCGGGGTGCGCAATTCATGACTGGCGTCCGCGACGAACCGCCGCTGCCGGTCCAGTGCCTCGGAGAGCGGCCGCATCGCCCGTCGCGCGAGCATGCCGCTGGCGACGGCCACGAGCAGCAGACCGACTGCCTCGGCCGCCGCGAAGGCGAGCAGCAGATGGTTGCGGTCGGCGCGCTGGAACCGTTCACCGTAGGCCGCCTGAACGACCTCCGCACCACGCCATGCGGTGCGCACCGTGTACTCCTCGCCACCTCGCCGCACCCGTTCCAGCACCGCGGGAGCGCCCGCGCGGACCGCGGCCAGGCTGGATCTCACGGGTAGCCCGGCGGGGGTGCCGGGGGTGCTGCTGATCACTCCGTTCCGCTCCACGGTCATCCACACGCAGACCGGCGGGCTGTCGATGGTGTTGTGGTCGATCCCCCACTGGGTTTCGCGCTCCGCGTCGGCGCGTTGGGCGAACAGCATGACGCCATAGACGATGACCCCGATGATCAACATGATCACCGACATCACCAGCGAGATGCGCCGGGTTATCGTCCACTGGGCGGAGGAGAGCCTCCGCCGCTCGGGGCTCGGCGCCGTGCGGCGGGGGAAACGGATCGGAATCGAATTCACAGCGTCCCCATCTGGTAGCCGCGCCCGCGCACGGTGCGGACGACGGCGCGGCCCAGTTTCCGCCGCAGGTAGTAGACATAGGTGTCGACAATGGACTCCGCCGAGGTATCGGGAAACACCCGCTCGCGAAGGTGTGAACGGTCGTGCACGATCTTGGGACCTTCGGCGAGCGCGTGGAGCAGGCCGAATTCCCGCAAGGACAGTTCGATGCCCGTGCCGTCGGCAAGGCGGACCTCGCGGCGCCGCAGGTCCAGCTCTCCGTCGCCGAGCGGCAGGATTTCGGCGCCCGAGAGGTCGCGCCGGTGCAGCGCCCGCACCCTGGCCAGCAGTTCGTCCACTTCGAAGGGCTTGACCAGATAGTCGTCCGCGCCGGAATCGAGGCCGGTGACCCGCTCGCCGAGTTCGCCCAGCGCGGTCAGTACCAGGACCCGGGTGGTAACACCGACCCGCCGTAATCGTTTCACCAGGTCCAGGCCCTCGATGCCCGGAAGCATGCGGTCGATGACCATCACCTGATGTCTTCGGCTGAGACCGAGATGAAGCCCCCGGTGGCCGTCGAATGCCACATCGACGTCGTAGCCCTCTGAGCTGAACAATTCGGCCAGCATGTCTGCGGTTTCCCGGTCGTCTTCGATCAGTAACAGCCGTTGCTGATCCGCAGTCGACCGGTCTATATCGGCTGGGTAGATCATTCGCTCATCTTGACAGTCCGGATGTGGGCGCAGCGCGTCGTATCTCGGCCGTCGGGCGACGGGTCCAAAGGGCTTCAGATCCCTCGCGATAGGGCCGAAGTCACCGCAATCGGCGCCGGTGCGACATCAGGGGTTGCTGAACAGGGTGCACGCCCGGATCCGCGAGATGGTTATGGCTGGTGATGATCAGCCGCCTGCCGCCGCTCCCCGGGGTCAGGCTGCGGACCTGGGCGACGGTCCACTCGACGGTGTCCGTCGCCGATGGCTAGAACCGCGGCATTCCGGAGGGCGGTTCCGGGATCGCGCGCCGCGCCGTCACCGCCTCGATGAACTCTCGTGGCGGGAGGTAGCCGTGGGCGATGACGTAGTGGAGGACGAGATTGGGGGCGATGAGCCACCTGCCGTCCCGGGCCAGGACCCTGATCTCGGCGCTGCCGAGGGTGACCTCGGTGCCGCCGACGTCCACCACGACGGGATAGGGCGGCTTCCCCTCGGGATGCGCAAGTGTGCAGTTCTGCCAACCCCTCGTGCGATGGGTGGAGTTGTCCCGGCACAGGACCGCGAGCGCGTGGACGAACTCCGTGGGCACCTGACCGCGGGGGAACTCGTCCTGATGCTCCAGCCACCCGACATTGACCGCGTGGAAGCCCTGGGGCACCCCGATGCCGGGGGTGTATGCGTAAGGGGATCCGTCCTCGTACCGCACCGCGTGTTCCTCTCGTGCTCGAAGGGCCCGGTGGCCGCTATCCCGGCGACGGTACGGTGTGGATCCCTTCCACCGCACACCTCACACCTCACACCGCACACCGCGCTACGGCACCCCGCACACCGACCGGGTCAGCGCGCCAGCCGCCCCAGCAGCGAGGAGGCCGCCGTGATACCGGCCGCGGCGGCCAGGACCAGGACGGCATAGTCGAGCGCGAGGTGGTCCGGAGTGCCCAGCAGCAGCCCGCGCAACGCATCGACCTGGTAGCTCAGCGGATTGGCGGTGCTGACGGCCTGGAGCCAGCCGGGCATGAGCGCCACCGGGTACAGCGCGTTGGAGCCGAAGAACAGCGGCATGGTGATGGCCTGCCCGATGCCCATCAGCCGGTCGCGGGTGAGCACGATCCCGGCGATGGTCATCGACAGGCAGGAGAAGAAGGCCGAGCCCAGGATCACCGCGACGGCCACCCCGAGGAGCCGCAGCGGATTCCAGGTGAGCGCCACTCCGAGCAGCGCCGCGATGGCGATCACCACGACCGCCTGGATCAGCGCCTTCACCCCGGAGGCGAATGCCTTGCCGGTGATCAGGGCGGCTCGCGGGGTGGGGGTGACCAGCAGTTTGGTGAGGATGCCGGCGTCCCGCTCCCAGATGATCTGGATCCCGTAGAAGATGGCGATGAACATCGCGGACTGGGCGATGATGCCGGGCGCGAGATAGTCGATATACGGCGTGCCACCGGTCGGTATGGCCTTGAGCCGGGTGAAGGTCTCGCCGAAGATCAGCAGCCAGAGGGCGGGCTGGATGGCCCGGGTGTACAGCTCGGTGCGGTCGTGCCGCAGCTTCTGCAGCTCGACCACGCACATCGCGACGACCCGCGCGGGCAGCACCCGCCAGCCGGTGCGGGCGCGCGGCGGGGTCAGCAGCGGATCGGGCCGTCCGTCCGGGACGAGCCCGGCGGCATCAGCCGACCCGGGACGCGGTGCGACGGGTGCTTCGGACATCGCGGAAATCTCCTCCCTGCTCGTCGAGGCCGCTTCCGGCGACGTCCCGGAAGACGTCCTCCAGAGTGGGCTTCGGATCGGCCTCGCCCTCCGCCCGGCGGCGGCCGGCCAGCTCGGAGCGCAGCTCGCCGGGCGTGCCGAGTGCGTGAATCCGGCCGCGGTGCATCAGCGCGACCCGGTCGCAGTACTGGTCGGCCTCGTCCATGTAGTGCGTGGTGACCAGCACGGTCATCCCGGTGGCCGCCCGTACCGCGTTGATGTGCTCCCACACGCTGGTCCGGGCGATCGGGTCCAGGCCGATCGTCGGCTCGTCCAGCATCAGCAGCCGGGGCGCGCTGACCAGGGCCTGGGCCAGCTCCAGACGGCGGACCATGCCGCCGGAGTACGTTTTGGCGAGCCGGTCGGCCGCCGGGGTGAGGTCCACCGCCTCCAGCACCCGCGCCACGCGGTCGGCCCGCTCCCGGCGGGTGACGTCGAAGACGCGGGCGAACAGCTCCACGTTCTCCCGGCCGGTGAGCCCGGCGTCGGCGGACAACTGCTGCGGTACGTAGCCCAGCAGCCGGCGGACCGCCATCCGCTCCTTCGCCGCGTCGTGCCCGAATACCCGCACCATGCCGGCGGGGACCGGCAGCAGTGTGGTGATGCAGCGGATCGCGGTGGTCTTGCCCGCTCCGTTGGGTCCGAGCAGCCCGAAGACCTCGCCCGCCCGGACCGACAGCTCCAGGTCGTCGACCGCCTTGGTCTCCCCGAACGCGTACCGCAGACCCTCGCAGACGAGCGCGACCGGAGCCGTGCTCTCCGGGGCGTCGGTCATATCCCTTCCACCTCCTCATGCAGGTTCTCGGCCAGTTTGCGCAGCGCCGGAACGGCCGCGGCCAGCGCCGCCCGGTCGCTCTCCGACAGCCGCGCCACCTGCTCGCGGACCAGTGCGCCACGCCGTGCCTGCCACTCCCGCAGCCGGGTCTCGGCCGCGGCGGTGGTCGTCAGCCGCGCGGAGCGCCGGTCCTCGGGATCGGTCTCGCGGTGCAGGTAGCCCGCCTTCACCAGCTGGTTGACCAGGGTGGAGACCGAGTTGCCCGCGAGGTAGAGCTCCTTGGCCGCGGCCGACACCCGGATCCCGGGCTGGGCCATGACCAGCCGCAACAGCTCCACCTGGGCGCCGCGCAGCCGCGGCTCCGCCATCCCGGCCCGCAGCCGCCGCCGGATCAGCCGCTGGACGCCGCCCAGCACATCGGCGAACGAATCAGGGAACTCCTCTGTGGCCATGTCTCCACTTTACCTCTCAGTGAGAGGTAATTTTCAAGCCCCCGAACCAGTCGAGGTCCGGCAGCTCACCTCACAAGAAGCACACAAAACCATCCCCTACCGTCTGCCGTGCCCGCAGAAGTGAAGATCGTCCAGGGATGGCGCCGTTCGCCAACTCGACGCCGGACGAGATCGCCGACTGGGTGGCGTACATGAACGCACCGCAGGGGACGACGTCAGCGCTACTGGATGAGCGCCGATGGCCCTCCGCCGCGGTCAGCAACGCCGAGGTATCCACTCGGGAGACACCGCTGGGCTCCTCCTACGAGGAACTGGCGACGAATGCCACCGTCGACAGGGACGGAATTCTCAACGTCCTCGTCGTCAATCGCTCACCGGAGTCCCACGCCACGGCCCATGGCGACTCCCTGACCTGGACGTTCCTGGCACACTCGGTCTCGATACTTCGATTCTCACCGGAAAAAGCAGCAGTGACATCGAGTGATAGGAAGAGGACTTCCCATGTGTGACCCCGCCATGCTACCGACCATCGATTTCACCCATCACGACTTCGAAGCCGAAGCCCTTGTCGTACGCACGGATTACTCGGACGACGCAGCGTGGCGGACAGTCGTCGACCTGCTCAACCAGCTCGACGACAACGGTTTCGAGGTGCGCACCTTCCTGGTCGACGACCGTGCGTTCGCCGGGGCGAGTCCGGACGACGTGCTATCCGCTGTCGCCGTCGAACCCGCGCTCGAAGTCGTGTTCTTGGCCGATGCCGCCACCATGACCGGCGACCACCCCCTGCTCGCGGTTTCGACCAGAAGCCAGGAGCTGGAGGACGGAGACATGGCGCTCGACCGCGAGTTCCGCCTTTCGCCGCCGGATGTCAATTTGATGCATGTGAACCTGGCCATCGGACATATGGACTTCTGGGAATTCGCCTATCACGCGGCACGCTCCGCGGATCGCATCCTCCGCCTGTGATCGCGTCCGGCCCATTGCCGGATGCCCCTCACACACAGACTCGGCAGAGGGCGGTAGCGGCGCTGAAGGAGCGCCTGCCTGCCGATCGGGTCATCACCGCGGGTCCCGAGTACGCGGCATGGCCGGGCTGACCCTGGGCGGCGGATACGGCCCGCTGGGCGGCCGATTCGGCCTCGTCGCGGACAACTTGACGGGCGCCGAGGTCGTGCTGGCCGACGGATCCGGTGAAGGACAACGTCGACCCGGACGCCATGTTCCAGGGGATTCCCCTGCCGATGACGGCCCCCGGGCGCTGAGCCACACGTGACAAATGACCGGGTGTCCCTGGTAAGCGGCTGACGCCAGGGTCCGCTCCCCACCCACCCCACGGCCCGGACGGTCGACCGTCCGGGCCTCCACCCAGGAGGTCCACCGAGCCCATCTCACCGACGACTTCGTGGCCCGGTTGACCGGAGTGCCGGACGCCGAGCTCTCCAGGACGGGACCCTTGTGGAGCTGATCCAGCCTCCGGGCCCGGGTGCCGACAGCTGACGAGGCGCCTGAAGGCACGTCACCACCGTGTTGCGGAGAGGTTTCCCGCCGTGTCCGGCGAGGAGGATGCGTTACGGCCCCGCGTCATATCCATCCAACGTATTGACATAGCAATTGGTTGAGATCACTCTCTTCGCATGGCCGAACGTGACCTTCCGCTGTACGAACAGATCCGCAGGGAGCTGGAGGGAAACATCCGGGACGGCCGGTGGGCACCCGGGACCCGGGTGCCCACCGAAGCCGAGCTCGGAGAACGGTTCGGCGTCTCGCGAATCACCGTGCAGCGCGCGCTGCGCGACCTCGCGGACGCCGGGCTGGTCGTCCGGTACCGCAGGCACGGCACGTTTGTCGCGCAGACCACCGATGAGGAGAATCTGCTCCGCTCCGCGGGCGTGCTGACCAGCGGGCCGGAAACCCACGGCGACCACCGGGTGATCAGCGCCAAGGTCCTGCCCGCGGGCGGCGCGGCCCTGCGGCTGCCCGGCCTGGACGACAACGACGCCGTCGTACAACTCGATCGCCACAAGCTGAGCGCGGACGGCAGCCGCGTGACCGGCACGGAACTCGCCGTGCTGCCCTTCCGGTTCGCCCCCGACCTGCTGGACCAGGACCTGGTCACCATCACGAGCCATATGTACCTCCGCGACCGCGGAGTGCCCCTGCAACGCTCACGGCTCTACGTGGAGCCGTACTCCCTGGACGAGGAGCACGCCGAGCTCTTCGGCCTGAAACCGGGTACCGCGGTCTTCCGCTGGCTGCGCGTCACCTGGACGGAGAACGACGAGGTGGTCGAACACCTCGAAATCATCCTGCCGACCGACACTTCCCGCTTCTACGTGGAGACCTCGCTCCCCGGCCCGCTCGGCTGACCCCGTTCGCCCCCGTACCCCGCTCTCACTTTCCTCGCCCCCTCGCGCTCCGCGCTACGCCCCGGCCCCCCCATCGATTCACCCTCCCTCCCGCCTCCTCCGGTCGCGGGAACGGCACTTCCATCCCTCATCCCAGGAGGTAGCCATGGATTCACCCCGATCAGCCCTGCCCGCCCTGTGCGCCATGTCCAGTGCCCTCGCCCTCACCGTCGCCCTCACCGGCTGTGGCTCGCCCAATCCCTCCGCCGGTGGCGGCAAGGGGGGCGCCCTGGTGGTGGCCGGCTACGGCGGCTCGTTCGAGACGGCGTTCCGCGACTCGGTGCTGCCCGCGTTCGAGAAGAGCTGCGGTTGCAAGGTCACCTATATCCCCGGCTCCTCCACCGACACCGTCGCCAAGCTCAAGGCGCAGCGCGCCAACCCGCAGATCGACGTCGCGCTGGTCGACGACGGCCCCCAGGCGCAGGCGCTGGAGGCCGGACTGCTCGCGTCGATCGACACCAAGGTGGTGCCGGTGGACGATGTGGTGCCGATCGCCCGGATGGAGAACAACTCGGGGGTCGGGTTCGGGCTGACGGCCACGGGCATCGCCTACAACCCCGAGTGGTTCGAGGATCACGGCATCCCCAAGCCCACCACCTGGGAGGACCTGGCCAACCCCAAGCTCAAGGACAAGGTGGTCCTCCCGTCGATCACCAACACCTACGGGGTGGGGCTGCTGGTCGGCGCGTCCAAGGCGAACGGCGGCTCGGAGAAGGACGTCGACCCCGGCCTGACGGCCGTCAAGAAGATCGCCGCGAACGCGGCGACGTTCGACACCACCGCCGATGTGTCCAACTACTTCCTCCAGGGCCAGGCCGCCGCCTCGGTGTGGGGGGTGTCGCGGACCTCGACGCTCGCGGAGAAGGACTTCCCGATCGAGTTCGCCTACCCGAAGGACGGTGCCATCGGCCTGGTGACCACGGCGAACGTGGTGAAGAAGGCACCGCATGAGGAGGTGGCCCAGAAGTTCGTCGCCCATCTGCTGGAGCCATCCGTCCAGCAGGCGCTGGCCAAGGCGACCTACGACGGTTCGGTGGTCCAGGGCGTCAAGGAGGACCCCGCCCTGAAGAACAAGGTCGTCAGCGCCGACAAGGCGGACTCCCTGCTGAGGCTCGACTGGAAGACCATCAACAAGAACCGCTCCGCCTGGACCGACAAGTGGAACAAGCAGGTGGAGAGCAAGTGACCGCGGGGACGGAAACCGTGGGCAAGGAGGCCCCGCCGGCCGGGCCGGACACCGCCACACGGGCAGCGAGCACCCGCGGGCGGCTGGTCCTGAAGGGAATCCACAAGGCGCTGGGCGGTAAGGAGGTCGTACGCGGTATCGACCTGACGATGGAGCCCGGTGAGTTCCTCACCCTGCTCGGTCCGTCGGGATGTGGCAAGAGCACCACGCTGAACATGGTGGCGGGCCATCTGCTGCCCGACTCCGGCGTGGTGGAGGTGGACGGCCGCGACATCACCCGGCTCCCCGCGAACCGGCGGGCCATGGGCATGGTCTTCCAGTCCTACGCCCTGTTCCCGCATATGACGGTGGCGGAGAACATCGCGTTCGGCCTGCGGATGCGCAAGGTCGGGGCCGCCCAGCGCAGGCGCAGGGCGGCCGAGGCCCTGGAGCTGGTGGGGCTCGACGGCATGGGCGAGCGCTATCCGCGCCAGCTCTCCGGCGGGCAGCGCCAGCGCACGGCCCTGGCCAGGGCGCTGATCGTGGAACCCGACCTGCTGCTGCTCGACGAGCCGTTCTCCAACCTCGACGCCCAGCTCAGGGTGCGCCTGCGCGAGGAGGTCGCCGCCCTCCAGCGCCGGGTGGGCACCACCACGATTCTGGTGACCCACGATCAGGACGAGGCGCTCGCGGTGTCGGACCGGATCGCGGTGATGGCCGAGGGGACGATCCATCAGCTGGACGCCCCCGAGACCGTGTATCTGCGTCCGGCCACGGACTTCGTGGCGCAGTTCGTCGGCGAGGTCAACGTCCTCGATGGGATCGCGGCGGGGGCGGTCGCCGATGGGCACCGCTGCCGGATCGGTGACACGCATCTCGTCACGGCGACACCGGTCGGCACCGCGCCGGGCGACGGCGAGGCGGTACGGCTCTATGTGCGGCCGGAGGCCGTGCGGGTGCTGGCCGTGCCCGAGAAGGGCCGCTCGGACAGGACACCCATCGACAACGCGACGCAGCCGGGACTTCCCGGCGCCGTCGAGGCCACCCGCTTCCTCGGCACCCGCATCCGCTGCGTCGTGGCCACGGCCGCGGGACGCGTCGAGGCCACGCTGCCGTTCGGTTCCGAGGTGCCCCGGTTGGGCGAGGAGGTGATCTGCGCATGGCAGCCACAGCACGCATCGCTGACGGCCCGGCCCTGAGGCCCGACGGCGCCACGCCGACCCCGAAGGTTTCCCAGCCGGTCAAGGCGCGCGGCCGCTGGCGGACCGGACTGCTGCTGGCCTCCCCCGCCATCGCCGTACTCGCCCTGCTCTTCATCGCACCGCTGTTCATGCTGGTGTACAACAGCTTCCGCACCCAGGCGGGCGATCCCACGCTGCAGAACTACACACGGTTCCTCGGGGACTCCTTCTACCGGGACGTGCTGTGGCACACCCTGTGGATCGGCGCGCTGACCACCCTCGGCTGCCTCGTCGTGGGCTACCCGTTCGCCGTCTATCTGCGCGGACGCTCGCCCCGGGCGCGCAACTACCTCTCCCTCGTGCTGCTGTCGCCGCTGCTCATCTCCATGGTGACCAGGGCGTACGGGTGGCTGGTGCTGCTCGGGCCGAAGGGACCGATCGCGGACGGGTTCCACGCCGTGGGCCTGGACGCGCCGAAGATGCTGTACAACGACACCGCGGTCGTCGTCGGCATGGTGCATGTGATGCTCGCCTATATGGTGCTCCCGCTGATGGGCAGCCTGGACCGGATCGACCCGGCCCTCACGCCCGCGGCCAAGGGCCTGGGGGCGAGCGGCTGGACATGCTTCTGGCGGATCACCGTCCCGCTGTCCTTGCCGGGGATGCTCGCCGGTTCGCTGATCGTGTTCAGCCTGACCGTCTCCAGCTTCGTCACCCCGGCGATTCTGGGCGGGCCCACGGTGAAGCTGATGCCGTACTTCGTCTACACCGAGGCGACATCCAACCTGAACTGGCCGTATGCGGCGGCGATCGGCTTCGTGCTGATCGTGGTGACGACGATTCTGACGGCCGTGTACGCCCGGCTGCTGCGCGGGCGTGGTGGCAAGGAGGTGTTCGCGTGAACACGGCAACGGCAACCACATCGGCGACGAACAAGGCGGCGGCCGGGGCCGGGGACAAGCCGATCGCCGCGGGCGTGGGCGAGCGCGCGAGGCGCCTGCTCGGAGCCGCGTTCGCCGCGCTCGTCGGGCTGTTCCTGCTGGCGCCCGTACTGGTGACCATCGCCTCGTCGCTCACCACGACCAGCTATGTCACCTTCCCGCCCAAGGGGCTGACCCTGCACTGGTACGCGGAGCTGCTGAACCGCCCCGAATTCCTGGACTCCTTCCTGCTCAGCATTGGTGTCGCGGCAGGAGCGGCGGTGGTGTCCACGGCGCTCGGTCTCGCGGCGGGGCTGGCCATTCACCGCTACCCGTTCCCGGGGAAGTCGGTGCTGGACAGGCTGTTCTCGAGTGCGTTCGCCGTGCCGACGATCGTGCTCGGCATCGGGCTGCTCCAGTGGTACGCCCAGCTCGGCATGGCGTCCAGCCCGCTCACCCTGCTGCTGGCACACCTGGTGCTGACCGTCCCGTACACGGTGCGCCTGGTCCTGGCCGGTCTCGCCGGGCTCGACCGGTCGGCGGAGCTGGCCGCCGCCGGTCTGGGCGCGAAGGCGCCGCAGGTGTTCTGGCATGTGACGCTGCCCGCCGTGCGCGGGCCGCTGATCGCGGGGGCGTTCTTCGCCCTGATCACGTCCTTCGACGACCTGACGATCGCGCTGTTCGTGGTGACCACGGATATGCAGACCCTGCCGGTGCGGATCTTCAACTACCTCCAGTACAACTACGACCCGACCGTGACCGCCGTCGGCACCGTGATGGTGCTTTTCGCCGCGGTGGCCGTCGTCATCATCGAGCGCGTCGTCGGCGTCGCTCATCTCTTCGGGGCCGACCCCGAGCAGTGACCTCGTGTAGTGACCCTGTGCTAAGGAGGATTCCCGTGCGAGTTGTGGTCATCGGAGCCGGAGTGGTGGGCGCGGCCGTGGCGGCCGAACTGGCCGCGCGCGGCGCCCACGTCACCGTGCTCGAAGCGGATCACCCCGGAGCGGGCACCACCGCGAACTCGTTCGCCTGGCTCAACAGCGCGAACAAGGAGCCGGAGCCGTACTTCGCGCTCAACCTCGCGGGTATGCGCGCACACTACGAGCTCGCCGGAGACGGCGCGCCGTGGTTCTTCCCTACCGGAAACCTGGAGTGGGCAGTGACGGACCGGCACAAGGAAGTGCTGGCCGAACGGGTGGCACGGCTGAAGGCCAGGGACTACCCAGTGGAGTGGATCACCGCGGAACAGGCCGGGAAGCTGGAGCCGGACCTCGCTGCGGCACCGTCGCACGCCGTGTTCACTTTCTTCCCCGAGGAGGCGTACACGCTGCCCGTGCTGCTGCTGTCCCGGCTGCTGGGCGGAGCCAGGGACCTGGGCGTGACGGTGGTCGGCGGCGCCAGGGTGACCGCGATCGAACACGGCCCGGCGGGAACGACCGTGATATGCGCCGACGGCGGCCGCTACCCGGCGGATACGGTAGTGAGCTGCGCGGGCCGGTGGACGCAGGGAGTGGCCGAACTGGCCGGTGCGCACGTCCCCATGGCGGACCCGGATCTCGCGGGCTCGGCGACGGTCGGCTTCCTCGCCACCACCGCACCGACGGCCGCGCGCCTGTCCCGCGTCCTGACCGGCCCGCGGCTCAATCTCCGCCCCGACGGCGGTGGCCGCCTGATGCTCCAGGCCCTGGACCTGGACGCGTCCGCGGACCCCGCCAAGCCGTACGCGCCCGACGGCGAGATCGCCACCGACATGCTGGCCCGTCTGCCCGAGGTGCTGAACGCCGCGGAGGGCACCGTCGTGGAGAAGGTCCGGGTCGGCCAACGCGTCATGCCGGGCGACGGTTTCACGGTGGCGGGCTTCCCCGCTACCGACGTTCCGTTCTACGTGGTGGCGACCCACAGCGGCATCACCCTGGCCCCATTGCTCGGCCGCCTGGTCGCGGACGAGCTCTACGGCCATGAGTCCCCCTTGCTGAAGGATTTCCGGCCGGGCCGCTTCACCTCCGGCGAGGTCCTGCCCCCGCCGCCTCCGGCACGCCGCCCGGGCGAGCAGTGAGACGGGCGCGCCGGTCCTCCGCGACGGCAGCGGCATGACCGGCGCATCCCATCGAGCCGGGTGGCCGGGCGCGGTGTTCCACCAGCCGCGCCCGGCCGCCCACCGGCCCGTGTTCAGCCCGTGGAGCGCCGGCCCTTGTTCAGCCCGTGGAGCGCGGGCCGCCTGCGCAGTCGAGTGCCGTGAGGTCGACGGCGTCGGCCATCGCCTGCATCCCCTTGTCGTTGGGATGCAGATGGTCGCCGTTGTCGAGGAAGGGCAGCACCCGCTCGGGGTCGTAGGGGCTGCGCAGGACGCGGTCGAAGTCGGTGACCGCGTCGAACTCGCCGCTGCTTCGGACGAAGGCGTTGACGTCCTGGCGTACCCGCTCGGCGGCCGCGTCCCATTCGGACCAGCCCTTGAAGGGGCCCACAGTGGCGCCGACCACGCACTTCCCGGCCGCGTGCGCCCGGGCGATGATCTGGCGGTAGCCGTCGATCATGTCCGCGGCGGTGACGCCGGTGTGTGCCTTGATGTCGTTGACCCCCTCGAAGAGGAACACGGTCCGCACGCCCGGGAGGGACAGGACGTCGCGGTCGAGCCGGTTCAGGGCGCTCTGCCCGGCGCCGTCGGCGAGGACCTTGTTGCCGGAGATCCCCTCGTTCGCCACTCCCCTGACGCCGGTGGCCGCCTTCTGCAACCGGCGCGCGAGGTAGTCGGGCCAGCGGCGGTTGAGGTCGGTGGTGGATTGCCAGCCGTCGGTGATGGAGTCGCCGAGCGCCACCACGGCACCGGTGGCGGCGGATGTGCGGACGGTGACGGCGTCGAGGTAGAACCAGGAGCCGGTGGTGTCCGTCCAGTGCGTGGCGCTCTCCTCTCCCGTGTGATCGCCCTGGGTCGTGTACGACGTCTGCATCGCCATCCCGTGCCCCGTGGCCGGACCGGCGGCGTCGGGGGTGTGGAGGCTGACGACCAGGTTGGTCGCGACGGGCAGACCGCCGGGCAGGGCGTCGCTCAGCACGGTCTCGCCCGCCGGGATGGTGACGGAGTGCCCGCCGCCGAAGGTCAGCCGCCGGTTGCTGCCCGGCTTCAGCTCCGCACCCGACTTCTGGACGCCGGCGTAGACGCTGTCGAGGGTCAGCGGCCGGTCGCCGAAGGCGTTGGAGAGGCGGATGCGCAGATCGCTCCCGCCGACACTGGTGTGCACGACCATCCGGTAGCCGCGGTCCGGTGTCCCGTCCCCCAGCCGATCCGCGCTCGCCGCCCAGGTGACGACGTCGGGCCGGCTGCCGGCCGCCTCAGCGGGGGTGGCGTGGAGGGCGGCGGCCGCGAGCAGTGCGGCGGCCACGCCGCCGAGGGCGGCGCGGCGAGCCGTCATCGGGCGAACCCGTTCAGCGTGCGGGACTCGCCGGGCGCCAGGCGGATCGTACGGGAGGTGCCGCCGTGGGCCACCGTCGTGGTGTGGCCGCCGACGCTGTGGATCCGGACCGACGTCGGCACCCCTTGCTTCCAGCGCAGATCGACGACGAAGCCGCCGCGCGCGGCCAGTCCGGTGACCGAACCGGACGCGGCCCAGGCGTCGGGCAGGGCGGGGAGCAGCTCCAGGTGGCCGGGGCGGGAGTACAGCAGCATCTCGCTGATGGCGGCCGGGGTGCCGAAGTTGGCGTCGATCTGGAAGATGCCACGGCCCTTCTCGACCTCGTAGATGTCGAAGAGGTTGAACGCGGTGCCGTTGCTGCCGTCGGTGGAGGGGCGGAGGTTGTTGGCGATGAGCTGGTATGCCTTGTCGGCGTTCTTCAGCCGCGCCCAGCACAGGGCGCGCCAGGCGTTGGCCCAGCCGAAGCTGTTCATGCCGCGCGCGGTGAGCAGGGCGGTGGCCCCGTCCACGATCTCCTGGGGAGTGGAGCCGTCGGGGCGGATGCGGTCGCCGGGGAACAGGCCGATCAGGACGGAGAGATGGCGGTGGGTGGTCTCGCCGAGGTTGTCGGGGGACATCCACTCCTGGAGCCATCCGGTCTTCGGGCTCACCTCCGGCAGGTACAGCTTCTCGCGCAGCGAGGTGATCGTGTCCGCGTAACCGCTGTCCTTCTTCAGCTCGGCGGCCGCGGCGGCGAAGTTGCCGAACAGCGCCCACACCAGTTCCTGGGAATAGGTGTTGCCCTTGGCGTCCTGCGGGCCGTGTTCGGGCGACCAGTCGCTGTCGTCGATCAGCACCTCCTTTGAGGTGCCGGGGAGGGTGGTGGTGAGCAGCCGCGCCTCCCAGAACTCACAGGCGCCCTTGAGCAGGGGGTAGATCTTCGCCAGATACGCCCGCGACTGGGTGTACTCGTAGTGCTCGTACAGGCTGTTGCTCAGCCAGGCATTGCCCGCGGGATGCCACCACCAGCCGCTTCCACCGTGGATGTTGGTGGAGAAGGCCACGGCCCAGCCGCCGACCTTCCCGGTGGAGTTGCGGTAGCGGTTGCGCGGGTCGTTGAAGAGGTCGTGGGTGAGCTCGGTCCAGGACGGGAGCTGGGCGAGGCAGTAGTCGGCGAAGGCGTCGAAGCAGGAGGACAGGCCCGTCCGGTCGGCCATCCAGTAGTTCATCTGGATGTTGATGTCGGTGTGGTAGTCGCCCATCCAGTCCGGGTCGTTGCCGTCCAGCCACAGGCCCTGGAGGTTCAGGGGAAGGCTGTCGCGCGAGCCGGAGATCATCAGGTAGCGGCTGTACTGGAGGTAGGCGGCCTCCAGTTCGGGGTCGGGCACACCGTCCCGGGCGCGTACTTTGAGGCGCTCCCAGGTGTCCATCGATCGCTGGGCGTCCGTGGAGGTGCCGAGTGAGAGGGTGAACTTCTCGTACAGGCCACGGTAGTCGGCGATGTGGGTGCGCCGCAGAGTGTCCGCCGAGTGCCGGGCGGCGGCGCGGACCTTCGTGCGGGCCAGTTTCTCGGGGTCGAGGGAGGGGTCGCGGTACTCACGGTCGGCGTCGGGCACGTAGTTGGTGCCGCCGCTGACCACCACCGTGAGGTCCTCGCAGCCGGAGAAGTCGATGCGCGTGCCGTTGACGCGGACCCGGCCGCCGCTGCCGTATGCCGTGACCGCCGCGCCGTACCGCAGGCCGTTGGGGAAGGACGCGCCGAACGATTCGGCGTTCGAGGGCTTTTCGCCGTGGGTTCCCCCCAGGGTGACGGTGCCGGTGTAGTGGCCGCCGCCGCTCTGTGTGAAGTGCAGGACGATCGCGTCGTCGGGGTGGCTGGCGAAGACCTGGCGCCGGTAGGTGACGCCGGAGCGGACGTAGGAGCTGGTGACCAGTCCCTGTGCGAGGTCGAGGGTGCGGCGGTAGCCGTTGACACCGGACAGGTCGTGGTCGGGGATGTCCACGGTGAGCCGGGCGAGCAGGGTGAAGGAGCCGAAGTCGCCGCGTCCGTACGGGAATTGGCCGTCGGCGTCGAGGGTTTCGTTGAGGCCGCCGGTCCACATCGTGGCGTCGGTGACCAGCAGCAGTTCGCGGCCGGGGTCGTTGCTAGCGAGGGCGCCGAGGCGGCCGTTGCCGACCGGCAGGCCCTGCTCGATCAGGGAGCCCTCGTCACCGGGGGCCAGCCACCACAGTTGGTCGTGTGATGTGCCGGTGAGCGGCGGGGTGTCGGCCGGGCGCCGGGGCGCGGCGGAGGCGGTGAAGGCGGGCAGGGTACCGAGGGCGGCGGTGAGTCCGGCCGTCGCCGCGAGGGACAGCGCGGTTCTTCTGCTGGGGTCACTGCCGGGGGCTCTGCTGGGGTCACTTCCGGCGTCGGTCGGGCGGGGGTTCATGGCGGCTCCAGGCGTGTGAGATCGGCACGGGGGCCCGGCCGGGGCCGGGCCCCGGGGGTTCAGGAGGACTTCGGCACGTCGATCCGGTCGATGTCCGGCGCGTAGCCGGAACCGCTGTCGAAGGTGATGGTGTTGGAGCCGGCCGTGAGCGCCACCGGTACGTGGACACTGCTGACGGTGGACCAGTCGCCGGTCGAGGGGAACGCATGGCTCGTGGCGCCGCCGCCGTTGGCCGAGACGGCGACGGAGCGGGCGTCACCGCTGATGTAGGCGACCTTGATCTGGTAGGTGCCGGCCTTGTCGACGACCACGTTGTTGAGGGTCAGCTTGCCGCCGGTGTAGAGGTTGCCGACCTTGTGGCCGTCGGAGCAGGCCGGGCAGTCGGCGACGGAGGCGTTGCCGCTGAGGGTGTTCGCGGACGACTCGGCCTCGATGCCGGTCCAGGTGAGCGCGTCGCCGCGCGGAGTGACCGTGAAGAGGCGGGAGCCGTGGGCGGGCAGGGCCTGGGTGATCTTGTCCTTGTGGCTGCCGAGGCTCTCGTGGTTCCACAGATCCCGGACCGCGGCCTTGCCGGTGAAGCCGAGCGTCGACCAGTCGGCGGTCACCGAGGCCGGTTTGTCGGCGAGGTTGAACAGGGCGACCGTGTAGGTGCCGTCGCTGTTCTTCGCCGCCCACACCTGCTGTGGGTCGGATGGCGTGACCGGCTTCGCGGGCGCGTTGCCGCCCTGGTTGACGGCGATGACCTCGCGGTTGGTCAGCAGGGACAGGCCGTAGGAGTCCAGCCTGGTCAGGTCGTCGCCGGTGTACAGCGGCGACTTGGCGATGGCCCACAACGTGGCGTAGCTCTGTCGCTCGGCCTTGGTCAGGCCGTCCATCTCGCCATTGCCCACGTCGAGGGAGTCGAGGTCGTTCCAGCCGCCGGGACCGGCGTGCCGGGTCCAGGCAGGGGCGTCACTCCAACGGTCGTCCACGGAGTTTTCCCAGCTGACGAGCGTGTTGCAGTAGCACTCGACGTCGGTGTCGATGCGCCAGCCGTTGGAGTACTTCTTCCAGTCGGCGGCGTGCCCGATGTCCAGGGACCAGGACAGCTCCAGGTGGATCGGGCGGCCGGTGGCGGCGATCGCCTTCTGCCAGGCGGCCACGTCGGCGACGTTGTTGTAGTTGTCGCCGCTCTTGAAGGAGCCCGGGCCCACACCGTCGAGCTTGAGGAAGTCATAGCCCCAGTCTGCGAACATCCGCGCCTGGGAGTCGATGTACTTCTGTGCGCAGGGATTGGAGAAATCAATCTTGTACGCGCTGTCCCAGCCATTGGTGGTGCGCAGGTCGTCGTAGACGATATCGGCCGTGGTGCAGCCCTCGGCCTTCCAGATCGGCACCTTGCCCCCGCCGTACGCCTCCTTCTCCAGGCCGACGGGCAGGTAGATACCGGCCTTGAGACCCTTGGAGTGGATATGGTCGGCGACCGACTTCATGCCGCTGGGGAAGCGCACCGGATCGGCCTTCTGCCGGCCGTACTCGTCGAACTCGGGCGTCCACGCGTAGTTGCGCCACCAGCCCGCGTCGATGTTGACGTACTCGTAGCCGTACTTCTTCAGCTTGGTGGCCATGGCGTCGGTCTGCTTGAGGACGTTCGCCTCGGTGAGGTAGCTGTAGTCGCCGTTCGGGTTGAGGCCCGGGTACTTCGATGACTGCATGCTCCAACTGGTCCAGCCCATATAGGGCTTGGCTGCCACGGTGGCCGGGCCTGCCGTAGATGCCGGGGTGGCCTTGTTGTCGTCGGGCTGTGCCTGCGCCGCCGGGACGGCGGTGGCGAAGCCCGCGGCGAGGGCCAGGACGACGACGGTTCTCAGACCGCGTACGGGCATGAGGGCGTACGAGGATGACCGCATGGGTCCTACCTCCTGGAGGTGTGGAACGGGGAAGGGGCGGCGGGGAGACGTGGCGGGGTTCGGGGATACGGCGGCGAGGGCTCGGCCTTGCCCGAACCGACGGTGAGTGCGCCGATGAACGGGCGCCTGGGCAGGCGACGTGGTGGGGCTCGCGGCCATTCGGGGAACGACAGCGCGATCGAGGCGGTGGCGGGCAGCCGGACGAAGACCGGCGGGACGATCAGCGGCGGGTGATGACGACCCGAGGGAGAGGCGGTCGCCGCGTCCGCGACGGGAGCGGGAGCGGGTCGCGGAGGGCACGGTGTTTCTCGGTGCTGTTCAGGCGGGCTGCGTCATGGCTGCTCCTCGTATGTGCTGGTTCGCGTCCGACCTGATGAAGGACTGGATGGCGGTTGCCGCGGCGCCGCGGGCCCATTCGTCGAAGGGCAGCGGCCTGGTCTGCACATCGCACTTCGCCGCGGAGCCGAAGGCCGCCGCGGCGAAGGCGGCACGGATGTGATCGGCGAACAGGTCGTAGGCGGCCAGGCCCTCGCCGGAGATGATCACGCGTTCGGGGCCGAGCAGATTGGCCACGGTGGCGATGCCACGGCCGATGGCGTCGCCCGCCCGTGCGTAGATCTCCCGCGCCCCGGCGACGCCGTCGTGGGCCAGTCCGGCGGCCTGGACCGCGTCGGCCACCTGGGCCCCCGTGGCCGCGCGCATCTGACGGACGATGGCATCGTCGCTCGCGATGGCCTCCACACAGCCGCGGTTGCCGCAGTGACAGCGGGGGCCCGCCGGGTCGACGGCGACGTGGCCGATCTCGCCGGCCACACCGTGGGCCCCGGCGACCACCCTGCCGTGGACCACGAGGCCGCAGCCGATGCCCGCGCCGACCGTCACGACGGCGAAGCCGGACAGCCCCACGCCCGCCCCGAACCACTGCTCCGCCACGGTCAGCGCGCGCACGTCGTTGTCGACGGTGACCGGCAGCCCCGTGGTCATGGCGACGAGTTCGGCGAGCGGCACATCGCGCCATTCCAGGAAGGGTGAGTAGCGCACAACGCCCTCGGCACGGTCCACGTCGCCGGAGACGGCCATGCCCAGACCCGCGACGCGCACGCCGAGGCCGTCCGCTTCGATGAGCAGCTCCCGTACGAGTTCGGTGGCCGACCCCAGCACCGCCTTGGGGTCCCGGGCGGCGAGGGGGATGTGCCGGGCGACCAGGATCCGGCAGCACAGGTCGGTGAGCACTCCGATGATCTTGTCTCCGGTCACCTTGACCCCGATGAACAGCGCACGGCCGCCGTCCACCCGCACCAGGTTCGCGGGCCGCCCGAGTGCCGGGCGCGCATCCTCGTCCACGTCCTCCACCAGGTAACCGGCCTCGATCAGGGGGCGGACCGCCTTGGTGACGGCAGCGGCCGACAGCCCCGCCCGCCGGGCCACTTCCATACGGGTGAGAGGGCCCTGGGACAGGACCGTGGTGAAGATCTGCGCGGCGGCCGACGTGTTCGCGGGGAACGACTCGACCGCAGGGGGCGAGGACATGGCCGGGAACCTAGGCTCCTTATTTTCCGCTGTCAATGAAAGAAGCAGGAATCTCCTGAGGATTGCCTGTGAGCCTCGATCTCGGCTCCAAAGCCAGCCACACACGGGGTGTTGACATGTGATCGAAGGTCTCGTTGGCTTACGGGGCGACCCTCATCGCACGCACCGAGCGCTCCGCATCCGCGGGCGGCACCCGCCACTCCCCCGTCGTCTCCCGAACGTGAGGCCCGATGCCGACGATCTCCCGTGCCCCGGACACCGGGGTCTGGCTGCTGACCACTCCCCGTACGTCGTACGCCCTGCGCATCGACGAAACGGGCGCGCCCTGCCACCTCGCATGGGGGCCGCGGCTGACGCTGCGGGAGGCGGAGGAGCTGGCCGTGCCCGCCGGGGAGGCGGCGAGCAGCTTCGAGGGACGGCCCGCGGTGGGCGAGGAACTGCCGGTCGACGGCGGCACCCGCTACGGCACGCCCTCCCTCCAGGTCCGCTACGCGGACGGCTCCCGCGCCTTCGAGTGGCAGCCGACCGGACACCGCGTCCGCACGCCGTCCGATGGCATCCGCGAACTCTCGCTGGAATTTCGCGACCGCCACTACCCGCTGCGCGTCGCCCTCCACTACAGGGTGCGGGAGGACACGGATGTCATCGAGCGCTGGACGGTGCTGAGCAACGACGGTGACCAGCACCTCAGCCTGGTGCGGGCCGACTCGGCGGCCTGGTCCCTGCCGGCGACGGCGGACTACCGGCTCAGCCATGTCACCGGCCAGTGGTCCGCGGAGAGCCAGCTGCGCCGCGAACACCTGCCGTACGGCGAGACCGTGCTCACCAGCCGGCGTGGCGTCACCAGCCACCACGCCGCTCCCTGGGTGATGGTGGACGCGGGTGACGCGGCCGAGGAGCACGGCCGGGTGTTCGGCGCGGCCCTGGCCTGGAGCGGGAGTTGGCGCATCACCGTCCAGCGCACACCGGACGGACGCGCCGGGTTCTCCGGCGGCGTCGGCCACGAGGGCACCTGCGTGCCGCTCGCACCGGGCGAGGAATTCATCACCCCCGTGTTCGCCGGACTGTTCACGGACGGCGGGTTCGGCGCGGCGAGCCGGGCCTGGCACGCGTACACGCTGCACCACGTCCTGCCGCACGGGCATGAGGTGGCGCCCCTGCTCTACAACTCCTGGGAGGCCACCGGCTTCGACGTGGACGAGGCGAACCAGAAGGCGCTGGCCGAGCGGGCCGCCGCGCTGGGCGTGGAGTTGTACGTCGTCGACGACGGCTGGTTCGGGGCCCGGCGCAGCGACCACGCGGGGCTCGGCGACTGGACCCCCGCCCAGGACCGCTTCCCCGAGGGCCTCGGCCCCCTGGCCGACACGGTGCACCGCCTGGGCATGCGCTTCGGCATCTGGGTGGAGCCGGAGATGGTCAACCCCGACAGCGACCTGTACCGCGCGCACCCCGACTGGGTCCTGCACACCCCCGGCCGGGCCCGCAGCGAGCTGCGCAACCAGCTCGTACTGAACTTCGCCCGCGACGACGTCGCCGACTGGGCGTACGGCTGGCTGACCCGGCTGGTCGCGGACCACGGCATCGACTTCCTCAAGTGGGACATGAACCGCGCCTTCAGCGAGGCCGGCTGGCCCGGCCCCCCGGACGGCAACGACCGACTGTGGACGGGCTACGTGGCCAACCTGTACGGCGTCCTCGACCGGCTGCGGGCCGACCATGCCGGGCTGCGCATCGAGACGTGCAGCGGCGGTGGCGGACGCGTCGACCTCGGCATCCTCACCCGCACCGACCAGGCGTGGGTGTCGGACAACACCGACGCCGTCGACCGCCTGGTCATCCAGCACGGCTTCGGTCAGCTCCACCCGGCGCGCACGATGTCCGCGTGGGTGACCGACGTACCCCATCAACTCACCTCCCGCACCGTGCGGTTGCGGTTCCGCTTCCACGTGGCCATGTGCGGGCTGCTGGGCATCGGCGGCGATCTGACCCGCTGGTCCGAGGCGGAACTCGCCGAGGGTGCCGAGCTGGTGGCCGAATACAAGCGGGTGCGCCACCTCGTCCAGCACGGCGCCCTGTACCGGCTGTCCGGGCCGCACGGCGAGCTGCCGACCGTGGTGCAGTACGCCGCCGAGGACGCCACCGAGACCCTGGTACTGGCCTGGCAGCGCGGCCCGCGCCACGGTGTCCCACGGCTGCCGGTACGGCTGCGCGGGCTCACCCCCGGCGCCCGCTACCGCGACACCCGCACCGATGAGGTGCACCATGCCACCGTGCTCGCCGAGTACGGATTCCACCCGGACCTCCGGCCCGGCGACTGGGCCAGCACAGCCGTGCACCTGGTCAGGATGGAGCACGACGATGGCTGACACCGCTCGCGTGGCGCACTGGCCGTAGTCGGTGACCCGCCGGGGGCTCAGTCGCGGTAGGCCGCGATGGCGATCTGGACGAAGGAGCGGATCAGTGGGTTCGTGTCGTCCTCGTTCCACGCCGCCACCACCCGGCTCGGGGGCATGTCGATCAGCGGCACCACGGCGAGCCCCGCCGCCGGTTCATGGTCCACGAGGGTCATGCCGACCGTGCCGTTCCACAGAACGGCCTGCACGCATTCCTGGACGGCGCGCACCACCGGGCCCACGCGGGGTTCCCCGCCGTTCCAGTACGCCTGCCAGAGCGGGTCGGTGCCCGCCGGGAACCGGAACCAGCGGCGGTCGGCGAGGTCGGCCAGTTTCAGGCTGTCGTGGCGGGCCAGCGGATCGTCGCTGCGCAGCAGCGCGCCCACCGGGTCGGTGCGCAACTCGTGCACGGTCAGGCCGGTCTCGTCGAACGGCCCGCGGGTCAGGGCGATGTCGACCAGTCCGGCGTGCAGCCCGCAGGTCGGATCGGTCAGGTCGGTCTCGCGGATGTGGACCTCGACGCCCGGGTGCCGCCGGGAGTAGGCGCCGGCCAGCCGGGCCGCGCCCGGGTCGGCGCTGTCGCCCAGGAGGCCCACGGTGAGGGTGGCGGCGCCGGCCGCGGCGGCCACGCGTACGCGTACCCGGTCGGCCTGGTCGAGCAGGGCGCGCGCCTCATCCAGCAGCACCGCCCCCACCGGAGTGAGCGCGACACCGGCGGACGATCGGCGAAGCAGCGCGGCACCGAGCTCGGCCTCCAACTGCTTGATCGCCCGACTCAGTGGCGGCTGGCTCATATGCAGTCGGATGGCCGCCCGGCCGAAGTGGAGTTCCTCGGCGACCGCCACGAAATAGCGCAGTGTCCGTAGCTCCATGGTGGAACGATACCCATGCGGTATCGACTCCACAGCATGGGTCTTGGACAGTCGCCGTGCCCGGGCACTGGAATCGACGTGTGACTGATGAACCGAAGACCAGCGAGCCGATGGCCGGCCCCGCCGTGTCGGTGGTCGGCCCGGGCGACGGCGAGATGATCGTCCTGGGCACCACGCGACTGCGCATCCTCGAAGACGGCCGTAACACCGGGCACCGCCTCGGGATCGCCGAATCCGTCCTCGCGCCACACACCCCCGGACCGCCGCAGCACCGCCACGCCGAGCACGACGAGGGTTTCTACGTCATCTCCGGCACGGTGCGGTTCACGGTCGGAGAACAGGACTACGACGCGACCGCGGGCACGCTCGTGATGGTCCCGCCCGGCGCCCCGCACACCTTTGCCAACATGACCGGCCAACCGGCCGTCATGCTCAGCACGTTCACACCAGACCTGTATGTGCGGTACTTCCGGGACCTGCGGGACATGATCGCCGGCGGCCAGGCGCTGACCCCGCAGGCGAACATCCAGGTGATGCGCCGTTACGCCACCGAGCCCGCCACCGACTTCGCCCGGAAGACGGAGTCGGCATCGTGAACGTCGCCTATTGGATCGTCGCCGGTCTGCTCGCTCTCTTCTACCTCTACGGGGGCGGGGTGAAAGTGGTCCGCAGCCGTGAGCGGCTCCGGCCGATGATGGCCTGGGTGGACACGACGCCGATGCCGGCCGTCAGGGCCATCGGGGTGATCGAGGTGCTCGGCGCGATCGGGCTGATCCTCCCGCCGCTGACCGGCATCGCGCCCTGGCTGGCCCTGGCCGCGGCCATCGGGTTCGTGGTCCTCCAGATCGGGGCGACCAGGGTCCATCTGAGCCGCGGAGACCGCCAGATCGCTCTCAACATCACGCTCGTTCTCGCCGCGGCCGTGACCATCTGGCCGGCGACGGCATGGCTGTGAGCCCGGACAAGGTCGGCGAACGATGGGCCGTACCGCGGCGTTCGCGTAACGCCGCCGCGCCGCAATTGGGCCGGGGTATTGGACGGCGGCCCGTACTGCCGAGCTTTCGGACAACGGCTGCCCCATGTCACATCGGAGCCATGGCGCAAACCGCCCACATCCTCACCATGGGACACCTCGTTGTACCGGCAGGATCGGAGGTTCCGCTATCAGAACGCCCCGAGAGATCGGGGCCTTCG
Source organism: Streptomyces sp. NEAU-YJ-81 (assembly GCF_017592595.1). Taxonomy (NCBI): domain Bacteria; kingdom Bacillati; phylum Actinomycetota; class Actinomycetes; order Kitasatosporales; family Streptomycetaceae; genus Streptomyces; species Streptomyces sp. NEAU-YJ-81. The sequence continues at coordinate 122,301 of NZ_JAGFNO010000015.1, read as the reverse complement.
GTCGGAGATTTTCATATTTCTGAACAGCCGGAACAGTGGTGCGAATAACACAAATTTCACCCTCGTCGTGCGTCCGAACCCTACAGAAAAACACTATCCTCGATCCGGTCGTTGACTGGGCGGAGGCCGGAACAGCGACGCTGCCCGCAGATCCGCGCGGTCAACGATGAAGTAGAGCAGGCGTGGTTCTCCACGTCTGGTGAGGGCCGCCGCCCCTGCTCCAACTGCCAGGAAGGGAGGGGCGGCGGTTTCCGGCCATGGCAGTCTTTGTTCATCGCTTCATCCACGCCGTTCGCACTCAATTTGCATTCGCGATCTCATCATTGCGTCCGGCATGGATAGTCCGCCCGGGCAATCACTTAGCCGACCTGCAGAAAACTGCCAAACCGAGTGGCAATGAGCGGACATCAGACAGACCGCCCGTACCGCCTCGAACCAAGACGCGAATAGGACGGCCGGTCGGCCTCGTGGCCTGAAAGCCCCGCCGTATCCGCCTCGTTCGCACACCGGGCGCAGGGCTTACGCGAAGACTCCCCGGTGATGCGTGGTAGGTCCGGCTTTGGGTGCTTCGTCGCCGACTGGAGTGTGGCGTTGGCCATACCGGCAGGAGCTCAACTGGCGCGTTAAGTGAATTTACGCGCGCTCCCTATCGCAAACTTGCGAAATACCCGCCGGTAAGTTTAGTCACTATGGTCGGCAATAGGAGATAAGCCACTCAATGTCCGCTGCGCGAAGCGCGATTGTAGTGCCTCCCTCCGACAGATCCTGGCTGACGCTTGGTCAGCGGTTACTGCGGGTTTAGTTGCGTATGGGGACGTGGCTGCGTTAACTACACGACACCTGTCGACGCACAGGCGTACTTCCCGACGTGGTGTTCCACCCTTCCTGGCAGTTGGAGCCGGACACCTCGTCAATCCCTCACCAGACAGGCCCCGGCACGTCACCGCGGGCCCCGAAGACTAAGGAGATACCTGCATGGCCGAAGCACATCTCGGCCCCGGTGGAACCGGTGACGGCCGCGATGAGAGCCATCCTCCTGTCGCGGCCGACCAGCACCTGGCCAACGGTGGAGACCACGACACCCCTTCCGCACCCGACCGAAGCCGCCGACATCAGCGACGCCTTGAGGTCAACGTCGACGAACACGTCAGGTTCGCCCTCCTCGTCTCGCCCAAAGCGCTGCGGTGGGCCGGGGCCATGTGCCTCACGCTGGGCAGCGCCGGCTGGTACACGCTGACGCACTGAGCCCGGGGCTCCGGGGGACCCCAGGAGGCCCAGAAGGGCCGCTGGAGCCCCCGGAGCCCTCGGTCAGGAGGACATGAAGTCGCGCACCGGAAGTGCCCGGTCCACGACGCGCACGTCGCCGATCCAGCCATGCATGATCTGGTCGATCTTCCCGCCGTACTCATAGCCGCCCAGCAGCCAGGGCAGCCCGAGAGTGGTGAGGCCGGTCGCCGGAGTCGAGGGATTGCGCGCCACCGGGCAGCCGTTCATATACAGCGTGGTGTGTCGTCCGTCGTTCACCACCGCCGCATGCCACCAGGTGTTCAGCGGCAGCTCATGGCTCCAGTTGGTGACCGCGCCGTCCTGGTTCAGCGGATAGACGGCCCACTGGAGCGCATGGCCGTCGGACAGCGAGAGGGTGACCACCGGCTCCTCCATGTCACCGCCGGTCTTTCCGGCGTCGCCGCTGCGGCCCCGCCGACTGAGCAGCGCGGACCAGGCGTTGCGTCCGCTGTCCCAGTCGGCGGGCATTTTGAGGAACGCCTCGACGGTGTAACCGGAGCGGAAGGAGGCGCCGTTCAACGGGGCGCCGTCGGCGGTCCGCAGATAGGCGCCGCGCAGAGGGGACTTGTCGCCGTGGAAGACCAGGCTGCCGTGTCCCGGCTGGTCCGGGTGGTGGTCATCGGACCAGGTGAGGGCGTCGGCGGGGCTGCCGGGGACGGTGACCTTGGTGAGGTGGTTGCCACGCCCCGAGTGATCGGTGATCCGGACGGCGTCCTCGACGGGCGCGCCGTCCCGGCCGCCCTGGTCGAACCGCCAGTAGGCCACCGTGCCGGGGATCACCAGCCGGGAGGCGGGCCGGGCCGGACGCGGTGCGACGGGGGCGAACCCGGCGAAGCGCTGCTCGAAGTCGATCGGGATGCTGAAGTAGTCCTGGGGACCGGTGCGTTCGATCTCGCCCCGCTCCAGCTCGTTGAGGTGGTCATCGGCGCGGTCCAGGATCCACGGGGAGAGCGTCCGGACGTCGATGGTGTGGCGGGCGAGGTCGAACTGGTAGAGGCGGATCATCCCGGCGCCGCCGTAATAGCGGTCCTGGTAGTTGGTGATGTGCAGATGGACGTCGTGGCCCACGGTGTTCTCGCGGATGGTGCGGGCCGGCGGCCAGTAGTGGCCGTTGAGGGTCAGGAATATCTGGTCGTGGTCGGCGATCAGTTCGTCCCACAGCCACTGCCCATGGTCGGAGAAGCTCGCCTCCTCGCCCTCGTGGTCCGCGTAGACCAGCTCATGGGTGGTGAGGATGACCGGAGTCCTGGGGTGGTTCGCGATGACCTCCCGGGCCCAGGCGATGCCCTTCGCGGAAGGGCGCCAGTCCAGGGCGAGCACCAGCCATTCCCGGCCCGCGGCGGAGAAGGTGTGGTACGTGTTGTAGCCGTCCGGGCTGGCGCCGCGGAACGAGGGCGAGGAGCGGAACCGCCGGGGGCCGAAGGCGTCCAGGTAGGGCGTGCGGCCCCGCTGATCGTCGGTGGACGAGTCGAGGTCGTGATTTCCGGCCACCACGCTGTAGGCGGCGCCCCGCTCGTCCAGGAGGCGGAACGCCCGGCCGATCGGCCCGAATTCGGTGACCTTCCCATGCTCGGTGAGGTCGCCGAGGTGGGACAGGAAGACGATGTTCTCCTCACGTGCGTGGCTGAGGAGATAGCGGAAGGACGCCTCCACCGGCGCCGGGTGGATGCTCTCGCCGTCGAAGAGGTACTGGGTGTCCGGCATGACGGCGAGGGTGAATCTGGGGCTTTCGGGGTCGGGGTGCCAGGCGGGTGCGCCCGCGGCGCCGGATGCCGGTGCGGCAGCGGCGGGCGGCGCCACCTCCAGCCCGGTCATGGCCACGCCCGCGCCCGCGAGTCCGGTGGTGCGCAGAAAGGTACGGCGGCGGGTTCCGGGCTGCTGCTCATGGGTCTGATGGGGGCTGCACATGCGCTTGCTCCACACGGTGGGACGGAGGGGATCGAGCGCACGTTATGAGGCCCATGAGTGCAAACACAGGAAGATGTCCGGCAACGGACGGGGAAGAGCACATGAATGGCCTCCCCTCCGTGTGTGGGGCCGGGCAGCGCCGAGCGGCTGCCCGTCGCGGGCGTCAGTGGTGCAGGTCCTCGGCGGTGAGGGTGTCACGGGTCTCCGGCGCCCATCCCAGGCTGACCACCGTTCCGAACAGCAGCACCAGCGCCATCCAGCCCATCGACCACCCCGCGCCGAAGTGGCTCAGGCTGACCGGCAGGACGAAGGTGCCGATGGCGGAAGCGACCCTGCTGGTGCCGTTGAGGAAGCCCACCCCGGAGCCGCGCAGCGCGGTGGGGAAGAGCTCGGCCGGATAGACCTGGGTGATGGTGGAGGCACCGGCCATGACGAAGGTGTAGATCAGGAAGGGGACCATCAGTGCCCCGCTGGAGGCGCCGCTGAGGACGGCCATCGCCGCCAGACAGAGCGTGAGGATCGCGAAGGTGCCGATGGTGAACGGCCTGCGGCCCAGGCGCTGCACCGGCCACAGCCCGATCACGCCGCCGAGCAGCAGGGCCAGGTTGAGCACCAGGTTCTGGGTGTCGGCGCCGGAGATCTGCAAGGTGGCCAGGATCTGCGGCATGAAGGTGTAGATGGCGAAGTAGGGCAGCACCTGGGCGCTGTAGAAGATGACGCCGAACCAGGTCTTGGTCGCCTGGCCGGGGGCGAAGAGCTCGCGGTACCGGGCGGCGGGCGGCTGGTCGGCGGCCGCGGCCTCCGCGTCGGCGGTGGTGGCCTCGGACTGCCCCAGGTAGGTGCGGCGGATCCGCGCGGCCTCGGCGTCCCGGCCGCGGGCGGCCAGCCAGCTCGGGGATTCCGGGATACCGATCCGTAGCAGCAGCACCAGCAGGGCGGGCACCGCTCCGCTGGCCAGCAGCCAGTACGCGGTGGTGCCGTTGATCGGGATGTAGGTGCCCAGGACGTTGGCCAGTACGTAGCCGACGGTCCACAGCACGGTGAGTGAGCCCAGGAGGACGCCGCGCAGCCGGCTGGGGACGAACTCGGAGAGCAGGGTCGGGCCGACGGCGTAGTCCGCGCCCAGTCCGAAGCCGATCGCCAGCCGGAGCAGGAAGAGGACCAGCGGGCTGTGTGCCCAGAACTGGGCGGCGGAGGCGACCGCGATCAGTACGAAGTTGTAGAGGTACAGCTTCTGGCGCCCGATCACATCGGCCACCCGCCCCAGCAGGATGCTGCCGAAGAACAGGCCGATCAGGGCGGAGGCGCCGAGCAGGCCCTGCCAGACGCCGGACAGGTGCATGCCGGTGCCGAGCGCGGGCAGCACCGCGCCGATGACGCCGAGCGCGTAGCCGTCGGAGAAGTTCGCCCCGAAGGTGGTGGCCGTCACCCGAATGTGGAAGCCGGTGAGCGGCTCCTTCGAGGCGGCGCCCGGCACAGGCGCCGCATCCCGGTCCCCTGCCGTCCGCGCGTCCGCCGCCTCCGTGTGCACTGCCACGCCTGCCTCCCGACCGTTCACATTCGGACGGCGCCAGCATGCATGAATTCATGCAGTCAAACAATAGGTTGACTGTAGATTGTCATTCACGTAGGAGGAAGATCCATCTGGCGACCTGCTGGTCGGGCGGTGACACTGAGGGCAGATCTGGAGACAGGTGGGCCATGAACACCATCGAAGAGACGATCGAGGTCGCGGTCCCGGTACGCACTGCCTACAACCAATGGACCCAGTTCAAGAGCTTTCCGCGGTTCATGTCCACGGTGAAGCGGGTCGAGCAGATCAGACCCGCGATCACCCACTGGTTCATCCGGTGCGGCCCGGTGCTCTGCGCGTTCCAGACGGAGATCGTGCACCAGCGGCCGGACTCCTCCGTGATGTGGCGTTGCCTTCAGCGCCGCCCCTCCCACTGGGGTGAGGCGTCGTTCCGCCCCACGGCACCGGACCGCACCCAGGTCACCGTGCGCATAGAGAGCACTCCGGGCAGAGTCGCGTCCCTCCTCACGAACGCCTCCTCCGGGCTCACGCGCCGTGTGGTCCAAAGGGAACTCGGGCACTTCAAGGAGTTCATCGAGGGCCTGGGCCAGGAGAGCGGGGCCTGGCGGGGGTCCATCCACAACGGACACGTACAGCCGACGGAACCGGAACCGCCAAGAAGCCGGGTTGCTCGCTGGCCCGTGGGCTGACCCTCGTCCAAGAGAGCGAGACACACCTGATGAAGAAGGCGCCGAGACACGAGCCGGATGAGCGACTCTCCACCACGCCGCCCAAGAAATGGGCGGCGGGAGTGCCCGCGGTGACCCATGCGCTGGAGTACTCCCTGGAGGAGACGACGGTCCGGCGCACCGCGACGACGCTGCTGACCATGAACCAGGTGGCGGGTATCGACTGTCCCGGCTGCGCCTGGGCCGACCCCGACCCCGGCCACCGGCACCGCAACGAATACTGCGAGAACGGCGCCAAGCACATCAACGACGAGGCGACGGCGCGGCGCGTCACCGCCGACTTCTTCCGTACGCACGCGGTCTCAGAGCTCGGCCGCCAATCCGACCTGTGGCTGAACCAGCAGGGCCGGCTCACCGGACCGATGGTCAAGCGGCCGGACTCGGACCACTACGAGCCGATCAGCTGGCATGAGGCCCTGAAGCTGATCTCCGCGGAGCTGACATCGCTGGACTCCCCCGATGAGGCGGTCTTCTACACCTCGGGGCGGGCCAGCAACGAGGCCGCCTTCGTACTGCAGCTCTTCGCCAGGGCCTTCGGCACCAACAACCTGCCGGACTGCAGCAATATGTGCCATGAGTCCAGCGGCTTCGCACTGCACGAGACGCTGGGCACGGGGAAGGGCACGGTGAGTCTGGACGATCTGCATCAGGCCGACCTGATCTTCCTGGTGGGCCAGAATCCCGGAACCAACCATCCGCGACAGCTCTCCGCGCTGGAGCAGGCGAAGATCAACGGTGGCCACATCATCGCGGTGAACACGCTGCCGGAGGCCGGACTGCTGCGGTTCAAGAACCCGCAGCGGGCCCGCGGGGTGATCGGACCCGGTACCCGCATCGCCGATCGGTTCCTCCACATCCGCAGCGGCGGCGACCTCGCGCTGTTCCAGGGCCTGAACCGGCTGCTGCTGGAGGCGGAGGACGCCCGGCCGGGCACCGTACTCGACCACGATTTCATCCGCTCCAGCACCAGCGGGTTCCAGGAGTTCTCCCAGCACGTCCGCACCATCGCCTGGGACGACATCCTGACCGCGACCGGGCTGACCCTCCAGGAGATCGAGCAGGTCCGGGACGCCGTCCTGGGCAGCAAGCGCATCATCGTCTGCTGGGCCATGGGAGTGACACAGCAGCGGCACGGTGTCCCCACCATCAGGGAGATCGTGAACTTCCTGATGCTGCGCGGAAACCTCGGCAGGGCCGGAGCCGGGGCCTGCCCGGTGCGCGGGCACAGCAATGTGCAGGGCGACCGCACGATGGGCATCTGGGAGCAGATGCCGGACTCCTTCCTGGACGCGCTGCAGCGCGAATTCGGCTTCGATCCGCCTCGCGCCCACGGGCTGGACTCGGTGAACTCGATCAGGGCCATGCGCGAGGGCCGTATCAAGGTCTTCCTCTCGCTCGCGGGCAACTTCGTCCGGGCCGCTCCGGACAGTGCGGTCACCGAGGAGGCCATGCGGCGCTGCCGTCTCACCGTTCATATCTCCACCAAGCTCAACAGGTCCCATACGGTCTGCGGCCGGACCGCGCTCATCCTGCCGACCCTGGGCCGCACCGAACGGGACACCCAGTCCGGTGGCGAGCAGTTCGTCACCGTGGAGAACTCGATGAGCGAGGTGCACACCTCCTATGGGCGCCTGAAACCGGCCTCCACGCTGCTGCTCAGCGAGGTGGCCATCCTGTGCCGGCTCGCCCGCCACACCCTCGGCGACAAGGCCGGCATCCCCTGGGATGAGTTCGAGGCCGACTACGGGGCGATCCGCCACCGCATCGCCCACGTCGTTCCGGGGTTCCACGACTTCAACCGGCGGGTGGCCCGCCCCAGTGGCATCAGGCTGCCCAATCCGGTCAACGAGGGGGTTTTCGCCACCCCCGCCGGCAAGGCCCTGTTCACCCGCAACGCCTGGGACATGCTGCGGGCCCCCGAGGGGCATCTGCTGCTGCAGACCCTGCGCTCCCACGACCAGTGGAACACCATTCCCTACACGGACAACGACCGCTACCGGGGCATCCACGGACGGCGCAGGGTGGTACTGGTCAATCCGGCGGATATGGCCGAACTCGGCCTGTTCGAGGGGCAGTTCGTGGACCTCGTGGGCGTGTGGACCGACGAGGTGGAGCGCCGTGCGGAGGACTTCGAGGTGGTCCCGTATCCGACCGCACGCGGCTGCGCCGCCACGTACTACCCCGAGACCAACGTCCTGGTGCCGCTCGACAGCGTGGCCGAGATCAGCAACCAACCGACCTCGAAGGGGATCGTGGCCCGCCTGGAGGCCCGTAACGGGTAACGCGTCCGACCGCCCGTTCGCCCGGCGCGAGCAGTCATCGGAGGCCGGGTGGGAGGGCTGCAACTGCCGGTTCTACGATCGGACATGACCAAGGTACGTGCAAGGGCCAGCGGTGGTGTGCTTGGCTGCCCGCATCGTGCCGCGAGGCAGCCGCCCGTGAGGCGGGGGACACAGGGGTGTGACGAGTGAGCGAACGCCGGGACGGCGCCCAGTGAGCGGGTGTCGCAGGCGCCGCTGCCCCGCGGCAGAGAGCCGAAGACCCACTGCCCGGGGGTTGCATGGAACGGGTTTCCCGGATCCGAGACGCCCGGGCCCCATGGCAGGCTCCCGGCCCGTCCGCCACGTGTCCTAGGCGCGACTCCTTCCCCCATAGGAGTCCCGCACGACCACCGCTTCATCGTGCGTCCGCAAGCCCTGGGCACCGAGCGGGTCACCTGGCGATGTGCGCAGGACAGCCGTAGAGCCAGGTGAGCGCCCTTCCCCGTTCACCAACGGACTGTTTCATCATTCACGTAACACGGCCTCGACCAGGCCGGCATTCCCCCACGCAGATCATTCCCCCTCCCCCCACAGATAAAGGATTCAGCACCGACATGACCGCGAACCCTCCCGACATGGCCATGCCCGTCCCGCCCCACGAGACGGATGCCACCCTGCACTTCACGGGCCCGGCGACCTTCGGCCGTGTCCCACGTCTGGACCAGGTCGGCACCACGGATATCGCCGTGGTCGGGGTGCCGTTCGACGCGGGGGTCTCCTACCGGCCGGGCGCCCGCTTCGGCTCGAACGCCGTCCGGGAGGCGTCGCGCCAGCTGCGCCCCTACAACCCGGCCCAGGACGTCTACCCGTTTCACTACGCCCAGGTGGCGGACGCCGGTGACATCACGGCCAATCCGCACAACATCGACGCGGCCGTCGAGAGCATCGAGGAGGGCGCGGACGCTCTGCTGTCCACGGGCGCGCAGCTGATGACGCTGGGCGGCGACCACACCATCGCGCTGCCGATCCTGCGCTCGGTGGCCCGCCGGCACGGCCCGGTGGCGCTGTTGCACTTCGACGCGCACCTGGACACCTGGGACTCCTACTTCGGCGCCCAGTACACCCATGGAACGCCGTTCCGCCGCGCGGCCGAGGAGGGCCTCCTGGACACCTCCGCGCTCTCACACGTCGGCACCCGCGGCTCGCTGTACAGCAAGGAAGACCTGGACGAGGACACCAAGCTGGGCTTCGGGATCGTCACCTCGGCCGATGTGATGCGACGCGGGGTGGACGAGGTGGTGCAGCAGCTCAAGGAGCGCATCGGCAAGCGGCCGCTCTACATATCCGTGGACATAGACGTCCTGGATCCCGCACACGCCCCCGGCACCGGCACCCCCGAGGCGGGCGGCCTCACCTCGCGCGAACTCCTGGAGATCGTGCGCGGGCTCAGCGATTGCCACCTGGTCTCCGCCGACCTGGTCGAGGTCGCCCCGGCGTACGACCACGCCGAGATCACCTCCGTGGCCGCCTCGCACACCGCCTACGAGCTGATCTCCGTCATGTCCCGGCAGATCGCCTTCTTCCGCTGGCTCGAGGCGAACGAGCAGTCGTAGGCCGCCATCACCCGCCCCACGTTTCGCCGATGCCACGTCAGCCAGGCTGACGTGGCACGGGTGCGCACCGCGCGGCGCACTTTCGGCTGATCCAGAGATCATTTGTCGCTGAATCCTCGCCTTCATCCGCTGTTCTGGCTCCTCTGCGCAGGCCGACATAGAACGATCCGGGAGTCTTCGACCAGCGCGTCGATGAGCGCTTCGTCCTCCGGGAGAGGGGAGAAGGGCTCGGGCGCGGGATCGGCGCTCGGCCACAGTTGTCCGGACTCCTCCCGGGACAGCAGTCCCGCGCTCCAAGCGAAACCCACGGGGAAGACCTTCAGCAGGTCGTAAGAGGTCCAGGACCGCACGGCGGCGGTCGCGGGCAGGTCGCGCAGCAGCAACTTGTCGCGTGCGTCGCGTCCGTTCAGGAAGAGCACCATGCAGATTTCATCCCCTCCGCCCAGGATGTCCACCCAGACGGTGTCGGGGCGCCGGGCGAGGCCGGCGGCGATGGTGGCGATCCGGTTGGGGCGGCAACGGAGGCGCAGCACCGTGGGGATGAGGTGGGGGAAGAGGGCGGGATTGCGCACGGCCGTCGCCCGCAGGGTGCGATCGTGGAACAGCGGGGCGGCTCGCCGCACGACGGTGCGCTCCGAGACACCCAGCACCTCGGCGACGCTCCGCCAGGAGGCCCGGGGCGACGCCAGCAGAACGGCCGTGATCCGCCGGTCCGTGGCGTCGAGGTCGTGGCGTACTTTCCGCATGAGAAGGCCCTCGATGTTCCTCTTTTCTCGATTCGACTCTCTCCGGTGTCCGGGACAGGACGGTCTTCGGCGTCGTACGACGTGGTCCATCAGGGAGCGGCCGGCGCGGGCCACCACCGGCGTTTCCTGTCGCTATCCGTGGGATACAGGGCGCTATCGTCATGGCAGCGGGCCGGCCGCCACGCGAGGCTGTGGACAGTGCCCCACAGGGGCGTACTGCTACGGACACGGAGAGCGGACACATGACGACTGACACTGCTGTCGCGGCAGGCGTGAAGGTGCCGGCCACGACGCTGGCGCGCGAGGCGACGGAGCTGATCCGGGACACGACGAGCGAGCTGATCTATCACCATTCACGTCGGGTGTACTTCTTCGGCAGCCTGCAGGGCCACCGGCGCGATCTGAGCTTCGACCCGGAGCTGCTGTACCTGGGGGCGATGTTCCACGACGTGGGCCTGAACGAGGCGTTCCATGGCAGTGGCCGCCGTTTCGAGGTGGACAGCGCGGCCGAGGCGAAGCGGTTTCTACAGGCCCATGGCGTACCCGAGGACAGCGTCCGCCGGGTCTGGACGGCGATCGCCCTGCACACCACTCCCGGGGTCCCCGAGTTCATGGAACCGGAAGTGGCCCTGGTGACGGCCGGTGTCGAGTACGACGTGCTCGGCATCGGGTATGAGGATCTCTCCGCCGAGGACCGGGAGGCGATCGTGGCGCTGCATCCGCGCCCCGACTTCAAGAACAGGATTCTGCGGGCGTTCGCCGATGGCATCCGCCCCAAGCCGCAGACGACGTTCGGCAACGTCAAGGCGGATGTCCTGGAGCACTTCGTCCCCGGCTTCGAGCGGGGGAACTTCGTCCGGACGATCCTGGATTCGCCGTGGACGGAATAGCGCGGCGGGCGTCACCGGCGTCCCGTGGCGGACGCACCGTCGTGATCGTCGCGTTCGACGGGGTGCAGCTGCTGGATGTCACCGGCCCCGTGGAGGTCTTCACCACGGCCAACCACTACGGCGCCGACTACGACGTACGGGTCGTCTCCCTCACCGGTAACGCCGTCACCACCTCCTCCGGGCTCGTGATCAGCGCTGACGGCGCGCCTGGCACGCTGCCACAACGCCTGGGCACCCTGCTGGTCCCGGGACGGAGGGACTGGCACTCGGCCGTGGCCGACACCGACCTGGTCGGGCTCGTGACCCGGCTGTCGGCGCGGGCGAAGCGCGTGGCGTCCGTGTGCGCGGGAGCCTTCGTGCTGGCCGAGGCCGGAATCCTGGACGGCCGCCGCGCCGCCACGCACTGGGAGCTGGCTTCACAATTGGCCACCGCCTACCCCCAGGTGCGCGTGGACGGCCATCCCGTCTTCGTCCGGGACGGCCATGTGGCCACCTCGGCCGGCATCACCGCGGGAATCGACCTCTCGCTGTCCCTGGTCGAGGAGGACTGGGGAGCGGACGTGGCCCGCGATGTGGCCAGGCAACTGGTGGTCTTCATGGCCCGCCCGGGCGGGCAGGCGCAGTTCAGCGCGCGGCTGGCCCCGCGTCAGCCACGGCATCCGGCGGTGCGCCGGGTGATGGACCGCGTCACCGCGGACCCCGCGGGGTGCCACACCCGGGCCACACTGGCCGCCTCGGGCGGAGTGAGCGCCCGCCACCTGGAGCGGCTGTTCCGCACCGAGGTCGGCATCACTCCCGGCCGCTACGTCGAATCCGTCCGCGTCGAGGCCGCCCAGGCACTTCTCGCGGACGGCACCGGCACGGTCGAGGAGGTGGCGCGGCAGGCGGGGTTCGGCTCCTCGGAGTCGCTGCGGCGGGTGTTCCAGCACACCCTAGGGGTCTCGCCGACGGTCTACCGCGCCCGGTTCCGCAGCACCGTCGGCGCACCCCGCCTCGCGGCCGGGTAGGCGCTCGCCGCCAGTCGCTACGCCCCCTCGCGGGCCGTTCGCGCCGCCCGGGCCAGGTCCAGGTCGGTGGTCTCCGGCGCCAGGAACTGGGACACGACGGCGCCGACCACCAGCACTCCGGCGCCGATCAGGAGCACGAACTCCGCCCCGAAGTGGTCGAGCCCCATCGGCAGCAGGAACGTGCCGATCGCGGCGCCCACCCGGCTCATGGCCGTCGCGAAGCCGACGCCCGTGGTGCGCAGGGAGGTGGGGAACACCTCCAGCGGATAGACCGCGGTCAGTGCGCTGGAGGCGGCGTTGAGGAAGATGAAGAACAGGAAACCGACGACGATGACGGGGGTGGAGGACGGCCACACCGCCACCAGGGCCAGACATGCGGCCGTGATCCAGAACGGCGGGATCAGCAGCTTGCGGCGGCCGATCCGGTCCACGACGAGGCACCCCGCGGTGACACCGGCCACGGCGGTGAAGGAGTAGACGAGCAGCGCCGCGACCGCGTTGTCCCCCATGTGCAGAGCCTCGAAGACCTCGGTCCAGAAGGTGCCGATGGCGAAGTACGGCAGCACGAGGGCAGCCCAGAAGACGCTGGCGAACACCGTGGAGCGCAGATGCTGCCGGCTGAAGAGTGCGCGGAACCCGTCCTGCCGCACCTCGTCGCGGTCATCGAGCTCCGCCTCGATGTCCACCTCGATGCCGTACTTCTCGATCAGCGCTTCGGCCTCGTCCCGGCGTCCCCTGCTCAGCAGCCAGCGCGCGGACTCCGGGATGCCACCACGCAGGGCCACGCACACCACCGCGATCGCCGCACTGCTCGCCAGGGACCAGCGCCAGCCCCCGTCGACGGAGGTGAACAGCGCCCCCACGACCGTGGCCAGCGCGTACCCCACGTACCAGCTGATCTCCAGGCTCGCCAGCAACCGCCCGCGGCCCAGCCGGCCCGCGTACTCCGACAGCAGCGGGGCGCCGATCGCGTACTCGCCGCCGATCGCCACGCCCATCACCAGCCGGATGAGGATGAGCTGTGGGCCGTCCAGGACGAAGAACTGGAGCACCGAGCCGATCAGGAAGATCAGCATGTCCATCAGGAACACCGGCCGACGTCCGAACCGGTCGGCCAGCCGGCCGAAGAGCGGCCCTCCGATGAAGATCCCGATAAGTGGTGAGGCACCGACCAGCCCCTGTTCCATGGAGGACAGATGGAGGTCGTCAGTGATCGCCGACATCGCCAGGCCGATGCCGCCGATGATGTAGCCGTCGATTCCCTGGCCGATCTGGGTGGCCAGCTTCAGCTTGGTGTGCAGCCGCTTCCGTTCGCGTTCGGTGGCGGGCGCGCCCGGCGGTGTGCTGGGCTCGTTCTGCTCGGTCACAGGAGTCGTCGCCATGCGCGGGTCCTTCACTGAGAGGGGGAGGGGACCGCTGCCCCGGGAATGAGCGGCCCGGAAGGAGCGGCCCGGGAGGAGTGGCACCGGGAGGAGTGGCACCGGGAGCAGCGGTGGGGAGAGGGGGGAATCAGTCGGTCGGCCAGTCGAGGGCGATGTACTGCGTTTCCAGGAAGGCCTCGATGCCCTCGCGGCCGCCCTCCCTGCCCAGGCCCGACTGCTTGACGCCGCCGAAGGGCGCGGCCGGGTCGGACAGCAGGCCCCGGTTGAGGCCGACCATGCCGGTCTCCAGGCGCTCGGCCAGGCGCAGGGCCCGGCCCACGTCGCGCGAGTAGATGTACGAGGCGAGACCGTGCACCGTGGCGTTGGCACGGGCCACCAGTTCGTCCTCGTCGGTGAAGGTGGCCAGGGGTGCGACCGGCCCGAAGACCTCCTCGTTCATGATCCGGGCGTCCTCGTCCACGTCCACCAGGACGGTGGCCGGGTGGTAGCAGCCCGGGCCTTCGGGCACGCTGCCCCGCGCGGCGACCTTCGCACCGCGCCCGACCGCGTCGTCGACCAGGGAGCGGATGGACTCCACGGCGGTCCGGTTGATCATCGGGCCGAGGGTGACGCCCTCCTCCAGACCCGCTCCGGCGCGTACCGCGGTCATGGCCGCCGCGAACTTCTCGGTGAATTCGGCGGCGACGGACTCATGGACGTAGAACCGGTTGGCGGCGATGCAGACCTCGCCACCGCCGCGCATCTTGGCGTCCATCGCACCGCGCACCGCGGCGTCGACGTCGGCGTCCTCGCAGACGATGAAGGGGGCGTTGCCGCCCAGTTCCATGGTCACGTTGACCACGTGCGCCGCCGCCTGCCCCAGGAGGGTCCGGCCGGTGGCGGTGGAGCCGGTGAAGGAGAACTTGCGGACCCGCTCGTCGCGGAGCCAGGCGGAGACCACCTCGGGCGCACGGTCGGTCGGCAGGACGTTCAGCAGCCCGTCGGGCAGGCCCGCCTCGCTCAGCAGGGCGGCGATCGCGAGGGCGGTGAAGGGGGTGTCGGGGGCCGGCTTGAGGAGCACCGGGCAGCCGGCGGCGAGCGCCGGGGCGATCTTCCGGGTGGCCATCGCGGCCGGGAAGTTCCACGGTGTGACGAAGGCGGTGACGCCCACCGGATGCCTGCGCACGACATGCCGGAAGCCGCCACCGGGCGCGTCGCCGAACGCGGAGCCGATCCGTACCGCCTCCTCGGCGAACCAGCGGAAGAACTCCGCCGCGTAACCGACCTCGGCCGCCGCGTCCCGGTATGCCTTGCCGTTCTCCAGGACGATCAGGCGGGCGAGCGTGTCGGTGTGCTCGCGCATCAGCGCGAACGCCGTGTGCAGGACCTCCGAACGACGGCGGGCCGGTGTCGCCCGCCACCCGGCGGCAGCCGCCTGGGCCGCGTCGACCGCCGCCAAAGCATCCCCCGGGCCCGCCGCGGACACCTCGCGGATCAGCTCCGCGGTGGCCGGGTCGTGCACGGGGAACGTCCGTCCGTCCTCGGCCGCACACCAGCGGCCGGCGATGAACACATCGCCTTCGGCGAACGGCGCCTTGACGAGGGTTTCTATGCCGGGGAGGTTCATGAGCTGCTCTTTTCTCCGTTCCGAACAAGGGCTGGTCCGGTTCGCGGTGAATTTACGAGCGCGTCATGCGGCCGACAAGACCGCTTCTCGGATCGCAATGGTGGTTGCTGTCAGGGCAACTCCCCCGTAAGGCCCGCCCACGCACACGACGGGGCCGTACGACCCCGGTGCCTTCAGGTGAGCCGTGCTCTGGGGAACGAGGTGTGCCGCGGCTCCCAGCCCAGCATCACGGAGACGCGTGCCGCCGCCTTGGCCGTGGTGCGGCCCGCCTGGTCCAGGCGGTCGCCGAGCCGGGACTTGGGTGCCGAGATGTTGAGCGCCGCGACGACACGGCCCCGGAAGTCGCGCACGGGTGCGGAGACCCCGACCAGACCGGTCTCGAACTCCTCGCTCACCCTCGCGTAGCCCCGTCGCGAAGCCTCCTGGATCAGTGCCCACAGCTCGGGGATCGGCGGCGTCGAGGCAGTGCCGAAGCGGACGTACAGCTCATCGGGGGTGGCATCGGCCAGCAGCACGCGCCCGGCCGAGGTCTGCCACGCGGGCACTCCGCGCCCTTCCCAGCCGTGGACGCGGAAGGAGTGTCCGGAGACCGAGAGCAGGGTGAGCACCTCGCGGTCGCTCAGGACACACAGATGGCTGGTCTCCTCCACGTCCGACGACAGCGCGTGCATCACCGGCTCCGCCATGCGGACCAGCCGGTTCTGCGAGGTCCGCGCGACGAGCGAGAAGAGCCGCCAGCCCAGGCGGTACTCCAGGGTGTCGGGGTCCCGTTCCACGATCCCAGCGGCGGCCAGGGCCTTGAGGGCCCGCGAGACCTGGGTCTTCTCCCGGCCCACCAGATGCGCCAGGCGGACGACACCGAGCCCGCCGGCGTTCTGGGCCTCGTCGGAGGCGAGCGCCTCCAGCAGGTCGATGTCACGGCGCAGCCCGTGGCCGCGCGGGGCAGTGGTGTCCGCGGGGCCGGAGGAGGGTTCGCCTGGGCTCGTGCCGGGCGGATCGGCGGGGTCCTCGGGACCGTCGGTGCCGCGAGGGGGGAGGTTCGTCACGCGCGACATCCTAGGGCGCGCGCCAGGGAAGCCCCAGGTCAGCCGCCGGGTTGTCATGAGAGCAACCGGCATTTCGATTCAGGCGGGCGCCTTGTCGACGGGGTGGCGGCGGTTCTAGATTCGCCGCATCGGACCGGAGAACTGCGGCGAATGCGCGGTTCCTCCCCTGTGGTCCGTCGATTCCCCGCTCCCGGAGATCCAGGAGATCCCCATGCCATCGCCTTTTGCCCCGACCGCCCTCGTCGGCGAGTCCTTCGCCGGGGAGGGTGCCAACGCCGCGCACACGAACGTCGTGATCGGACGCAAGGGCGGACCCGTCGAGACGGCGTGGGCCACGGCGCTGGCCACGCCCAGCGCCGGACACGTCCCCTTCATGACGATCGTGCGCCCGTCGGTCCCGGTGAAGCCGCTGACGCTGTTCGTGTCGAAGGCCGCCGCGGAAGGTGAGCTGCACCAGCGCGCCACGTGGGGTTCCGCCCAGGCCGGTCTGGCGCAGGGTGTCACGGACGCGGTCCAGGACGGTCTGCTGCCCGCCGAGGAGGCCGACGATCTGCTGATCATCGCCGCGATCTGGGTGAACCCGGCGGTCGACGACCTGGACGTGTCCTTCCGCAATCAGCGCGCCGCCGCGTACGAGGCGGTGCGGGCCGCGGTGACCGGCACCCCGACCGTGGCCGACGTCCTCGCGGCCGCCGAGGAAGGCCCGGCGAACCCGTTCTACGCCCCCACCTCCGAGGTGCTCACCCGATGAAGATCACAGACATCACCCTGGACCGGCTGCGCCTGGAGCTGGACCCGCCGTTCCGGGCCGCGTGGGACCCCGAGCCACGGCGCCACTTCGACGCGACGATCGTCCGCGTCCACACCGACGAGGGGATCACCGGTATCGGCTCCGGTGATCTGATGGACGGCTTCGACACCTACAAGCACCTGTTCGTCGGCGAGGACCCGCTCGACATCACCCGGCACGTCAAGGCCATCGAGACCGCCAACTTCCACGGCGCCCACTACTGGCCGCTGGAGGCGGCGCTGTGGGACATCATCGGCAAGGTCCACGGCCGCCCGGTGGCGGAGCTGTTCGGCAACGCGGCCAAGAAGCTGCCCGCCTACGCCTCCTGCGGTGAGCTCAAGTCGCCCGAGGAGCGTGTCGCCACCGCGCTGAAGGTCCGCGAAGCGGGCTTCCGCGCCATGAAGATACGCATCGACCGCAACCGTGTGGACGAGGGGATCGCCGCGGTCCGCGCCGTACGCGAGGAACTGGGCGCGGACTTCGAGATCATGGTGGACCTGAACCAGTCGTGGCGCATGGCGGGCGACACGGCGGGCGCCACCGACCTCGCCCGGACCCGCAAGACCATCGCGCGCCTGGCCGAGCTCGACGTGTTCTGGGTCGAGGAGCCGCTGCCCTACGGCGACCTGGCGGGCTTCAAGCGCCTGCGGGCCGAGAACCCCGGGGTGCGCATCGCGGCCGGCGAGATGCACCACTCCCCCACCGAGCTGCTGCGCTACCTCGAAGAGGACGCCCTGGACATCTACCAGATGGACGTGGTGCTCGCGATCGGCATGCACCGCGCCCGCACCCTGGCGGAAATCGCCCAGCTCAAGCACCGCCACTTCACCCCGCACAGCTGGACCAACGGCATCGGCGTGCTCGCCAATCTGCACGTGGCGGCGGGGGTCGGCGGCGGCCCGTTCTTCGAGTTCCCCTACGACCCGCCCGGGTGGACCCCGGAGCGCCGGGACTTCATGCTCGCCGACCCGGTGCGGGTGGACAGCGAGGGCGATCTCGAAATACCCGCGAGGCCGGGCCTCGGTATCGAACTCGACGAAGACGCGATCGACCGGTGGAGGATCACATGACGCACGGCATCGACGCCCTGCTCGCCCGTTCGTACGACCAGTGGGTGGCCGCGGCCGGCACACTCACCGTCGAGACCCGGCTGTTCATCGACGGCCGCTTCACCGACGCTCTCTCCGGCGACACCTTCACCAGCGTCTCGCCGCGCGACGGTTCGGTGCTCGCCAAGGTGCAGGCGGCGGGGGCCGAGGACGTGGACCGTGCCGTACGCGGCGCGCGCGCCGCCTTCGAGGACGGACGGTGGCGCGACCTCCCGCCCAAGGAGCGCAAGAGCGTCCTGCTGCGCTGGGCCGAGCTGATCCGGGCGAACGCCGAGGAGCTGGCCCTTCTCGACACGCTGGAGATGGGCAAGCCCATCACCGAGTCCGTGCGGATCGACGTGGACAAGGCCGCCGAGACCATCTCCTGGTACGCCGAGGCCATCGACAAGACCTACGACGAGGTGGCACCGACCCCCGGGGACGCGATCGCCCTGATCACCCGGGAGCCCCTGGGCGTCATCGGCGCGGTCGTCCCGTGGAACTACGCGCTGCTGATCGCCAGCTGGAAGCTGGGCCCGGCCCTGGCCACCGGCAACAGCGTCGTCCTCAAGCCGGCCGAGCAGACCTCCCTGGCCGCCCTGCGTCTGGCCGCCCTCGCCTCCGAGGCGGGTCTGCCGGACGGGGTGTTCAACGTCGTCCCGGGCCGTGGCGAGGTGGCCGGACAGGCGCTGGGCCGCCACCCCGAGGTCGACAAGATCGCCTTCACCGGCTCGGCGGAGGTGGCCCGGCTCTTCCAGGTGTACGCGGGCGAGTCCAACGGCAAGCAGGTGGCCGTCGAGGCGGGTGGCAAGTCGCCCCAGCTGCTGTTGCCCGACGCCGACATCGAGGCCGCCGCGTCGGCCGTGGCCTGGGGCATCTTCTACAACGCCGGGCAGACCTGCAACGCCGGTTCCCGCGTCGTGGTCCACGCCTCCGTCAAGGACCGGCTCCTGGACGCCCTGCGCCGGATCACCGCGGAGACCTTCCGGGTGGGCGACCCGCTCGACCCGGCCACCGTCATGGGCCCCCTGGTCGACGAGACCCAGCTGGCCACGGTCCTCGGCTACATCGAACGCGGTGTGGAGGACGGGGCGAGCGTGGTGTTCGGCGGTGGACGCACCCTCACCGAGTCGGGCGGCAGCTATGTCGAACCGACCGTCCTGGACGGGGTGGTGAACACCTCCGCCGTCGGCCAGCAGGAGATCTTCGGCCCGGTCCTGGCCATCGTGTCCTACGACGGCGACGCCGACGAGGGGATCCGGCTGGCCAACGAGAGCGACTACGGGCTCGTCGCCTCCGTCTGGACACGTGAGGTGGCCGTCGCCCACCGCGCCGCCAAGCGACTGCGGGCCGGGACGGTCTGGATCAACACCTTCGACGCCAGCGATGTCATCACCCCCTTCGGCGGCTTCAAGGCCACCGGCGCGGGCCGGGACAAGTCCCTGCACGCGCTGGACGCGTACACCGCGCTGAAGACCACCTGGATCAACCTGGCCTGAACCGGCCACGGTGCACGGACCTGTTCATCCCCTCTCTTCTTTACTTTTCTCTTCTCACCACAGCGAGGACAACGATGAGGATCGGTTTCATCGGCCTGGGCAACATGGGACGCCACATGGCCCGCCATCTCATCCACGCGGGCCACCTGGTCACCGTGCACGACACCCGGCCCGAGGCCGCCGCCGAGCATCTGGCGCTCGGCGCCCGCTGGGCCGATTCCCCCGCGACCTGTGCCGAAGGCGCGGAATTCCTGATCACCATGCTCCCGACCCCGCGCATCGTCGAGGACGTGCTGCTGCGCGGTGGCGCGGCCGAGGCCCTGCCACCCGGCGCCCTGTGGATCGACATGTCGACCTCGACCCCCGCGGCCGCGGACCGCGTAGCCGCCGATGTGCTGGACGGGCGCGGGGTGCGCCGGCTCGACGCACCGGTCAGCGGCATGGCACGGGGCGCCGAGGCCGGAGCACTGCAGATCTTCGCCGGCGGTACGGACGACGACTTCCGCATCGCCCTGCCCGTCCTCGAAGCCATGGGCGATCCGGACCGGATTCTGCACGTCGGCCCGCCCGGCGCGGGCTACACGGTCAAGCTCATGCTCAACCTGCTCTGGTTCAGCCACGTGGTCGCCACCTCCGAGGTGCTCGCCATGGGCGTCAAGGCGGGCGTCGACCTCGGGACGCTGCGCAGCTCGCTGCTGGCGAGCCCGGCCGCCTCCGCCTTCGTCGAGAAGGACCTCATGTCCATCCTCGCCGACGGTGACTACGACGACTCGTTCGCCATGGCGCTCGCCTGCAAGGATCTGGGGCTCGCCGTCGACCTCGGCCGCGACCTGGGCGTGTCCACCGAACTGTCCGCCCTCGTCGAGCAGATCTACCGCCGCTCCAAGGCCCATCACGGCGAGCTCGCCGGTGAGATGAGCCCCGTCCGCCTCTACGAGGCCCTCGCCGGGCAGGAGTTCCGGCTGCCCGACCCGACCATCGCGCCGGCCGACGCGACACTCGCGGTCTGAGAACGAGCGAACGCCACCCCGCACCACGACGCCAGGAGCCGCACCCATGACCTCTCCCGGGCCCGGCGGTCCCACGCCGCTGAGCATCGACCCCACCTGCCGTATCGAGTTCGGCCCCGGCCGCATCGGCCGGCTCCCCGCACTGATCGCGGCGACCGGCCACGATCGCGCCTTCGTCGTCACCGACCACGGCCTGCGCGCCGCGGGCGTCCTGGAGCCGGTCCTGGGGACCCTCCGGGCCGCCGGGCTGGAGTACGCCGTCTACGACGAGGTGGCCCCCAACCCCTCCACCGCCAACGTCGACGCGGGTGCCGCACGAGCCCGTACGTTCGGCACCGCCGCGGTCGTCGCCCTCGGCGGTGGCTCCGTACTCGACGCGGCGAAGGGCATATCCCTGCTGGTCGGCAACCCGAAGGCCACGGCCGCCGACGCCGACGAACTCTGGGAGGCGGCCGACGGACTCCCGCTCGTCGCGATCCCCACCACCTCCGGCACCGGCGCCGAAACCAACGGCTTCGGGGTCATCGAGGACACCACCGCCTGCCGCAAGGTCTACATCGGCCACCCCTCCGTGAAGCCGCGCATCGCGCTGCTCGACCCGGAGCTCACCCTGGGCCTGCCCGCGCCCGCCACCGCCGCCACCGGTGTCGACGCCCTCGTCCACGGCATCGAGTCACTCGCCTCGCGGGGCGCGAACCCTGTCTCCACCGCCTACGCCACACAGGCCGTGACCATGGTCAGCCACGCCCTGCCCGCCGCGTACCGGGACGGCGCGGACCTCGACGCCCGCGCCGAGCTGATGCTGGGAGCCCATCTCGCGGGCCAGGCACTCAGCCTCTCCGGGCTCGGGCTGGTCCATGGCATCGGCCACGCGCTGACCGCGCACACCGGTACTCCCCACGGCGTCGCCCTCGCCGCCGTCCTCGAAGAGGTGATGGAGTTCAACGCCCCCGCCGCGCAGGGCGCCTACGAGCAGGTGGCACGTGCCATGCGCCTGGCACACCCCGCCGACGGAGACTGGGCGCGGGCAGCCATCGAAGCGGTACGCGAGATCGCGGGCACCGTCGATGTGAAGCGCCCCCTGCGGACACTCGGCGCCGACCGCGGCATGCTGCCCGCCATCGCCGCCGGGGCGGTGGCGGACGCGGTGACGACGAACAATCCCCTGTCCCCCGATCACACCCAGGTCCTGGAAATCCTCACCACCACCTACTGACCGTGGCACGCCACCGTGCCCCTGAGATCCGGGCACGGTGGCGACGGCTGTCACATGCGCGCACCCGGCGGTGTCTTCATGCCAAACAGGCAACCGCACAGGGAGAACACCATGTCGCTGCGCGTTCCGAAGGCGGAGCTCCCCACCGGGCTCCGGGAAACCCTGCTCAAGCAGCTCGGTGAGGTGCCCGAGCCCGACGAGGTGCTGTGGAACAACCCCGAGGTCGCCGAGGCGAACCGGGAGTTCGCGGCCAAGCTGGGCGCGTGGGACACGGCCGACTCGAGCCTCAAGACGTTCGCGCATATGGCGGTCGCTTCACAGATCGGCTGCAGCTGGTGCCTCGACGTCAACTACTTCCTCGCGCTGAACCAGAACCTGGACCTGGCCAAGGCGAGCCAGGTGCCGCGCTGGCGGGAGTCGGAGGCGTTCACACCGCTGGAGCGGGACGTCCTGGAGTACGCCGAGGCCATGACGCATACGCCGCCGACCGTCACCGATGAGCTGTCCGCGAGCCTGCTCGACCGGCTCGGCCCGGCGGCGCTGGTCGAACTCACCGTGTACATCGGCTTCGCCAACTTCGCGAGCAGGTGCAATACGGCGCACGGAATCACCTCGCAGGGCTACTCCGACGTCTGCGGGATTCCGCTGGCCGCGCGCGCCGCGAAGTCGTCCGGCGTAGCGTCCACGGCATGACCGAGGATCCGTTCGTCGCCCATCGCAGCCTGCTGTTCACGGTCGCCTACGAGATGCTCGGGTCGGCCGCCGACGCGGAGGACGTGGTCCAGGAGTCCTGGCTGCGGTGGGCCGACGTCGACCGGTCGCAGGTGCGTGACCCGCGGGCCTACCTCGTCCGCACGGTCACCCGCCAGGCGCTCAACCGCCTGCGGACGCTGTCGCGCCGCCGCGAGGAATACGTCGGCGAGTGGCTGCCGGAGCCGCTGCTGACCAGCCCCGATGTCGCCGAGGACATCGAACTCGCGGAGAGCGTGTCGATCGCGATGCTGACCGTCCTGGAAACACTCGGGCCGGCCGAGCGGGCGGTGTTCGTGCTGCGCGAGGTCTTCGACCTGCCGTACGGAGAGATCGCCGAGGCCATCGGGAAATCCGCGGCCACGGTGCGGCAGATCGCGCGACGGGCCCGCGAGCACGTGGCGGCCCGGCGGCCGCGGATGCGGGTGAGCCGTTCGGAGCAGCAGGCCGTGGTGGAGCGGTTCCTGGCCGCGCTGCGGACCGGGCAGGTGCGGGAGCTGATGGAGATCATGGCGCCGGACGTGGTCATGATCGCCGACGGTGGCGGGGTGGTGGCCGCCGCGCGGGCTCCGATCCACGGCGTCGAAGAAGTGGCGAAGTTGCTGGCGCGCGCGAACCAGGTGGTGGCCGCGTTCGAGACGACGCCCGTATGGCTCAACGGCGCGCCCGCGGGCCGGCTTGCCTTCGACGGCGAACCGTCCGCGGTGAGCCTCCTGGTGGAGAACGGGCGCATCGCCCGGATCTACGTGGTGAGAAACCCACGGAAGCTGACCCGGCTGGATGTACCGGCCGAACTCGCCAGGTAGCCGCGCCGCGGCTCTGGGGAGTGCCGTGGGTGTCCGGGCGGTGAGAAACCGCCCGGAACACCCACGACCACACGGGGGCCGGCCCTCCCTAGTGGTGCCAGGCATGTCCGCCCGTGTTGTGGATGAATCGCTGCAGCACCTTGACCGTCGTCAGGTACTCCTCGTCGGAGATGCCCGCGTGCCGTTCCGCCCACAGCTCGTCCTGAAGGGCCGCGGCCTTGTCGAAGAAGGTTCTGCCCTCCGCCGTGATGCCCAGACGTCCCTCGGCGTCCTCGGCGATCCAGCCCTGGGCGATGGTCCGGTCGATCTCCTCCTCCATGACTTCCGGACCCGCTTCGAGATAGTTGCTGAGGAGACCGGACACCTCCTCGCGGGTCTTCGCGGGGTCGGCGTGGGCGACCTGCGCGAGGACCCACCACTGTGGCTGGGTGGTGCCGATCCCGGCGAGCGTGGCCTGGATGCGGGTGACAACGGCTTTGTAGGCCGCCCAACTCCAGTAGCCGATGGGCTGCCGTATCAGTTCGGCGTCGCTGTGGGAGTACTCCATGGCCGGTCCCTCCGTCTTTGCTTGAACTCGTTCGACGAAACCGACCGTAAAAGTTCAACCTGACGTGAAGTCAAGGACGTTCGACCCCCGCGGTCGCCGCCTCACCCGTACGACCCGTACGACCCGTCCGGGGCCGCGAGTTGGTCGCCGAGGGTGCTTCGCCGGTACAGCACCTGCCGTCCGTGGCGTGCCCGGGTGACCAGTCCGGTGGCATGCAGCACGCGCAGGTGCTGGGACACGGCACTCGGCGTCACCCTGAGGCGACGGGCGAGCTCGACGGTGGGCAGTGGCTCCTCCAGGAGGCCGAGAAGCCTCGCCCTGGGCGCGCCGATGAGCGACACGAGAGCGGGCGCGCCGTCGGTGGGCACCGAGGCCCAGAGCGTCGCCACCCCGCGGCTGGGATAGACCAGCGACGGAGGTTCCTCCGGGCTCACCGGAGGTGCGGGCTTGTGCGCGAAGACCGAGGGCAGAAGGAGCAGCCCCCGGCCGGATGCCGCGACCTGGTGCCGGCTGATCATCTTGGCGATGTACAGCACCCCGTTGTGCCATCGCAGATTGGGGTGCATATCGGCGAAGAGCAGGCGGGCGCCGCCCATGGCCAGTTGCCGCGCGCGGTAGGTCATGTCCGCCTCCACGACGAGTCGCAGCTGCGGCCACATCGGCTTGATGGCGGTCTCCCAGTACTGCCTCAGGAGTGCGCAGATGGTGTCGCGGAGTGCGGCGACGGGTGCGTCGTCGGCGGCGGTGGCGTCGCGCAGCGCTGGGGGCAGCGGGTCCGGCGCGTGGGTGGCCAGCAGGTCGCGGCGGACCAGGCCGGGAGGGGTCCGGCGGACGACGGCCAGTTCGTCCTCGAAGGCCGGGGCGAAACTCGCGGACCGCGGAGTCAGAAAGTCCGGGAGGGTGCGTCTCCGCGCCACCAGGGACATCAGCAGGTCCGTGTCCAGATCGCCGAGTCCGCCGAGCACGGATCTGCGCCACGGGAGGTGCACCGCGGACAGGCTCGGATCGTGCAGCACCCGCAGGCTGAACACCGTCTCGTTCAAGGGCGATACGGCGAACCGCGTGTCCGCCAGGTCCTCGACATCGAGCACAAAGCTGATCATTAAGCCATACGCTACATCGATTGGCAGGGGCACGCCGGTGCCATGGACTTCAGCCCATGACACATCCCACGCACGCACAGGCAACGGCCGTGGCGCGACCGGTGCCGCCGATGGGCCGGTGGACTGACGAATGAGCCGCCGCATGCTCCTGATCCTGGCCGTCACCTGCGCGGTGGCGGTGGGCAACATCTACTTCCCGCAGTCCATCGGCCCGCTGGTCGCCGAGGGCCTGCACGTGTCGGCCGACTCGGCCGCCCTGGTGGTGACCGCCACCCAGGTCGGCTACACGGCCGGGATCGTCCTGCTGGTGCCGCTCGGCGACCGGATCCCGCACCGCCCGTTCCTCGTCGTCCTGCTCGCCCTCACCGGCCTGGCCCTGCTCGCCGCGGGGTGCGCACCGGCCCTGCCGCCCCTCGTCGCCGCCGGCGCCGTCGTCGGCCTGACCACCGTGGCGGCGCAGATCGTGGGCCCCCTGGCGGCCGGACTGGTGGCCGCCGACCGCCGAGGAGCGGTGATCGGCACCCTGCTGAGCGGATCGACCGGCGGCATGCTGCTGGCCCGCACCTTCAGCGGCACGCTCGGCGAATGGCTCGGCTGGCGGGCCCCCTATCTCGTGGCCGCGGCCCTGGCCCTGCTCCTCGCCACCGTCCTGGCGTTCACTGTGCCGGCCACGGCCCCGGCCTCCCGGCAGTCCTACCCCGCGCTCCTGGCCGAACCGCTGCGGCTGCTGCGCACCGAGCCGGAGCTGCGCCGCTCCTGCCTGTACCAGGCGACCGTCTTCGCCGGATTCTCGGCCGTCTGGACCTGTCTGGCGCTCCTCCTCGCCGGTCCGGCCTACGGGCTGGGTGCCCAGGCCGTCGGCATGCTCGCCCTGGTCGGCGCGGCGACCATGTTCTGCACCCCGCTCGCCGGCCGCCTGGTGGACCGCCGAGGGCCCGATCCGGTGAATCTCGTCTGCCTGCTCGGGGTCCTCGTCTCCGCCGTGATTCTCGCCGCGGGCGCCCGGGGCGGAACGCCGGGCCTGGCCGCCCTGACGGTCGGCACGCTGCTCCTGGACGTGGCGATGCAGTCCGGCATGGTCGCCAACCAGGCCCGGGTCTACGCCCTGCGCCCGGACGCCCGCAGCAGACTCAATACCGCCTATATGACCTGCGCCTATCTGGGCGGCAGCACGGGTTCCTGGCTCGGCGTCCAGGTCTGGAGCCGGGCCGGCTGGTGGGGCGTGTGCGCACTCGTCACCTTCCTCACCGGGATCGCCCTGGTCCGCCACCTCCCGGCGCTGCGCCGGTCCCAGGAGAGCCCGCCACGTGGGGAGATCCCGGAGGGCCGCGTCGTCGGTTCCGGCTCAGGCCCCACGCCGTAGAGCACCGCCACTACGCCCCGGAGCCCTCCTCCGGCAACGCGGTGAGGAGCTCGCTCGTGGTGAGGATGGCATGGGCGAAGGTGGGGCCGTTCAACTCGTGCGCGGAATGCATCATCTCGGGCTTGGCGGCCGCGGTGGCGTCACGGACCAGCGTGACGTGGTAGCCGAGCTCCATGGCGAAACGTCCGGTGGACTCGATGCAGGTGTTCGCCAGCAGTCCGATGAGGATCACATGGGTGATGCCGTGCTGACTGAGCTGCATATTCAGGTCGGTGTTGGCGAACCCGCTCTGCGCCCAGTGCTCATGGGCCACCACCTCCCCCGGCCGCGGCCGGAAGTCGGGATGGAACTCCCCGCCCCAGGTGTCCCGGGCGAAGCTGTGCCGGACCATGATGTTCCGCTGGGTCGGGTTGGGGTGGGTCCACGACTCGTAGTCACCCGGCTCCCAGCGGCGGTGCGGGACGAACACCACCCGCACCCCGGACTGCCGGGCGGCGCCGACGACGGCGCGCAGATGGTCCAGCAGGCCGACCTTCTCGGCGACGCTCTGCACCACCGGCCAGACCTTACCTCCCTCGGAGAGGAAGTCGTTGTACGGGTCGACCAGCAGCACTGCCGTTCGCCGGGGGTCATAGGTCTCGGCTGCCATGATGTCTCCTCCGCCCTCTGGAAGATCACTCATCGCCCGAGCAGGCCACATCCTGGCCCGGCCGAGTACCCCCCGTTCGGCCGCTCAGTCGGCGATGATCCCGCGCGTGACGGGGCTGACGGGCGGTGTCGGGGACCGACTGCTGGTGAAACCCACTTCCCGGGTTCCTCATGACCATCTATAGTAGGTAGACCTACCTACCTAGTCTGTCGGGATGCATGCGATGAGTGAGACCGGTACGAGGACGACGGATCCCGGAAGGCGGCGGCCCGCCCGGGAGCGCCTGCTGGCGGCTGCCGCGCGGCGCTTCTACGCCGACGGCGTGACCGCGACCGGAATCGACACGATCACCACCGAAGCCGGCGTGGCGAAGATGAGCCTGTACAACAACTTCTCCTCCAAGTCCGATCTCGTCAGGGCTTATCTCGACGCCCGGCACGAGGAGTGGCTCGCGCTGTACGCGTCACGGCTGGAGCAGGCGCAGAACCCCCGCGACGGCGTCCTCGCGGCCTTCGACGCCTACGCCGATCACGCGGCGTTCGCCTACGAGCGCGGCTTTCGCGGCTGCGGACTGCTCAACGCGGCCGCCGAGCTGCCCGCCGGAGACGAGGGGCGGAGTGTCGTACGCCGCCACAAGGAGGAGGTCGAGCGCCTGATCGCCGGGCACCTCGAAGAGCTGCTGCCCGACCGCCCCGACGACGTGCGCACCATGGCGGAGCATCTGTCGTTCCTGCTGGAGGGCGCGATGGCGCGGGCCGGCCTGGAAGGCGACGACAACCGGCTGCGGCACGCCCGCGCGATGGCGGCGACCCTGCTGGACAGGCTGTGAGGCGGCCCACCGGACACGGCGCCCGTTCGGCGGGCGCCGGATCGTTGTGCGTGCTCGCCGCCTCCGTGCTGTGGGGCACCACCGGCACCGCGGCGACCTTCGCCCCGGGCGTCGGGCCCCTCGCCATCGGCGCCGTCGCCATGGGCCTGGGCGGACTGCTCCAAGCCCTGGTCGCCGCCCCCCGCATCGCCCGTCAGGCCCCTCGGCTGCGTGCGCGGCGCGGCACCGTACTGCTCGGCGCGTTCGCGGTCGCGGTCTACCCCTTGGCGTTCTACAGCTCGATGCACCTGGCCGGAGTGGCGGTGGGAACGGTGGTGTCGATCGGCATGGCGCCACTGGCCTCAGCCGTGATCGAACGCGTCATGGACCGGCGCCGGCTGACGCGCCGCTGGACACTCGGCGCCACCCTGGGCCTCCTGGGCACCCTCATGCTGTGCGCGGCCCAAGCCGCCCAGGACCCCGGCGACCGGGGGCAGCCATCCATGGCCGCCACGATGCTCGGCGTAGGGCTGGGCCTCATCGCGGCCACGACCTACGCCCTCTACTCCTGGGCGGCGCACCGGCTGATCACCCACGGCATCGCCTCCCGCGCGGCGATGGGCACGGTCTTCGGCTTGGGCGGACTGCTCCTCGTGCCCGTCCTCCTGGTCACCGGCGCGCCACTCCTCGACTCCGGGTCCAATCTGGCCGTCGGTGCCTACATGGCGGTGGTGCCCATGTTCACCGGCTACGTCCTGTTCGGCTGGGGACTGGCGCATGTGCCCGCGAGCACGGCGACCACGCTCTCCCTGCTCGAACCGGCCGTCGCCGCCGTCCTCGCCGTGCTGGTCATCGGCGAACGGCTGCCCGCCGTGGGCTGGACCGGCATCGCGCTCGTCCTCGCCTGCCTGGCCGTCCTCACCGCCCCCACAGCCGTCTCCAGGCGGCGCCGACAGCGGCCGGAAGGCGTGACGCCGCCACAGCGCACAGCGGCGGAGCACACGGTTGCCCAGCCGGATCCGGGGCGGGTGCCGTAGCGGAGTCCGTCGACGAGCGGGGCGGGCGGCGAACGCTCCGCCGACCGCCCCATCACTCCGCGATGGAAAACCGCTCCGCGAGGTCGCGATGCCGGTCCGCGGCCAGCTTCGCCTGAGCCGTGCTGATGGTCGAGCCGGGCATCCGCCCCAGCCGTTCGAGCTCGTCGGCGAAGCGCAGATGCTCCAGCCGCGCGTACTCACGGCAGGCAAGGCAGGTGACGTTCTCCGGACGCGGAGAGGTCATCGCGTACGGCGCCCGCAGCCCGCATCCGGTGGCGATGCGGCTCGGCAGGTCACCGGCCAGGCCGAAGGTGGACGCCATCATGTTGCGGACGGCGGCGACGCCTCGGACGACCTTCGACTCGACATGGATATGCGGATCGTCCCCGCCCATGCACCCTCCCTGCCCCGGCGACTTGACGGGCCGGGGATGCTCCCGGCCGCCCGCGGACCGCAGGAGGAGTCTGCCATGTGCCCGGTGCGCCACCGCCGATGCGCCCGCCGGTTCAGGTCGCGGTCGCGGCGGCGGCCGCACGGCCCGCGGCGCGGCCCGAGAACAGGCAGCCGCCGAGGAAGGTGCCCTCCAGGGAGCGGTAGCCGTGCACTCCCCCGCCGCCGAAGCCCGAGACCTCACCGGCCGCGTACAGACCGGTGATCGGGTTGCCGGAGGCGTCCAGGACGCGGCCGGAGAGGTCGGTCTGGAGGCCGCCGAGGGTCTTGCGGGTGAGGATGTTGAGGCGCACGGCGATCAGCGGTCCGGCGGACGGGTCCAGGATCCGGTGTGCGGAGGCGGTGCGGCTGAGCGTGTCCCCGGGGTAGGCGAGCGCGTTGCGGATGCCCATGACCTGGACGTCCTTGGTGTACGGGTTGGCGATCTCGCGGTCGCGGGCCTCGACCTGCCGGGTGAGGTCCGCCAGGTCGATGAGGTTGTCGCCGGTCAACTTGTTCATGCCCGCGACCAGTTGGGGCAGGGTGTTGGCGACGACGAAGTCCTCGCCCTTGTCCCGGAACCGCTGGATCGGCTCGGGTGTCTGCCAGATGCGGGAGAGGAGCTGCAGGATGTCCTTGTTGGTCAGGTCCGGGTTCTGCTCGGAGCCCGAGAGCGCGAACTCCTTGGCGATGATCTTCTGGGTGGTGACGAACCAGGAGTAGTCATAGCCGGTGGCGGTGATCGTCCCGAGGGTGTGCAGGGTGTCGTAGCCCGGGATGTCGGGGGTGGGGAAGCGCTTGCCCTTCGCGTCGAACCACATCGACGAGGGGCCCGGCAGAATGCGGATGCCGTGGCCCGGCCAGATCGGGGCGTAGTTCCTGAGGCCCTCGGTGTAGTGCCACATGCGGTCGGGGTTGACGATCCGTCCGCCCGCCTTCTCGGTGATCGCCAGCATCCGGCCGTCCACATACGCCGGGACGCCGGTGACCATGAACTTCGGCGGTGAGCCGAGCCGGTCGGGCCAGTTCCGCCGTACGAGATCGTGGTTGGCGCCGATACCGCCGGAGGTGACGATCACCACCGGGGCGTTGAGCTCGAATTGGCCCACCACGGTGCGCGAGGTGGGCTTGCCGCGGGCGGCGTCGCTCGGCTCCAGGATCGCGCCGCTGACCCCGGTGACGGCACCGCCGGTGACCACCAGATCGTCCACCCGGTGCCGGAACTTGAAGGTCACCCGCCCGTCCTTCGCGGCGGCCCGCACCTTCTTCTCGAACGGCTCGACCACGGCCGGACCGGTGCCCCAGGTGACGTGGAAGCGCGGCACCGAGTTGCCGTGCCCGTCCGCGAGGCCGCCGCCGCGCTCGGCCCAGCCGACGATCGGGAACCACTGCACGCCGAGCCCGTGCAGCCAGGACCGCTTCTCCCCGGCCGCGAAGTCCACGTACGCCTCGGCCCATTTGCGGGCCCAGTAGTCCTGGCCGCCGGGATCGGAGACGCCGCGGTCGAAGCCGGCCGTGCCGAGCCAGTCCTGCCAGGCCAGTTCGTGGGAGTCCTTGATGCCCATCAACCGCTGTTCCTCGGAGTCGACGAAGAACAGGCCGCCGAAGGACCAGAACGCCTGGCCGCCGAGGTTGCTCTCGGGCTCCTGGTCGAGGAGGAGCACCTTGCGTCCCGCGGCCGTCAGTTCCGCCGTGGCGACCAGCCCGGCGAGCCCGCCGCCGACCACGATGGCGTCCGCTTCCGAGGACGCCCCGGAGGCGGCGAAGGCCGGACCCGCCGCCTGGGCGAGCGCGGCGCCGGCGAGCACACCGCCCGCCGCCGTCAGGGCGCGGCGGCGGCTGATCCCGGCAAGCGAGGCGGCATTCTCTGTGGAGTTCTCCATGGGCTGCCTTCCGGAAGGGGGTTCGGAGGGTGCGGGAGATGCGAAGGGGGTTGCCGCGACGGCAACGTGTTACCGACGGTAGCCCACAGGGTGCGGGGCCGCCAGACTCCTGCTCCCAATGAGCAACTCCCCGAAGCCGTAGGGCACTTCGGCCGGTCAGCGCCCGCCGGATGACGGCTCGGGCGAGGCGCGCCGCCGTGGCGAGAAGGCGTACAGATCGAGGATGTCGGGCAGCGGCGCCACGCCGGGGCCGCCCGCGGTGACCCAGGCCACGACGTCCTCTGTCGCCTCCGGGTCGTTGACCAGGCCGAGCCACACCGGCCTGCCCCCGGCGGCACGTCCGGCCGCCGACGGCTGCACCACGATCACATTGGCCTGATCGCAGACGTCCAGACACTCGGAAACGCGTACGGGCGCCTCCTCACCGAGCCGTGCGAGCTGTGCCGCATGGTCGATTCCGGTCACCTTGGGGCTGCCGCAACAGCAGTCCCGGCATACGGTCACCCGGCATGGCACCGGGTCGGTCGGCCTGACAGGCATGCCGCATCACCCTCCTCCGGGGAAGTCCGCCCCCCACGCGGCGGAGCCGCACATCGACACACCCCGTCGAGGAGGCGACCGCGTGAGTCTCCTGGCTCTCGGGTCGATGCTCGTCCCGGCCTTCCCACCCGCGCGTACGGGCAGTGACCTGTTCGGGATCCGCTCGCCGATCACAGTGGCGGCACCGCGCCGGATTCACACCGGCTTCCTCGTTCCGCCGTCGCCTTTGTCGCCCGGCATCATCGCATCCCGGGCACCGCCACACCACGTGGCCCCCGCTCCCGCGAGCGCCGTGGGCGGCTCGACGTCAGTTGCGGCGGGCCGCCGCCTCCGCGAGGATTTCGCCCAGGCCCTGGCGGGTGGCCGCCAGCACCACGCGGTCGTGCGGCCGCAGGACATAGCCGGGGTGCAGATCCCATACCAGGGAGGGCGCCTGGGTGGCGCCGTCGTAAGGAGGCGCCGCGGCGAGGTCGCGTTGCCGGTCGGCGGGTTCCGCCGCGTCCAGTGCGATCACCCGCCAGGCGCCCGGCGCGAACGCCTCGGCGACGGTACGCCCCTCCAGTTGCGGATGCCCGGCGACATGCAGGGCGGCGAAGAGCAGCACCCTGCGCTCGACCGGTATGGCGCCGAGGATCTGACGTCCCATCATCGCTCCGGCGAACGCCGGGGCCGCCAGGCTGGAGACGCTGCGGCTGCGGGTGAGGGCCCGCGGATGGGCCGCGCGCAGCGTGCGGTAGACGGCGGTGGCGAAGCGGTCGTCGTACAGGCGCAGCGCCACCCGCAGCCGGGGCTTGACCGAGCGGGCGTACAGCGTCGCCTCCAGGTTGGTGGTGTCGACGCTGGTCAGGGCGAGCAGGGAGCGTGCCCGCTGGATCTTGGCGGCCTCCAGGACGCCCTCCTGAGTGACATCACCGATCACCGTCGGCACTCCCAGCCTGCGGGCCAGCGGGATGCCGCGCGCCCCGGGGTCCTCTTCCACGCACACCACGGGGATGTCCATCTCCCGGAGTCTGGCCAGGACCCGGGTGCCGACCTTGCCGAGCCCGAGCAGCACGACGTGGCCGGAGAGGCCGCGCGGAGGGCGGCGCAGCGCGGAGGCGGTACGGAAGGTGCCCAGTGCCTCGAGCGCGGCGGCCACCAGGACGGGCAGCATGAGCAGTCCGGTCAGCCCGGACAGCAGTTGGAGGACCTTGCGTCCGGTGGGCTCGTCGAGCGCCGGGTCGTCGATGGCCAGCACGTCCAGCACCGTGAGGTAGGCGGCGCGGAGCAGACCGGCTCCGGTGAGCTGCCAGGAGGCGATGGTGAGGGCGAGCACGGCGATCGCCATTCCGGCGACGGACCAGCGCAGCCGGCGGGAGAACAGCGAGGCGAGGGGCAGTCTGCGGGTGCCGAGCCGCCGTGGCGGCAGCGGTGGGCCGGTGGCGGAGACGGCCTCGAGCACCACCGTGTCGCGTCCGGTGGCGGCGGCCACCTCCTCGTCTCCGGGCAGCAGCTTGGGACCTTCGTCCCCGCTGCTGTCGGAGCCCTCGCTGCCGCCGGGGTCGCTGGTGGTGGACGAGAGCAGGGCGAGGGTGCACAGCCCCGGGCGGGCCACCTCGTCGGGGCCGGGCGGGGTGCGCTCGGCCGCGCGCAGCAGCAGCCCGTCGGCCTGGAGCACTTTGCTGGTACCCGCGACGGCGGTGGCCGCCAGCGCGGGTGCCGCGGTGTCGGCGTCCGACAGTACGGTGGTGGTGGCGTCCAGCTCCGCCGCGTCCATCCCGGGATCGGCGACCCGCGCCGCCTCGTCGAGGAGTTCCTCCAGATGCTGGCCGAGCTTGCGGTTGTAGAGCCGGATCACC
Source organism: Streptomyces sp. NEAU-YJ-81 (assembly GCF_017592595.1). Taxonomy (NCBI): domain Bacteria; kingdom Bacillati; phylum Actinomycetota; class Actinomycetes; order Kitasatosporales; family Streptomycetaceae; genus Streptomyces; species Streptomyces sp. NEAU-YJ-81. The sequence continues at coordinate 88,937 of NZ_JAGFNO010000015.1, read as the reverse complement.
AGCCGCAGGCGGGGGTTGAGGCGGCGGGCGCGGAGGGCGGCGTGGATGTTGGCCTCGTCGTCGTCATGGACCAGGGCGAGCGCGGTCGCGTGCTCCGCACCCGCCTCGGTCAGCACCTCTTCGTCGAGCGCCGGGACCTCCATGACCCGCACTCCCCCATCCGGAGCGGGGTCGTCCGCGGCTTGCCGGGGCAGCGGGACCCGTCCGACGGCCGCGCTGAACCGGCCGAAGAGCGCGGAGGTACGGCCGCCCGGCCGCCATCCCGCCACCTGCCGCCCGGCCGGGTCCGCCAGGGGGGTGCCGCCGGGGATGACGACCGTCACCCGCGTCCGGTAGACGTAGTAAAGCTCGGCGGCGAGGCGGTGGGCGAGCGCGTCGTCACCGCAGACGACCATGTGGGCCGCCCCCGCGGGGGACGGCGGGTCCGAGGTGGAGGTGGAGAACACGACGGCGAAGCCCCCCGTTGGTCCGTGATGCCGTGGGTCGTCCGGGCGGGGTACGGCGGCCGCGGTCTCCGGCGGCCGGCACCCGCGCTCCGGCGGTCATGATCAGACCGTACCTGGTGGGCCGCCCAAGGGAGTTGGGCACCGGGGGCCGGCGACCGGACGCCCCGTGTGCTCACTCCCTCGGGGCTCCGCAGCGCGCACAGCGGGCGAAGGGCGCGGTGTCCTGGATCGCGCCGCAGTCGGCGCAGACCCGATCCAGCCAGCAGGCGGGCTCCCCGCCCTCGGGCTCGGCGGGCGCCGGGTCCGGGTCGGGATCCGGGTCCGCCGTCTCCCGGTCCGCCGTCTCCCGGTCCGGGTCGCCAGGTCGAGCCGTGCCGCTCATCGTGTGCGCCTCCCTGTCCGGACCGTGCGCGGGTCCATCCGCCAGCCCTTTACCCGTGGCTCCGTCCCGGGAAGCGGCCCAGCCATAGATCCGATCTCTCATGCGCCAAAAACCCTTGACGGGGCGTAATGCCGCTCAACCCCTCCCCAGTTATCGGATGACTCGGTAACGTATCCGCCTCGGGAGGCAACGATGCCGAGATCTTACCGACGCTCCGCTGTGGCATTTCTGCTCTGCGGCGTCCTGGCCATGACGCTCTTCATCACCGGGCCCGCACAGGCGAAGGACTCCGCCTGGACCGTGCGCGGCCCCTCACCCCACTCCGGTCCCCTCGCGCAACTGCGGCTCGACGGAGCCTCGGGAACGCTGACGCTCCAGGTGTCCCGGGGCGGACGGACGGTGGTCGAGCCCTCACCCGTGGGCATCGTCACCGAGCGGGCGGATCTGTCGCACGGGCTGCGCTATCTGGGGCGCCACGACCGCACCGTCGTGGAGCGCTACCGGTCGACGGTCGGCAAGGAGCGCTCGCGCACGGCGCGGATGACCGAGACCCGCTTCCGGTTCCGGGGCAGCGCAAGCGCCCGGCTGGACCTCGTGGTGCGGGTCTCGGACGACGGGGTCGCCTATCGCTATGTCCTGCCGTCCGGCAGCGGTGATGTCCTTGGCGAGACCTCGGCCTTCACCCTGCCGTCGGACGCGGCCGCATGGCTGGGCGACTACCGCAAGGACAACGAGAACCTGTTCAAGGAGTACACCGCGGCGACCGCGCCCACCGGTGAGTACATGGCCCAGGCGCTCTTCGAGACGGCGGGCGGCTACGCCCTGATCGCCGAGTCGGATCTCACCGGCCGCTACTCCGCCGCCCGGCTGATCCATCAGCAGGGGCAGCCCACGTACCGGATCGGACTCTGGGATCAGCGGGTCACGTCCGACGGACCGCTCAGCACGCCCTGGCGCGCGCTGATCGTGGGCGATCTGGGGACCGTCACCCAGTCCACCTTCACCGACGATCTGGCACCCGCGTCGCGGGTCGCCGACACCTCGTGGATCCGGCCCGGGCCCGCGCTGTGGACCTGGCTCGCGGGCGGCAAGCCGGCCGGGCAGAGCCTGTCGATGCAGAAGGGGTACGTGGACTACGCGGCCCAGCGCGGCTGGCCGTATGTGGTGGTGGACGCGGGCTGGTACTTCGACCCCGACCAGTGGGATGTCACCGATCCCGACTGGCCGCGCAACAGCTGGATTCCGCAGCTCGTGGACTACGCGCGCGAGCGGCATGTGGGCATCCAGGTCTGGATCCACCACCGCGACCTCGACACCGCCGAGGAGCGCGAGCTGTGGCTGCCCACGCTGGAGAAGTGGGGGGTGAAGGGCGTGAAGATCGACTTCATGGACTCCGAGGCCCAGGAGACGCTGCGCTGGTACGACGAGATCCTCAAGGCCACCGCGGACCACCATCTGCTCGTCAACTTCCATGGCTCGACGATCCCCAAGGGCATCCAGCGCACCTGGCCGCAGGTGATGTCGATGGAGGGCGTGAACGGCGAGGAGAAGCGGACCAACACCCCGCAGCATCTGGCGACGCTGCCCTTCACCCGCAACGTCATCGGCTCCATGGACTTCACCCCCGGGGCCTTCCACCGGGCCGAGCGCCCCAACGCGGGTTCGGACGCGGGGGAAGTCGGCCTGTCGGTGCTCTACGAGTCCGGTATCCAGGACCTGGCGGGCACCCCGGAGTCGTATGACGCCCGTCCGCTCGCCCGCCGCTTCCTGGAGCAGATCCCCGCCACCTGGGACCGCACCCGGCTGCTGACCGGGCGGCCCGGTGAGAGCGCGGTGCTGGCCCGCGCCAGCGGCTCGCGGTGGTTCATCGGCGGTACGTTCACCGGCCCCGCCCATACCGCCGAGGTGCCGCTGCGGCTGGAGAAGGGCCGCTGGCTCGTCGATCTGATCCTGGACGGCCCGGACGGTCTGGTCCGCACGCCCACGGTGGTGCGTGGCGTGCAGACACTGTCCGTGCCGGTGACGGCGGACGGCGGGTTCGCCGCCATCGCCTGCCGCTGGCGGCCCGGCCTGTCGACCTGCGACCGTCCCTGACCGTCCCTCACTCGGACACCCCGTCCAGGACGCCCGTCCAGATCCCGATCGCCGGAAGGCAGACACCGGCCGCGAAGACCCATGCGGCGGCGACGGCACGGGCGTAGGGGGCGGGGTGGCCGCCGGTCCATCCGCGGGAGAGGGCCAGCAGCCGGTCGGCCTTCTGCCGCGTCGGGTTCTTCTCCTGCTGCTGGGTGAGGAAGGCGGACAGCCGGTCCGCCGACTCCGCGTCCGTGACCGCCTCGGCGTCCGCCCGCATCTCCATCAGCGTGACCAGGACCCGGCGGGCGCGGCTGTTGGCGTAGAGGCCGCAGGTCAGGGTGAGGACGAAGACGGCGATCGACGTGAGAGTCTGCGCCGGGCTCTCCACGGGGGTGATGGCGAGGGCGGTCATCCCGTCGAAGAACACGGCGGCCTTCCCAGCCGCCGGCGCATGACGCAGATAGCGCCGTCGCATCGGATCACCGTGGCGCAGATGCGAGATCTCGTGCCGGAGCAGGACCGCCCCGGCCGGGCTTCTGAGCAGGGTGCGCCAGCTGCGCGGGATGGCGACATGGACGGTGGGCCTGCGGATGTTCAGGGTGACCGCGTGGTACAGGAAGGTGCCCGCGACCGCCCAGAGCGCGGCGACCAGGATGACCGCGGGCACCAGGAGACGATCCCCGTCGAACGGCAGGGAGATCCGGTCCTGCAGTACGGCGAAGGCCAGTCCGCCCGCGGCGCCGACGGCCCACACGGACTTGCGGCGCTGCAGTCTCGTCCCCCAGTCCTCCATCCGGCCGAGGCGTCCCGGGGACGGCTGGGGGACGTGGACCACCTTCAGGTCGGCCACCGGGGACCAGCTGGAGACCGCGTCCAGCCGGGCGGTGTCCAGCCCGGCGGAGTGGAAGGTGTCCCGGACGCGCACCCAGCCCTTCGCCGACCAGTCGACCGGGCGCGGCGCCTCCTCGGCCTCACGACCGCTGAGGGAGTCGGCCCGCCACTCGTTGACGAGGGGCAACAGGAAGACGATGAGGAGGACGAGGACGGCCAGGAACGCGGTGGCGCCGACCGCGGCCGGCACGGACAGCCGATCGTCCCCTGTGGTCAGCACGCTCGCCCCGGTGGCGGGCGCCGCGCACAGCGGCCCGATGAGGACGGTCCAGCAGGTCCGCTCGGCCCGGCGCAGCCGGCGGACCGGGGACGCGGCGGTCATGGACGGCCGGGCCCGGCGGGGTCCGCGGCGTCGTCGGGGTCGCCGTCTGGGGCGCCGTCGGGGCCGTCATCGGGGCCGGGTTCGGAGCGGATGAGCGCTTCCGCCTGGATCCGTACGACGGCCCGTACCGTGTCCGGGTCCACCTCCGGGGGAAGCATCAGCTCCACCGTCACCCGCCGGGCGAGCCCCGCCGTGCTGTCCTCGTCCTCCTCGGTGTCCGTCCCGCCGGTGGCGGCGTCGCCGCGCACGCAGCGCTTGAGATAGCCGACGGCGTCCCGCAGTCCGCGCTGGAGGGCCATGTCGGTCGCCGTCGAGAGCACCGTGAAGGCGATCTGGCCGAGCACGGACAGCCCGATGGTGAGGTACACATGGGTGTCGACCGCGGGCGCCCCGCTGACGTCGTCGAAGAATTCCCCGGCGCCGGGCACCCGCCGACGGGCGCGCGTCTCCTCGGCGAACTCCCCGAAGAGCTCCTCGTGTTCGTCCTCGGCGACGGCGCGCGCCGAGGCGTCGACCATCGTCAGGATCCGCTCGATGGCGGCGTCGTCCAGCTCTGTCATATCCGTCATGCGTTCCCCCCGGTACGCCACGCCCCCGGCGGGGCGTGCGACGCCTGTACGGTAGCCCGGCCGGGGGGTTGATGTGAGGACTTACCGCACATAGGCAAATTCATCGTGCATTTCGTGTATAGCCGCTGACGCGCATGGCTGATGGGGGCCGTCAGCCCGCCCGGCGCGGGGGCCGGCGCGTGCGGGTCCACTCCACGAGCTGCCGGGCCGTCCAGGTGGTGATGACGCGCTCCACCGGCACCCCGCATTGCGCGGCCCGGGCGCATCCGTTGCGCTGCCAGTCGAGCTGGCCGGGCGCGTGGGCGTCGGTGTCGATGGAGAAGAAGGTCCCCGCCCGGACGGCCTCGCGCAGCAGCCCGCGCGGTGGATCCAGCCGCTCCGGACGGCAGTTGATCTCCACGGCGGTGCCCGCCTCCGCGCAGGCGCCGAAGACCTCCTCATGGTCGAAGGCGGACTCGGGGCGCTTTCCGCCGAGCAGCCGTCCGGTGCAGTGCCCCAGCACATCGACCAGCGGATCGCTGACGGCGGTGACCATCCGGCGGGTCATGGGGCGGGCGTCCATCCGCAGTTTGGAGTGGACCGAGGCCACCACCACATCCAGCCGGTCCAGCAGCTCCGGCTCCTGGTCCAGGGAGCCGTCGGGGAGGATGTCCACCTCGATCCCGGTGAGCAGCTGAAAAGGAGCCAGCTTCGCGCGCAGCTCCGCCACCACGTCCAGTTGGGCGCGCAGCCGGTCCGCCGAGAGGCCACGGGCCACCGTCAGCCGCGGGGAATGGTCGGTGAGCACCGCCCACTCGTGCCCCAGCCGCGCCGCCGTACGGGCCATCAGCTCGATCGGGGAACCGCCGTCGGACCAGTCGGAGTGCATATGGCAGTCTCCGCGCAGCGCGGCGCACAGCTTCGCCGCGTCCTCGTCGGGCTCGGACTCGGACTCGGCCTCGGCGGCCCCGGCCTCCAGGTTCGCCAGATACCCGGGCACCTGGCCCTTCAGCGCCTCCTTGACCACCTGCGAGGTCTTCGGCCCGAGCCCCTTGAGCGACCGAAGGGTGCCGTTCGTGACCCGCCGCTCGACCTCCTGGGGGTCCAGGCCGGCGAGCACCGCCTGGGCCGTACGGAAGGCACGGACCCGGTAGGTCGGCGCCTGGGCGCGCTCGAGAAGAAACGCGATCCGGTCCAGGGCCTCCAGGGGGTCCATCGCGCGCTCCTCGCTGTGTGCGGCGTCCTCACTGTGTGCGGCGTCCGCGCTGTGTGTGCCTCCGCGTCTCAGGCACGGCGGTTCGGGCGTCGGCCGGGGGGCTGGTGGGGTTCTGGACGCGCCGTCAGCTCGGGGATGTCGCGGGTCTGGGGGGTCTTTTCGGAGACAGTGAGGGGCCGGCCGTAGTGCCGGATCTCCATGGGGGCGCCCTCGGTCAGGGAATAGGTGACACTGCGGCCGGTGATCTCCACTCGCAGCCTGCGGCCCAGCACCTGCATGGTGAAGGCGAGCCGGGCCAGCTTCTCGGGCAGCTTGGGCGAGAACTCCAGCCTGCCGTCGCGGTGCCGCATCCCGCCGAACCCGGCGACCAGGGCGATCCAGGTGCCGGCGAGCGAAGCGATGTGCAGACCGTCGCGGGTGTTGTGCTCCAGGTCCTTCAGGTCCATCAGGGCCGCCTCGCCCAAGTAGTCGTAGGCGAGCCGCAGATGGCCGACCTCGGCGGCCATGACGGCCTGGGTGCAGGCGGACAGGGAGGAGTCCCGGACCGTCAGCCGTTCGTAGTAGTCGAAGTTGCGTGCCTTCTGCTCCTCGGTGAAGCACTCGCCGCGCAGATACATCGCCAGCACCAGGTCGGCCTGTTTGACGACCTGTTTGCGGTACATGTCGAAGTAGGGGAAGTTGAGCATCAGCGGATACTGGTCGGCGCGGGTGCCCTGGAAGTCCCACTCCTGGTGGCCGGTGAAGTCCGCCGACTGCTCGTGGACGCCCAGGGTCTTGTTGTACGGGACCGACATGGACTCGGCCGCGTCCCGCCAGGCGGCGGCCTCCTCGTCGTCGACGCCCAGTTCGGAGCCCTTGTCCGGGTGGCGTTCGATGATGTCCGCGGCGGCCCGCAGGTTCGACTGGGCCATGAGGTTGGTGTAGACGTTGTCGTCGGCGACGGCGCTGTACTCGTCGGGGCCGGTCACCCCGTCGATATGAAAGCGGCCGTGGTGGTCGTGGTGGCCGAGGGAGCGCCACAGCCGGGCGGTCTCCACCAGCAGTTCCACGCCGGTCTCGCGCTCGAACTCCTCGTCGTCGGTGGCGGCGACATAGCGCACCACCGCGTCCGCCACATCGGCGTTGACGTGGAAGGCCGCGGTGCCGGCCGGCCAGTAGCCGGAGCATTCGGAGCCGTCGATGGTGCGCCAGGGGAAGGTGGCGCCCTCGTGGCCCAGTTGCTGGGCCCGCTCCCGGGCGGCGGGCAGGATGGACTGGCGCCAGCGCAGCGCCTCGGCCACGGACTCGGGGAAGGTGTAGGTGAGCAGGGGCAGGACGAAGGTGTCGGTGTCCCAGAAGGTGTGGCCGTCGTAGCCGGAGCCGGTGAGGCCCTTGGCGGGGATGGCCCGTTCCTCGGCGCGGGCGCCGGCCTGCAGGACGTGGAAGAGGGCGAAGCGCACGGCCTGCTGGATCTCGGCATCGCCCTCGACCTCCACATCGGCGCGGGACCAGAAGTCCTCCAGCCATGCGCGCTGCTGGTCCACCAGGCCGCGCCAGCCGGTGCTGGCGGCCCCGGCGAGCGCGGCCTCGACCTGGTCCCGTACGGCGGGCAGCGAGCGGGCGCCCGACCAGCCGTAGGCCACCAGCTTCTCCAGCCGCAGGACCTGGCCCGGCTCCAGCACCGAGGTGACGGTCAGACGGGCGACGTCGTCGCCGCTCTCGCTGGCGTGGCGGGTGGGCGGCGGCCCGGTGATCAGGTGGTCGGCGGCGGCCGCGACCCGCAGGTCGCTGTCGTCGGTGCAGTGGATCAGCCGCAGCCGCTTGTCGTCGGCGGCGTTCTCCTCGGGGGTCAGCGGGGACTCCAGCGCCTCGGTCACCCGGGGGTCACCGGCGCGTTCGGGAAGCTGCTCGTTGGCGACCAGTTCGGACTGGACGACGACGCGGATCTGGGCGTCGACGGCCTCCACCTCGTAGGCGACGGCGGCGATGGCCCGCTGGGTGAGGGAGACCAGCCGGGTGGAGCGGACCCGCACACTGGTGCCGGAGGGGGAGGTCCATTCGCAGGTGCGGTGCAGCACCCCGGCACGCAGGTCGAGCACGCGCTCATGGGAGCGCAGCCGTCCGTAGCGCAGATCGAAGGGCTCGTCGTCCACCAACAGCCGGATGATCTTGCCGTTGGTTACGTTGATCATGGTCTGGCCGGCCTCGGGATAGCCGAATCCGGCCTCGGCGTAGGGCAGCGGACGCCGTTCGTAGACCCCGTTGAGATAGGAGCCGGGGAGCCCGTGGGGCTCCCCTTCGTCGAGATTGGCGCGCCAGCCGATATGGCCGTTGGAGAGCGCGAAGACCGATTCGCTCTGGGGCAGCAGATCGAGCCGGAGATCGATCTCGCGCAGCACCCAGGGGTCGACGACATACGAGGAATCGGTGATCACGAGTCGTCCTCCAGCAGCTCGGCGAGATCCTTGACCACGATGCCCGCGCCGTGTGCGCGCAGCGCGTCGGCCTGACCCACCCGGTCCACGCCGACGACACAGCCGAAGTGCCCCGAGCGTCCGGCCTCCATGCCCGCCAGGGCGTCCTCGAAGACGGCGGCTGCCTCGGGGGCGGTGTCCAGCTCCCGTCCGGCCTCCAGGAAGGTGTCGGGGTGCGGTTTGCCGGGCAGCCCCCGCTCGGCCGCGACCACACCGTCGATCCGCACCTCGAAGAGGTCCTCGATACCGGCGGCGATCAGCACATCGCGGCAGTTGGCGCTGGAGGAGACGACCGCGATCCGCAGGCCCTCGGCGCGCGCGGCCTCCACGAAGCGCACCGAGCCCGGGTACGCCTCGACTCCCTCCTCGCGGATCTTCGCCAGGACCAGGATGTTCTTGCGGTTGCCCAGGCCGTGCACGGTGTCCGCGTCGGGCGGATCGTCCGGCTCGCCCTCGGCGAGATCGATGTCCCGGGAGGCCAGGAAGGTGCGCACCCCGTCGGCGCGCGGACGGCCGTCCACGTACTCGTCGTAGTCGCGGGCCGAGTCGAAGGGACGGAAGGAGGGGCCGTCGCGCCGCCGCAGGAACTCGTCGAACATCTGTTTCCACGCCGCCGCGTGCACCACCGCGGTCCTGGTCAGTACGCCGTCGAGGTCGAACAGGCAGGCCCGGATGGAATCGGGCAGGCTGAGCTTGGTCATGGCCCCCGATTCCCCCGGGAACGCCGGAATATGCGGGGCGTGGCGGCGGGATGGAGGCATTCCGCCACTCAGCGCATCGCTACCCTCACTCAGCGCGGTACGACGGTGCGCCCCTCGCGGCGGGAGCGGTCGGCGGCCTCCAGGACGGCGACGACCTCGCGGCCGAACCGGACGTCGCAGGGGTCGGCCGCGCCGCCATTACGGGCACCGCTCAGCAGCCGGTCGACGGCCGTGGCGAAGGCCGCCACCGCGGTGGTCCCGGCGTCGGGGACCACGGCAATCCCGCGCTCGCCGTAGAAGTCGCAGGAGAATCCCTGGGCGGCGGGCCGGGCGTCCAGGGTGAGCGCGAGCGTGCCGATGGCGCCGGAGTGGTGGCGCAGCAGCACATGCGCGGCGCCGCGCGGCCCGTCCAGGGCCGTGACCTCGGCCACCGGGCCGAGGACCGGGAGCAGGACGGACAGGGAGTGCGGACCGACGTCCCACAGTCCGCCGCGCTCGCGCCGCCAGTGGGATCCGCCGTAGTGGCCGCCGGGCTGGAAGATCGAGGCGAAGGCGGTGGCACGGCCGCCGTCCCAGCCACCGGCCGCCGCGGTCTCCTGGAGGAAGGTCTCGACGGGAGCCGCGAAGCGGTTGGTGAAGAACACCACCGAGGCCAGTGCGCGCTCGTCCACGGCGCGCACGATCCGGTCGGCCTCCTCGGTGTCGAAGGCCAGCGGCTTGTCCAGCAGCAGATGGCGCCCGGCCAGCGCGGCCCGCTCGGCGAGGCCGCTTTGGATGTCCGGCGGGAGGGCGATGGCCACGGCGTCCACATCGGCGATCAGCGCGTCGGCGTCCGGGTGGGCGCGGGTGCCCCAGCGGTCCGCCAGCGCCTGTGCCTTCGCCGGGTCGCGGCCCCAGATCCCGGCCAGTTCGGCCACCGGGTGCGCGGCGAGCGCCGCCGCGTGGGTCTCGGCCGCCCAGTGTCCGGTGCCCAGCAGTCCGAACCGCACTGTCCGTCCCCCTCCGCGCGAAGTCCCGGGGCCTTCCCCGGAGTCGGCCGCGATCCTACGCCCCGTGCGGCCCGGCCGCTTCGGCCGACGGCGGTACACCCCTCCCCCGCTTGGCCGCGGGCGGATGCCGGTGGGCGGGGGCGGTGCCAGGGTGAGGCCATGGCCGGCCACGGTGCGGGTGACGGCCGAAGCCCACCCTCACCGCTGGAGGAACCCGTGGCCCGTGGCTCGTCCCGCTCCCCTTCCCGTGCGCTCCGGCGGCGCGCCACGGTCCGGGCCGCGGCGGTCCTGCTGCTGTGCGGTGCCGCGGTACCGTCCTGCGCCTCCACCAGCGAGCACCGGCCCGACCGGGCGAAGTCGGCGTCGGCGCGGCAGAGCGCGCTGGAGGCGGCCGCCGCCGCGAAGGCCGCGGCGAAGAAGAAGGCCGCACTGGCCCGGCTGCTGCCGGGGATGCCGCCCCCGCTGGACCCCCATGACCTCTACGCGGCCGACCGGCCGGGGAAGCTGGCCCGGGCGGTGAAGGACTTTCCGTCGCGGGTGTACGTGCCCAATACGCTCTCGGACACGGTGAGCGTCATCGATCCGAAGAAGTTCAAGGTCGTCCGCACCATCCAGGTGGGCCATCAGCCGCAGCACGTGGTCCCCTCGTGGGACCTGAAGACGCTGTGGGTCAACAACGACCTGGGCAACACCCTCACCCCCATCGACCCCGGCAGCGGCCGGGTCGGCCGCCCGGTGGACGTCCACGACCCGTACAACCTCTACTTCACCCCGGACGGAAAGTACGCCGTGGTGATGGCCTCCATGGACCGGGCGCTGGTCTTCCGGGACGCGCACACGATGAAGGTGGTCAAGTCGGTGCCGGTGGACTGCTATGGCGTCAACCACGCCGACTTCTCGCCGGACGGGCGCTACTTCATCGTCTCGTGCGAGTTCTCCGGTGAGCTGCTGAAGGTGGACACGGCGAAGAAGAAGGTGGTCGCCAAGCAGCGGCTGCCGATCGCCGGGGCCATGCCGCAGGACGTCAAGATCTCGCCCAACGGCAAGACGTGGTACATCGCCGACATGGTGGCGAACGGCCTGTGGGTGCTCAACGGCGACACCTTCGGCAAGCCGCGGCTGCTGCCCACCGGTAAAGGCACGCACGGCCTCTACGTCAGCCGCGACTCCCGTTCGATGTACGTCTCCAACCGCGGCGAGGGCACCATCTCGGTGCTGTCCTTCAAGACCGGCAAGCTGGTGCAGCGGTGGCGGCTCCCCGGCGGCGGCAGCCCCGACATGGGCGGGGTGTCCAGCGACGGCAAGGTGCTGTGGCTCTCGGGCCGCTACAACGCCGAGGTCTACGCGATCGACACCCGCAACGGCCGGCTGCGCGCCCGGATCCCGGTCGGCGGCGGTCCGCACGGGCTGGCGGTCTACCCCCAGCCCGGCCGCTACTCCCTCGGCCACACCGGAATCTTCCGCTGAGGCGGCCATCTCGCAGGCGCCCTGGGCGGCTGTGAGGCTCTGCACAGCCATCTGCATAGGCTGCCTATATAGAGGCATGATATAAATCTAGATGTGGAATACACACAGCAGTCCGGCCCCCGGGAACACGACGTCCCCGCGACCCGTGAGCAGGTCGCGGAGGCGCTGGAACAGCTGGCGTTCCTCGCGGTGCGCCATCTGACCAACCGGGACATCAGCTTCACCGCGGCCTCGACCCTCGGCCGGCTCAGCCGGGAGGGGCCGTCCCGGCTGACGGCCCTGGCCGCCGACGAGGGTGTCACCCAGCCCTCGATGACCCAGCTGATCCAGCGGCTGGAGCGGCAGGGTCTGGTGACCCGGGTCGACGATCCGCACGACGGGCGGGTGGTGCTGGTGGCGATCACCGACGCCGGGCGGGAGCTGCTCGCCGAGCGGCGCCGCGGCCGTACGAACCGGCTCGCCGAACTGCTGGCCACCCTCTCCCCCGAGGACCAACAGGCACTCGCCACCGCCGTCCACGCCGCCGCCCCCGCCTTCCAGCGGCTGGTCGACAACGCGGCACGGGCGCGGAAGGCCCCGGGGAGTACCGCTTCCTGATCAACCGGCACCCTGCCGCGCCACGGCATTGCCATGTCGTCACGGCTGGGCCCCTGAACGACGGAGCATCCTTTGTCCGCTCATCCCAGCGCCCCCAACCCCTTCAAGCAGCCGAAGGCCGTATGGGCGGTCGCCTTCGCCTGCGTGATCTCCTTCATGGGCATCGGCCTCGTGGATCCGATCCTGCCCTCCCTCTCCTCCCAGCTGCATGCCACGCCGAGTCAGGTGTCGCTGCTGTTCACCAGCTATCTGGTGGTGACCGCCGTCGCCATGCTGGTCACCGGGTTCGTCTCCAGCCGCATCGGCGCCAAGCGCACCCTGGTGGCCGGTCTGGTGCTCATCGTGCTCTTCAGCGCGGCGGCCGGGGCGTCCGGCAGCATCGACGGCATTGTCGGCTTCCGCGCCGGATGGGGCCTGGGCAACGCCCTGTTCATCGCCACCTCGCTCGCCGTCATCGTCGGCTCGGCCAGCGGTGGCTTCGCGGGCGCGATCATCCTCTACGAGACCGCCCTGGGCATCGGCATCGCGATCGGGCCGCTGCTGGGCGGTGAGCTCGGCGGGATCAGCTGGCGCGGGCCGTTCTTCGGCGTGTCGGCCCTGATGGCCATCGCCCTGATCGCGACCATCGTGCTGGTCCAGCCCACCCCGACCCCGGCGCGCCGGGCCTCGATCGCCGACCCGATCAAGGCGCTGCGCCACCGCGGACTGCTCACCATGGGGCTGACCGCGCTCTGCTACAACTGGGGCTTCTTCACCGTGCTGGGCTACGCGCCGTTCCCGATGGACCTGGGCACCCACGAGCTCGGCTATGTCTTCACCGGCTGGGGTCTGCTCGTCGCCTTCTTCTCGGTCTTCGGCGCCCCGTGGCTGCAGGCGCGGCTCGGCATAGCCCGCTCCCTGTATCTGAACCTGGCGCTGTTCGCGCTCGACATCCTCGTCATCGGCCTGTTCACCGACTCCAAGACGACGCTGATCGTGGCGGTGATCGTGGCCGGTGCCTTCATCGGGATCAACAACACCATCACCACCCAGGCGGTGATGACCGTCGCCCCCGTGGAGCGGCCCGTCGCCTCCGCCTCCTACGGTTTCGTCCGCTTCATCGGCGGCGGTCTGGCCCCGTACGCCGCGGGCAAGATCGCCGAGCACAGCGGGGTGCATCTGCCCTTCTACATCGGGGCCGCGGCGGTCGCGCTGGGCATCGGCGTCCTGGCCACCGGGCATTCGCTGCTCGCCGAAGCCGAGCGGGTCCAGGCGGCGGAGGCGGCCGGACACATCCCGGCCGAGGAGCGGCGGGAGACGCTGGAGAAGCAGGCGCTGGCCGAGGAGTTCGGCTCGGCCGGCTGACGCGAGCGACGGGCCCGGCACGATGCGCGGGGCAGGTATGGACCAATTGGGGTGGCTCCAGTACGGTGCGCCCACCATCGAACGGGGGCCTTCCCAAGGAGTGGCATGGCTTCCTTACGGTCCACCCAGCGCATCGCCGGGCTCCGGTTCGCCGTACCCGCGGCCGTGGCGGTCGCGGGTCTCGCGTTCGCCTGGCCCGCGGACGCCGCGTCCATCTGGGACGGCGACGCCTCCGGCGGCACCAAGATCTACGGCCTGCTGAACTGCGACTCCCCCGGCAGCGTCACCGCCGTCTCGGACACCCAGCGGGGCAAGATCTGGAAGTACGACAAGCCGAGCGGCAGCAATCGCTGCGAAAGCCATGGCATCGCGGTGGGCGGCTCGAAATACGCCTTCCAGAACGGCGGGACCTACTGGTTCGGCTGGTCGAGCAAGCTCTCCAGCACGGTCGACAACAACGCCACGTTCCAGTGGAAGTCCTACGGGGATCACATCCAGAACTGGCCGGTGGTCCTGAAGACGCTCGGCGGCCGGACCACGATGATCCAGCGGCAGCCCGGCAATCAGGTCTTCACCATCTGGTCGACCCCGGCCTCGGCGAACACCTGGAACCACTACACCATCGGGCTGCATCTGTCCGACGAGACCAAGGGCGGCTGGGTCGAGCTCTGGGTCAACGGTCAGCAGCAGAAGTTCAGCGACGGCACCACCCGGTGGGCCTGCCGCACCTTCGACAGCAGCAACGACCCCAAGTGGGGGGTGTACGGGGCCGAGAACAGCCGGGTGGTCAACTACATCGACGACCTCAAGGCCGGCACCACACGCGGTGACGTCGACTGACCGCCGAAGCCCCCGCCCGAGCCCCCGCCGGTCCGTTTCCCCCTCAGATCCGCCAGGAGCGGATGCGGCCGGCCGCGTCGAACACATCGGCCTTGCTGGAGAGGATGTCGCGGACCAGGTCGATCAGCGCACCGTACGGCGGGTCGATGCCCTCGCCCGAGGCGTGCATATAGGCGACCGCGGTCGCGGAGGCGAACCGCGCGTTGCTCGCCGGGAGCGGTCTGAGCAGCGCGATGGTGTGCAGCAGGGCCGCGGCCCGCCACGCCGGGTCGGGATCGACGCCCAGGCGCGGCGGGTCCACTCGGTGGCGGGCGACGGCGGCGACCAGACCCGAGAAGTCCGAGATGGCCGGCTGTTCCGGCATGACCTCCTCATGGCGCTGGAGCAGCCAGGGGACGTCGATGTGCAGCAGCGGGGCCATGGTCAGGCGGCCTGCCCGGGATGGCGGTGCTCATCGTCGGGGAACGCGTCCGCGAAGGCGTCCGCGTTGTCCGCGAAGAACCGCCGGAAGACCTCGGCACCCTCCTGCAGAGCGCGGTGCCGCGCGATGTCGGCCACGGTCGCCTCCCGGACGAGGGCCTTCATCGTCGTACCGCGTTCCTTGGCGATCTGGCGGAGGTCCTCAAGTTCCCGATCGCTGAATTCCACGTTGAGTGCTGACATGCGGGACACCCTACTCACCAGGTACCCCGTCAGCAATCGCCCCAGCTCAGATGATGTTTTTGTAGGTACTTGACAAGGCTTTCCGCCACTACGGGAGGCTGCGGCCGGGGACCGGCCCGCCCTCGGGACCCAGCCGGACAAATGGTTCACGCACCTCACGGCCCGTCAGGCTCCGGTAGGCGGCGGGGCGGCGGAAGGCGTCCCCCCAGGTCTCCCGGCGCCGGTAGTCGCGCAGCGCGTCGAGGTCGAAGACCGCCGGATAGACCCCCTCGGCCTCGCCCGCCTCGACCACCAGGGTGTCCCGCGACCGCCCGCCGGCGAAGGCGATGCCGTCGTGGGCGACGGAGTGGCCCCAGCCGGGACCGGCGTAGTTGGCCATGGCCATACCGGTCATGTTCTCCCCCGCGCGGGAGCGGAACTGGGAGAGCCGGTTGATCTCCAGCTCGCAGGCGTTCGGGGTGAGGACAATCTCGGCTCCGGCGAGCATCAGGGCGCGGGCGCTCTCCGGGAACTCGCGGTCGTAGCAGATCATCGCCCCAGTCATCACCTCGCCCACCGCCGTGTCCAGGGCGCACACCTCGAACCCCTCCCCCGGGGTCAGGGCGGCCTCGGGCAGGTCGAAGACGCAGGTGTGCACCTTGGCGTAGGTCAGGACCAGGCGGCCATGCCGGTCGATGAGGGACAAGGTGTTGCGCGGCGCTCCGTCCCAGCGCTCCAGATAGGTGAGCGCGATGGCCATCTCCAGCTCGGCGGCCAGCTCACGGAAGCGGGTGACGAAGGGCGAGTCGCGGGTGATCGGCTCGCCGAGCCAGTCGGCCCGGGGCCGCGGCGCCGCCGATGCCTCGTCCCACAGCGACGGATGGCGGTAGCGATCGCCGCGGGCGAAGCCGTCCGGGACGGAGCAGCTGTAGCCGTTGCTCCACATCTCGGGGAAGAGCGCGATGTCGGCGCCCATGGCCCCGGCCCGGCGGCAGGCCGCCTCGCCGAGGGCGAGGTTCACGGACAACTCGGGCCCGGGCGGCGCGAGTTGGAGCAGGGCGACGGTGAGGGTGGTCATGGCGGATGCCTCCTTCGATATCTGATGACGTGCGGACGGTGCGAAGGAGGTGTCCCGGCGGGCCCCGGGGGCGGGGCGGGTGTCACAGCATGCCGCCACGCTACCCGCGGGCGCGGGGAGTTGACGAGGGGGCGGGAGGCCGTCGCCCCCGGATCCCGGCGGCGGGAAGCGGGTAGAGCTGCCCGTACGGCGTGATCGCCGGAAGGGACCGATCAAGCAGAACAAGGGGAATGGGGTATGCGGTGAGGATCGAGTCGGCCGAGGTCGTCATCACCAGTCCGGGGCGCAATTTCGTCACCCTGCGCATCGTCACCGAGGACGGGGTCACGGGCCTGGGGGACGCCACGCTCAACGGCCGTGAGCTGGCCGTCGCCTCGTATCTGCGGGACCACGTGGTGCCGCTGCTGCTCGACCGGGACGCCTCGCGCATCGAGGACACCTGGCAGTATCTGTACCGCGGGGCGTACTGGCGGCGGGGTCCGGTGACCATGGCCGCCATCGCGGCCGTCGACACGGCGCTGTGGGACATCAAGGCCAAGGCCGCCGGGATGCCGCTGTACCAGCTGCTGGGCGGGGCCTCGCGCAGCGGGGCGCTGGCCTACGGACACGCTTCCGGCCGGGACGTCCCCGAGCTGCTCGACTCCATCCGCGCCCATCTGGCGCAGGGCTATCGCGCGATCCGCGTGCAGACCGGCATCCCGGGGCTGTCCTCGGTCTACGGGGTGGCCTCCTCCAGCGCGGGCGGCGGGGAGCGCTACGACTACGAACCCGCGCGCCGGGGGTCGGGGCCCCGGGTGCTGCCCGCCGAGGAGAGCTGGGACACCCGGGCCTATCTGCGCCATGTGCCGACGGTGTTCGACGCCGTACGGCAGGAGTTCGGCCCGGAGCTGCCGCTGCTGCACGACGGCCACCACCGGATGACACCCATCCAGGCGGCCCGGCTCGGCAAGGCGCTGGAACCCTACGACCTGTTCTGGCTGGAGGACGCCACACCCGGCGAGGACCAGACGGCGCTGCGGCTCATCCGGCAGCACACCACCACCCCGCTGGCCATCGGCGAGGTCTTCAACCACGTCCACGACTACACCACTCTGCTGAGCGAGCGGCTGATCGACTATGTGCGCTCGGCGGTGACCCACACCGGCGGGGTCACCGCCATGCGCAAACTGCTGGACCTGGCCGCGGTCTACGGGGTCAAGTCCGGAATACACGGCCCGACCGACATCTCGCCCGTGGGCATGGCCGCGGCGCTCCATCTGGATCTGGCCATCCACAACTTCGGCATACAGGAGTACATGCCGCACACCGCCGACACCCTGGAGGTCTTCCGCACCTCCTTCCGCTTCGAGGACGGGCTGCTGCACCCGTCCGACACCCCGGGCCTGGGCGTCGAGCTGGACACCGAGGCCGCCGGGAGGTTCCCGTACCAGCCCGCCTATCTGCCGGTGAACCGGCT
The DNA here is from genome assembly GCF_017592595.1 of Streptomyces sp. NEAU-YJ-81. Classification (NCBI taxonomy): domain Bacteria; kingdom Bacillati; phylum Actinomycetota; class Actinomycetes; order Kitasatosporales; family Streptomycetaceae; genus Streptomyces; species Streptomyces sp. NEAU-YJ-81. The sequence goes on along the minus strand of NZ_JAGFNO010000015.1, from coordinate 71,489 downwards.
GGCGGACGGCACGGTGCACGACTGGTGAGCGGGGGTACGGTGAGCGTCGCAGCAGGAGAGAAGAGGGAGCATGGAGCAGCGTGAGTTCGGCCGGCTCGGCCGGAAGGTCTCGGTCGTGGGCCTGGGAACCTGGCAGCTGGGCGCGGACTGGGGCGAGGTCGGCGAGCAGGACGCCCTGGCCGTGCTGGACGCGGCCGTCGAAGCGGGCGTGACGTTCTTCGACACCGCCGATGTGTACGGGGACGGGCGCAGCGAGCAGCTCATCGGGCGGTATCTGCGGGAGCGTCCGGACGCCGGGATCTTCGTGGCGACCAAGATGGGGCGGCGGCTGCCGCAGCTCGAGGAGAACTACACGCTGGACAACTTCCGCGCGTGGACCGACCGTTCGCGGGCCAATCTGGGGGTGGACACCCTGGATCTGGTGCAGCTCCACTGCCCGCCGTCCCCGGTGCACTCCTCGGCGGCGGTCTTCGACGCGCTGGACACGCTGGTGGCGGAGGAGCGCGTGGCGGCGTACGGGGTGAGCGTCGAGACGTGTGCGGAGGCGCTGGCGGCGATCGCGCGGCCGGGGACGGCGAGCGTGCAGATCATCCTCAACCCGTTCCGGCTCAAGCCGCTGGAGGAGGTGGTGCCGGCGGCGCGGGAGGCCGGTGTGGGGATCATCGCGCGGGTGCCGCTGGCGTCCGGTCTGCTGTCGGGGAAGTACACCAGGGACACCGTCTTCGCCGAGAACGACCACCGCACCTTCAACCGGCACGGCGAGGCGTTCGACCAGGGCGAGACGTTCTCGGGCGTGGGCTTCGAGGAGGGTCTCGAGGCGGCGGTGGAGTTCGCGGAGCTGGCGCCGCAGGGGGCCACCCCCGCGCAGACCGCGCTGCGGTGGATCGTCCAGCAGCCGGGCGTGACCTCGGTCATCCCGGGGGCGCGTTCGCCCGAGCAGGCTCGGGCGAACGCGGACGCGGCGGGGCTGCCCCCGCTGCCGGGCGCCACGCTGGACGCCGTCGGCGACCTGTACGACCGGCGGCTCCGGGCCCGGGTACACCCTCGCTGGTAGGGGCTCAGAAGCCTGCGTCCGCCGCCCACCCGTCAAGTTCGCGCTGGGCGGCGGCGCGCAGCTCCGCCGAGGGGGCGGCGGTGCCGTCGGCGATCAGCGCGTAGTGCACGGCGCCGGTGCCCGCGTCGGCCGGGGCGGAGAGCACCAGCCGGCGCGTGTCGGTGCCGCCGGGCTCCGCGGCGGTGGCGATGAGGTGGTCGGCGGTGTGGCCGTGCGCGGTGTACGCGGGCGGCCCGGTGACGGTGCCCAGATCGGAGACGACGGTGGTCCGGGCGGGGTCGAAGTCGCGGGGCAGCCGCAGTTCGGTGGGCGCTTCGGTGTCGCCGTCGGAGCGCCACACCAGCATGCCGTAGCGCCCGGAGCCGGTCAGCTCGGCCACGTTCGGCAGGCTGCTGGGGACGCGGTTCCAGCTGAGCGTGGTGGAGCCGTCGCGTGAGCGGTCCTCGAAGGTGAAGGCGAGGGTGCGGCCCGCGACGGCGCGCGGATAGATCCGGTCGAGCAGCCGTGCGTCCTGGCGCAGCCCGGCGTTGCCGGAGTCGTCGAGGCGGACGGCCGAGAGGTCCTCGCCGTTCCAGGCGTCGCCCTCGGTGAGGACCTTGCCGGTGTTGCCGTTCATGGCCTCGTGGTGGCGGCCGCTGTAGATGTCCCACTGCCACTGGGTGGAGGAGAGCACGGCGCCGGACGCGGCCGGCCGGGTCCACCAGGTGGCGCCGGGGAGCCGGGAGTCCAGTGCCTGGTACATGCCCTTGACGACGGTGGGGGCCTTGTCGGAGGTGAAGCCGGTCAGCGGATGGCCGAACTCGCTCATGACGGCCGGAAGGTCCAGGGCGGTGGAACGGTCGCGCAGGGCGCCGAAGTCGCCCGCGTACTGGCCGTCGGCCGCCTTGCCGGGCATGAAGACGCCGGAGATGGCCTTCTGGTCGTAGTAGTGGGTGTTGAAGACGTAGTCGGGGCCGGGCTTTCCGGCGTCGAGGAGTCCGCCCTCCTGGCGCTGGAAGTCAAGGTTGGAGTTCCAGAACATATTGGGCTCCACGAAGGCGGGCTTGTCCTGCCAGCCGGCGGCGTCCATGCGGGCGCGGAATTTCTCGTAGAAGGGCCACAGCACGCTCTTCTCCCAGGTGCGGCTGTTCTGGCCGTCGTCGTACGCGCCCGCGTACGGCTCGTTGAGCGGGTCGAAGCCGACGACGCGGGTGAACTGGTCGTCGGTGAAGTGCCGGGCGAGGTAGGTCATGGTCGTCTCGGCGGTGGCCAGGAAGGCGTCCTGGACGCGGACGGTGCCCGCGCCGGTGGTCAGGGCGCGGTTGCGCCAGAAGTCGCGGGTGGCGTTCATGACCGCCTGGTTCTGGGTGATGTTCTGGCCCCAGTGGACGCAGATGCCGCAGGACTCCTTGGGGTATCCGCCCGCGTCGATGACCCATTTCGGCGCGCCGTCGCCGCTGTACCAGCTGTCCTTGTCGAAGAGATGGCCGGAGTACAGGTCCTGGTGGAAGTCGGGGAAGACCCGGATTCCGGCGTCCAGGAACGCCTTCATCTGCGCGGTGGCCTTCTCCAGATAGGCGGTGTCCACCTGGCCGGGCTCGGGCTCGGCGTGGGCCCAGGACAGCAGGAAGCGCACCGCGTTGGCTCCGGTCAGGTTCCGCATGGCGGCGGCGGATGTCCTGGCGTCGGCGGTGGTGGCGAACGGGAGCCCGCCGTTCTCCTCCAGTTTGGTCTCGCCGGACACGTTGAAGCCGCGCAGCACGACCTCGCGGCCGTGTCCGTCGGCGAACCGGGTGCCGTCCACGGTCACCTGGTCCGCCGCCCGGCCGTCGAACCAGGGCGCCTCGGCCGCGGCCGCCGGAGTGCCCGGGGCCGCGGCCGCCGCCAGCAGCAGAACGGCCACCCCGAGCAACCGGGTGCGACCCGGTCGGGGGCGGCCGATCCGTATCCCTCGCGTCTCATGAGTCGGCATGGACCTACCGTCCAGTAGATCTGAGGGATCGTCAACTACTTGCGCACAGACCGGAGTTCGGCCCTTTGGCGATGCGGCTACCGCCGGAATCCGGCTACTGCTGGAATCCCGCGCCCAGGGCCGCACCGGCCTCCGGCGCCCCGAGGGAGTCGGGCCCGAAGGACACGACGCCGCCCGTGGTGAGGCCGCCGGACTGGCCGCGCAGCACCCATGCCGCACCGCTGGTGGACTGGGCGCCGTCCTCGTCGGGGGCGCCCACCGCCAGGTCGTCCTTGCCGTCGCCGTCGGTGTCGCCGAGCCGGACCGCCATGCCGAAGTGGTCGCCCGCCTCGGCGGCGCCGGGGACACCGGCGGTGTCCTGGGTGAACGCCTGGGCTCCGGTGCCGGACAGCCCGCCCCGGCCGCCGTAGAGCTGGACGACGCTGCCCGCTTCCTTCTGGCCGGCTTCCAGGGCCTCGTACGGGATGCCGACGGCGATGTCCGCGTAGCCGTCGCCGTTGACGTCGCCGGAGCTGAGCGAGTAGCCGAACTGGTCGCCGTCCTCGTTGACGCCGGGGACGCCCGCGGTGTTCTGGTCGATGGTCGTGGTGCGGGTGGTGCTCGGCCCCGACGCGGTGCCGTAGAGGACCTTCAGGGTGCCGTGGTCGTACGGCAGGTCCTCGACGACGTTCCCCGGAACCGTGCGCAGCACCAGATCGCCGTGGCCGTCCTTGTCGACGTCGCCGATGGTCGCGGAGGCGGCGTCGGTGAGGTCCGTGACCTTCGGCGACAGGCCCTTGTCATCCCCCTTGAAGAACAGGCTGGACTCGGACATCTCCTCGAAGGCGTGGGTGGAGACGAGGTCGTCCTTGCCGTCGCCGGTGATGTCGCCCGCGGTCAGACTGGTCGGCCCGTCGAACCTGCCGGTGTCGGAGAAGGAGCTGCCCGCGTCCTTGCCGTCGCGGGTGAACGGGCCGAGACGGACGCGCAGGCCGGTCTTCTCGTCCTCCGAGCCCTCGTCGACGGTGACCACATCGACCAGATCGCCCTTGCCGTCGCCGTTGAAGTCACCGCCCACGATGTCGCTGGAGCCCCAGTGGTCGCCGTTGCCGGCGGGCAGCTGGGTGCCACCGGTCAGGCCGTTCGCCGAACCCCACAGGACCGTGATGGCCGGGGAGTCACCGGCCTGGACCGCCAGATCGGTGTAGCCGTCGCCGTCCAGGTCGCGGGCGACCGAATGCGCCCCGAAGTACGCCGACGCGGTGGGGTCACCGGGGACGCCCTCGGTGGCCTGGCTGATGACCTGGCGGTGGGCGGTGTCCGCACCGGAGGCGGAGCCGTAGACCACGGCGACGTAGCCCGCCTTGGCCTTGCCGTCCACCGTGCCGGCGGGGGCGGAGACCGCGAGGTCGGCGCGTCCGTCCTTGTTGAAGTCGACCTTGGGGGCGGCGGCCGCGGCGGTGCGGGCCTCGGCGGCGCCCGCCGAGGGCAGGGCGAGTAAAGCGGGGGTGGTCACAAGTGCCGCCACTGTCGCGCAGCGCACGACGGTGGTGAGGGAACGGGAGCGCACAGATCCTCCTGCTCGTTGATGAGCGTTTACCTCAAGTACACCCACCAGGACCCGTGACGCCGCCTCAGGGTTGCACGGCCGTTTCCAGGGATTTCCCTAGTCCGCCTCGTCCACATAGCGGAGCACGCCCATCATGTGCGTGCCGTCGACCTCTTCCGCGGGTGCCGCCACGCACTCGGTCAGCCGCTTGGTGAGAGTGTCGGCGTCGATCCCGGTGCCGATCATCACCAGCTGGGTGGTGCGGGGCTCATCGCGCTCCCAGGGCGACGGCTGGAAGCGGAGATACGAGCCCACCGCGTGCAGGGTGAACTTCCGCTCCCGGCCCGCGCCCGCGAAGTGGAGGAACCCCTTGGCGCGGTAGAGGCCCGCCGGGAGGCTGTCGAGGAACGCCATCAGCCGACGCGGATGGAGCGGCTCGGCCGCGGTGAATTCCATGCTTTCGTAGGCGGCGTGGAGGTGGTGGCCGTGGTCATGGCCGTCACTGCACACGTCCTCGCCGCACTCTTCGTCGGCACGCACGTCGTCGCCCCACACATCGGCGAACGAGAGCTGCCGGAAGCCTTCCTCGGCGGTCTCACGGGGCCGGTGGTCGAAGAGGAGCGCGGGGTCGACACGCCCGTGTGCGGCGGCCAGGACCGGTGCACCGGGGGCGATCTCCTGGATGGTCTCCACAAGATCCCGCCGCTCGTCCTCGGCGACGCGATCGGTCTTGTTGAGCACGATCAGGTCCGCGGCGCGGACATGGCGGTCGAGCTCGGGGTGGCGGACGTGGGTGTCCGGGAACTCCACGGCGTCCACGACCTCCACCAGGCCGCCGTAGACGATCCGCTCATTGGTGCTGGACAGCAGCGTACGGATCATGCTCTGCGGTTCGGCGAGGCCGCTGGCCTCGATCACCACGACATCGATGCGCAGCTCCGGATCGGTGAGCCGCTCAAGCATCTCGTCCATCTCGGAGGCGTCCGCCGCGCAGCACAGACAGCCGTTCTCGATCGGGATCATCGAATCGACCTGTCCGGCGACGGCCATGGCGTCGATGTTGATGGATCCGAAGTCATTGACGATGACGCCGATGCGGGTGTCGACGCTGTCCCGCATCAGATGGTTGAGCATCGTCGTTTTCCCGGAGCCCAGAAAACCCGTGACGAGAATGACCGGAATCCGTTGTGTGGCCAAGGTTGCGTCTCCGTGCGGCGGTTCGTGGCGGTCTCGGGTGACCGCTCATGCTATCCGTCCGCGGGCCGGGCCGATCCCCGGCCCGCGGACGTCAGCGAACCGCGTCAGGGAATCTCGATGCCCGCTTCGGCCGAGAGGCGGTCGATCTCGGCCAGCTCGGCGTCACTGAAGGCGGGCGAGTCCAGCACCGAGACGTTCTGCTCCAGCTGGGCGACGCTGCTCGCGCCGATCAGCACCGAGACCACCCGGGGATCGCGCAGCACCCACGCGAGCGCCAGCTGGGCGAGGGTCTGGCCGCGTCCCTCCGCGAGCTTGTTGAGGGCGTGCAGCAGGGACAGCCGCTCCTCGGTGAGCGCGTCGCGCTTGAGGAAGTGGCCGAGCGCCATGCGGGAATCGGCCGGCACCCCGTGGAGATACCGGTCGGTGAGCTGTCCCTGCGCCAGCGGCGAGAAGGCGATGACCCCGACGCCCGCCTCGGCGGACGCCTGGAGCACCCCGCCCTCGACCCCACGCTGGAGGATCGAGTACGGATACTGGTTGATCAGGTACGGGGTGCGCAGATCCTTCAGGATCGCGGCGGCCTCGGCGATCGCCTCCGGCGGGTAGTTGGACACGCCCGCGTAGAGCGCCTTGCCCTGGCGCACCGCGCTGTCCAGGGCACCCATCGTCTCCTCGAGCGGGGTGTCCGGGTCAAAGCGGTGGGAGTAGAAGACATCGACGTAGTCCAGCCCCATCCGGGACAGCGACTGGTCGAGGCTGGCCAGGACGTACTTGCGCGAGCCCCACTCGCCGTACGGCCCCGGCCACATGAGGTGTCCGGCCTTGCTGGCGATGAAGAGTTCATCGCGATAGGGGCGGAAGTCCTGGGCGAAGATCGAGCCGAAGTTGGTCTCGGCGCTACCGGGCGGCGGACCGTAGTTGTTGGCCAGATCGATGTGGGTGACACCGAGGTCGAAGGCTCGGCGCAGCACAGCGCGCTGGGTCTCCAGGGGGTGGGTGTCGCCGAAGTTGTGCCACAGGCCGAGCGAGACCTTCGGGAGCAGCACACCGCTGCGCCCGCAGCGCTGGTACTGCATGGAGTCGTAACGGTTCTCGGCGGCGAGGTGGACCATGCGCGTCGTCCTTGTCCGTACGGTGCGGTTGGGAGCGGGCAGGCCGTGGGGACGACCCGCCCGCCTGAGCTTGTCAGCTTTGGGCCAAAGTGGCGACCTCATTCCCGCTGAGTGTTCTGCCGTATACGCGGAAGTCGTCGAACGCGGCCTTGAGGTACGGGTCCGGGTACTGCGACTTGCCGAGGTAGCCGGCCCGGATGTGGTTGCCGAAGTGGACGGGCTCGACGGTGATGGCGGTGTTGCGTCCCACCTCGCGCCCGCCGACATAGAGGACCGCGGTGCCGGTGCCGTAGGCAACGGCGACATGGACCCACCGGCCGGTGGGCAGCGGGGCGGCCTCGATGCGCTGCTCGGCTCCGCCACCGCCCGCGGTGATGGCGAAGCGCAGCTTCCCGGAGTCGGCGACGGGGGTGAGAAACATATTGGCGGTCACCCCGGTGCCGATGTCGAAGATCCGGGTCCAGGCGGCGGGGGTGCCGTCCAGCCGGACCCAGGTGGCCAAGGTGTACGCCCGGGCGCCGGCCAGGAGGTCGTCGGCGAGGACGACATGCCCGTCCGTGCCGTTCAGGGCGACCGCGCCGCCGGTCCTGCCCGCCGTCCAGGAGGCGCCGCCGGTGAGCCGGGCGGCCTTGCCGCGGCCGGTGGCGTCGGCGGCGGCGGTGCCGGAGGTCTCGTCGAAGCGGTGCCAGGCGGCGAAGGCGGGCGGCGGGGAGGGCGGCTGCCCGGTCAGCCAGTACACGTTGTAGTACTGGTGGTGGACTCGGGCGACCGGCAGCAGGGTCACGCTCTCACCACTGGCCGTGGCGCTGAACCGCATGGGGCTGGTGGCGCTCTGGGCCACGGATCCCTTGTCCAGACGTGGCATGGTCATTCCGGTGCGGCCGCCGTACACCCCGGCGAGCACGACGGGCCCGTAGAGCACGGCCTGGACGTCGGGGTCGTCGGGGGTGGGGTCGAACGTCAGCTTCATCGGCAGGGTCACCTCGACCCGGTCGCCGGTCTTCCACTGACGGTCGATGATCAGCCGGCTTCCGGGTTCCGGCCGGTCGGCGAGGGTGGTGCCGTTGAGCGTGGCGCGGGCTCCCGCCGCCCAGGAGGGGATGCGGACGCGCAGTTCGAGGGAGGCGCCGCCGGAGGCGACGGTGAGGGTGGTGGTCTGCTGGTCGGGGAAGCCGGTGGTCTGGCGCCAGGTGATGCCCTTGTCCTGCCAGCGCAGCTCGGAGGGGATGAAGAGGTTCACCAGCAGGCTGCGGTCGGCGTAGGTGTAGATGGTGTCGGCGAACTTGGCCTGGGTCTCCATGCCGCTGCCGTGGTCGCAGGAGAAGTTGTCGTAGTCGGTGGAGTACTGATTGGGGTCGGTGCCCATGAAGGACGGCTGCTGTTTGAAGGAGCCGGGGGCGAGACCGGTGTAGTAGATGTTGAAGCCGTGGGCCGAGTCCGGGTCCTGCTCCCCCAGCATCTGGTTGAGCAGGGTGCGCTCGTAGTAGTCGAGCAGATCCGTGCGCTCCGGCGCGTGGAAGTGGATCAGCCGGGTGAGCTTGAGCATGTTGTAGCTGTTGCAGTTCTCGCAAGCGTTGTTGGAGAGCTGGGCGGCGATGGCGTCGGGCTCGTGGAACGCCTCCCCGTTGCTGTTCCCGCCGATGACATAGGTATGGTGATCGGTGACGATCTTCCAGAAGTTCTCGCCGATGGTGCGGTAGCGGCTGTCGAGCCCCTCCTCCCACAGCCGCATGGCGCCGACCATCTTGGGGATCTGGGTGTTGGCGTGCAGCCCGGCGAGCCGGTCCTCGTTCCGGGCGAGCGGGTCGAAGACGCGGGCGTGGGTGAAGCGCTCGGCGACCTTCAGCCAGCGGCTGTCGCCGGTGATCTCGTGCAGATCGGCGAGCACGTCGTTCATGCCGCCGAACTCGGTCTGCAGCACCCGCTGCATCTGGTCGTAGCTCAGCTTCCCGGTGCGGGTGTCGACCCAGGCGGCCTGGCGCAGCACGGTCTGAAGGGCCTCGGCGTCGCCCGCGAGCCGGTACTGGTCGACGAGCCCGGCCATGATCTTGTGAATGGTGTAGTACGGGGCCCACACCCCGGTACCGGCCTCCAGCCGGTCGAAGAAGCTCTCGGGGAACGCCGAGAGATAGCCCTGGCCGTAGCCGGCGGCCGGGGACCTGGCCTGGCAGGCGGCGAGCGCCGAGACCAGTGCGCGGCCCTTGTCGCGCAGCGCGGTGTCGCCGGTGCCGGCGTAGCTGAGGGCCAGTCCGGACAGGAGGTGGCCGGTGCTGTGGCCGCGCAGTTCCGTGGTGGGGCTCTCCCAGCCGCCGCAGGGCTGGGCGGCGCTGGACAGGCCGACGTTGAGGCGGAAGGTGTGCAGCAGCCGGTCGATGTCCACGAAGCGCAGATAGGCGCTGTTGCGGGACTGGTTGTCCTTGAAGGCGCCGGGGAGCAGGGTCACGGCGGTGAGCGGAAAGGGGCGGACGCCGGTCAGCGCTTTGGGCTTGCCGTGGGTCACGGCCGGGGTGGCGCCAGGGGACGCCGCCACGGCGGTGCCCCCGGCCGCGACGGTGAGCGCCACGGCCGCGGCCCCGGTGGCGGTGGTAGTGATGAAGTGCCGTCTGTCGACTGGTTCGCTCATGACTGCCCTCACTGAGGTTCGAAATTACGAACAATGTCCGACATCATGTGCACCGCGAAGGTACCGGCCCTCCTGGGGAAGTCAACAGCCCTCAGGCTCCGGCGTGCGGGTGCGGTCAGCCGCGCTGCCACTGCTGGTTGGCGCCGCCGGTGCAGCTCCACTGAAGGAGCGCGGCCTTGTCCGCCATGGACTCGTCGGCGACGTCCAGGCACTTCCCGCTGGAGCGGGCGGTGAACCGGACGTAGCCGTCACCGGTGTCGGTGGCCCGCCACTGCTGGTTGGTCCCCGTGCCGCAGGCCGACTGGACCACGGCCGCGCCGTCGGCGGTGGAGCCGCCAGCCACCGTCAGGCACTGGGAGCTGTGCCGGGCGACGAGCTGGACCTGGCCGCCACCCGCGTCCTTGGCCCAGAAGAGCTGATTGCCACCGCCGTTGCAGGTGTACTGCACGACCGCGGTGCCATCGGTCTGCGAGGCGGAGGTGATGTCGGCGCATTTGCCGCTGTGCCGGGCCCTCAGCGTGGCGTACGGACCGCCGGAGCCACCCACCGTGCCCGCCGCCGTGTCGATGGTGAGCTGCGGATACCAGTCCATGGTCAGGGTGGTGGCGGTGGGGAAGGCCAGCGGCAGCCAGACGTAGCGCGAGTCGTTGACCGTGCCGCCGAAGGAGTTCCCCCAGCGGTCGCCCAGGTAGAGGTAGGAGGTGGCGCTGCTGCCCTGCACGGGCAGGACGTACGCGGTCTGCGAGCCGTAGGCGGTGGCATCGCCGACGTCGCGCATTCCGCTCCAGGGGCCCGCCAGGCTGGTGGCGGTGGCGTACTGCTGCTGGTTGGGGTTCCAGCCGGTGGCGCCGGAGGTCAGCATGAAGTACACGTTCCCGCGCTTGAAGAGCGCCGGTGCCTCGCGGTGGCCGCCGGGCCAGGGGTTGGCCACCAGGCTCGCCACACCGGTGTAGTCGTCGGTCAGCCGGTAGATATGCAGGTCGTAGTTGTCCCGGGCGGCCGAGACCATGTAGCCGGTGCCGTCGCTGTCCTGGAAGAGGGTGATGTCACGGGACATGTGCTGGTCCAGCGGGCGGAAGCTGCCCCGCCAGGTGTAGTCGCCGTCGATGGTGGCGGAGGTGGCGACGGCCGCGCGCGCCTGACTGTAGTCGCTGCCGTTCTCCTTGTGCATCCACATCACGTACCGCTTGGTGCGCTCGTTGTAGAGCACCTTGGGCCGCTCGATGTTGGCCGATGCCAGCTCGGGATCGGTGGCCTGGGTGAGGACATGGCGGCGGAACTCCCAGGTCTTCAGGTCCGTGGAGCGGTAGGCGGAGACATAGCGGAAGGTGTTGTCGGCGTTGCGGTTCTCACCGAACCAGTAGTAGTAGGCGCCGGACTTGATGACTCCCCCGCCGTGGGCATGCACCGCCTCGCCCGCGGTGGTGGTGAACTGGGTGCCGTTGGCGACGGTGACGGGGGCGGCCTGCGCCGCGCCGGCCCCCGCCAGTGGGGCCAGGAGCCCGAGGACGGCGGCCACGACGAGGATCCACAGACGGGTCCACGGGCGCCCGCGCATCACACGGTCTCCTTGAGGACGGTGAAGTGGCGGGCGAATCCGGTGAGCCCGGGCAGCTCCCGGATCGGGGTCCAGGTCCGGAAGCCGTCGAGGCTGTCGCTGTAGTAGTACTTCTGCTCGGTGTAGCCGTCGAAGTAGATCCGCCAGCCGCCGTTGTCCAGGCGCGCCAGCGCCGGTCCCTCGCGCCAGCTTCCCCAGCCCGCCCAGTCGCCGGTGCCGCGGAAGGTGTACGGCCCGCCCAGGCTGTTCGCCGTCGCGTGCTCGATGTACTTGGTCGTCTCCTGCTTGGTGAAGGCGTGGTACTGCCCGGCGTGGCGGACGACGAAGGTGTCGATGTAGTTGGACGTGTCCAGGCCCCGCAGTGGTGTGGGGGTGGTCCATGACGACAGCGACGCGTCGGTGGCGGTGAGCAGATGCGGCCGGAAGATGTAGTCGGGTGTGGAGGCGGTGTCCAGCGAGACGATGATGTTGACGCTGCCGCCGTCGTCCACGAAGAACTCCGGCGCCCAGGTGCGCTCAAGACCGGACACCGGCAGGGTGTGATTGCGGACGAAGGTCCAGGTGAGGCGGTCGCGGCTGCGCGCGAATCCGATGGTGTTCCCGGTCCAGTTGGTCGTGTAGACGATGTAGTAGTAGCCGTCGGTGTGCTTGATGACGCTGGGGTCGCGGATGAGCCCGGACGGCGGGGTGTAGGCAGGACCCTTGAGCAGCGTGTACGTGGTCGCGTCGGACGACTGGTAGACGTACATGTTCGACTCGCTGCTGTTGGTGAACGCCGTCATGGTGTAGCGGGTGGCGGCCGTGGTGTCCCGTGCGGGCGCGTCGGCCACGGGCACACCGAAGTCCGGGGTGCCGTCGGCCTTCCAGCCGAGGGCCTGGACGCGGGTGTGCCGGTTGGGGTCGTTCAGCGGGTCGCCGGTGATGTCCTTGTACTGGCGGGCGTGGTAGACGAGGAGGTCGGTGCGGCCGTCCTCGGCGACGGTGAAGGAGTTGTGGCCGGGCCCGTACTGCTTGGTGGTGTCATTGCTGGTGAAGACCGGCTGCGGGCTCTTCTTCCAGGACACGGCGGCGAGCAGGTCGCTGCCGGCGGAGGCGGTGAGCAGCCCCATGCAGTAGTTGGCGTCGGTGGCGCTGGCGGAGTAGGTGAGGAAGACACGGCCGTTCCGCTGCAGGACGGAAGGGCCCTCATTGACCTTGAAGCCACGGGTCTCCCAGTCGTATGTCGGCCGGGAGATCTCCACCTGGGGCCCGGTGATGCTCCACGGGCTCGCCATCCGGGCGAGGTAGATGCTCGAGTTGTTGCCGACGTCCGGGTTGCTCTGCGCCCAGACGAGATAGCGGGTGCCCTGGTGGGTGAAGGTGGAGGCGTCCAGGGAGAAGGAGTCGATGGGCGTGACGATGCGGCCCTTCTCGGTCCAGGTCCCGGCGAGGGGGTTGGCGCTCGCGTTCTCCAGCACCCACATCCGGATCTTCCAGACGTCGTTCGCCGGCGCCGAGGCGAAGTAGATGTACCACTTGCCGTCGATGAAGTGGATTTCCGGGGCCCATATGTGGGCGCCCATGTCGCCGCTGGTGTGCTTCTTCCAGATCACCGACTCGGCGGCGGTGGCCAGGCCGCCGATGGTCCTGGAGCGCCGCAGGACGATGCGGTCGTACTCGGGGACGGTGGCCGTGAAGTAGTAGTAGCCGTCGGTGTGCTTGACGATATGCGGATCGGCGCGGCGGCGCACCAGCGGATTGGCGTACGAGGCGGCCTTGGCGGCGGCCCGCGGCACGGTGGGGGTGGCGGCCTGCGCGATACCGGGTGTTCCGGCCACCGCCCCCAGGGCCAGGGCGCCCATCACCACGTGCCTGCGGCTGGGCTGATGTTCTGCGCTGCGGCTCATGCGGTTCTCTCCTGCTCTGGCTGGTGATGCGCCTGGGGTCGGACGGGCGTGATGCCGGCCTGCGTCGGGCGGATCCGCTGGATGGTGCCGTCGGGGTTGAACCGCATCCGGTCGATGGCGACTTCGCGATGGGTACCGTCGCCGCCCGGACGGGCGAAGCGGTGGTAGACGATGTACCACTCGTCGCGGCCGGGGACCTGGATGACGGAGTTGTGGCCGGTGCCGAGGATCTGATCGCCGGTGTCCTTGGACAGGACCGGGTTGCCCGCCGCCTTGGTGAAGGGGCCGAGCGGTGAGTCGGAGACTCCATAGGACACGCGGTAGTCGGGACTGCGGGTGTCGTCCTCCGACCACATCGCGTAGTAGCGGCCCGCGCGCTTGAAGACGGTCGGCGCCTCGTTGTAGCCGGGCGGGGTGATCTTCACCGGCTGGGTGGCGAAGGAGACCATGTCGTCGTTCAGCCTGGCCGCCTCGAAGGCGCCCTGCCCGAAGTAGAGATAGGGGGTGCCGTCGTCGTCGATGAAGGCGTCCGGGTCGATCGACTGGTGGCCGAACTGTCCCTTGGCGACGAGCGGTTTGCCGAGCGCGTCGGTGAACGGTCCCCGCGGGCTGTCGGACTTGGCGACACCGATGGACTGGCAGGCGCTGAAGTACATCCAGTAGGTGTCGCCCTTCCTGACCATCGAGGGGGCCCAGGCGTTCTCGTGGCACCAGGAGACATCGGCGAGGTCTAGGGCGGGGCCGTGGTCGGTCCAGTGCACGAGGTCGGGTGAGGAGAAGCCGTTGAAGCGGGTGCCGCTCCAGCCGGGGTGGCCGTCCTCGGTGGGATAGATCCAGTACCGGCCCTCGGCGTACATCACATCGGGGTCGGCGTGGTAGCCGGGCAGGGCGGGGTTGGCATCGCCGGGCCGCACGGTGGCGGTCTCCCGGATGACGGTGCCGTGGCGCACGACACCCGACAGGCCGGGCAGCTCCTGTTTGGGTGTCCAGTGCTCCAGGTCCGTGCTGTCGCTGTAGTAGTACTTCTTGACGGTGTAGCCGTCCATGAACATGCGATAGCCGCCGCCGGGGAGGGCGACGATGGTCTGGCCCTCCAGCAGGCTGCCCCATCCCGCCCAGTCGCCCTTGCCGGTGAAGCGGTACGGACCGGTGATGCGGTCGGCGACGGCGTGCTCGATGAGTTCGCCCGTGGCGTTCTTGGTGAACGCGTGGTAGGTGGCGCCCTTGCGGACCACGAAGGTGTCGATGTAGCCGTTGTAGTCGCTTTCGCTCGGGGAGATGCCCGCGAGCGGCTGGGGCTCGCTCCACCGGGTGAGCGTGTCGTCGAGCGCGGTGAGGACGTGGGGCTGGAAGTGCCGGTAGGCGGTGGGGCCGGTGGACAGCGAGACGACGATGCGGACCTTGCCGTCGGGCGCGTCGGTGAAGAACTCCGGTGCCCAGGTGTTGTTGGCGGCCATGCCGTGGTCGATGTCGGCGAGATGGGTCCAGGTGCGGCGGTCGTCGCTGACGGCGAGGCCGAAGGTGGTGCCGGTCCATCCGGTGGTGTAGGCGACGTAGTAGCGGCCGCCGCGGTGGATGACGCTGGGGTCGCGGACGAGACCGGAGGGCGGGGTGTACGCCTTGTCCTGGACCGACCAGAAGTCACGCGCGTCGTCGGACCCGTAGACGTACATATTGCTCTCGCTGCTGTTCGTGAAGGCGGTGAACAGATAGCGCGAGACCGTGGTGGACTGCCGCACAGCGCGTCCGCTCCCCTCGCTCCGGTCGTGCTCAGCGGCGTGCACACGGCTCGCGGTGAGGGGGACCACGAGAGCGAGGGCGGCCAGCAGCGCGAGCAGCGCTGCCGGCGCTCTCCAGGGTCGGGTGGCATGCGGGGGCATCAGAGGGCTCCTGCGATCCGAAGTGATCGAATTTGTTCGGAGATTAAGGGTTCTGATGACTTCCGACAGCCCCTGGAGAGGGTGCGAAAGTTTCGAAAACCGTGGAGCCCTGGAAGACGCGCGATGGGGTGATGTGGGTGAGGCGAGCGGATCAGCGATGCGGCGAGGGGCGGATCAGACGAAGGTCTGGCGCTGCAGCCAGAGGTCCCTGGCGGTTCCGCTGCCCTGGATGAAGACGTAGAGCAGATTCTCCTCGTTGAGGATGGGGACGCCGACGCCCGCGGAGCCGATGACCCCGCCCAGGGACTGGAACCCGCTGTAGGTCGTGCCGTTCTCCGTGGTCTGCACGGCGACCCACAGGGCGTTGTCGGTGGCCTTGATGAACACGTTGACCCGGCCGTCCTGGGCGAGGGCGCAGGTGGGCCGCCAGACGATCTGCGCGCCGAGGCTCACGGGGGCGCCGAACGTGTCGTAGTCGTCGCTCTGCCCGACGCGCCGGACGGATCCGTCGGAACCCCGGTAGAAGATCTGCACCCGGCCGGCCGCGTCCAGGCACACCGACGGGCGGCTCGTCACGTTGGAGGCGTTGAGGGAGAAGGGCTCCCAGACGCCGGCGTTCTCGGTCTGCTGCTGGATGGTGTACAGGGTCTCGCCCACACCCTTGACCGCCACCACGATCCGCCCTCCCCCGTCGAGGATGGGCGAAGGTGTGGCGAAGATGGCACCGCCCAGCGATGTGGCGGCGGTGTAGGTCTCGTACTGCAGATCCTGGTTGCGGAGGTACCACAGGGCGTCGTCGGTGCCGGGGAAGAACACATAGATGCGGCCATCGGCCCCGAGCGCCGCGGCCGGGTCGTCCCCGATGCCGGTGGCCAGGATCTGGGGCGGTCCGTACCCGGAGTTGATGGAGGTCTGGGTGATGACCTCCAGATTGTTGCCCGGGGTGCGGTAGAAGACCCGGACCTTGCCGTCCTTCCCCCGGATCGGCGCGGGGATGCCGTCGACGGACAGGCCCGCGTACTGCTGCCACGGACCCCAACTGCCGTCGCGTGCCTCCACCCTGCTCCACAGGACGTTGGACCCGCCCCGGATGAAAACCTGCACCCGGTCGTCGGCGAACGCGACCGGGGCGGGCTCGGAGTGGATGCCGCCTTGCAGGTTGATCCAGGTGCCCCAGACGGTGCCGGGGGTGGTGGAAACGGTCATGAGAGGACCTCCCTCTTCTCGTGAAGCCACGAGACTGCACGGATACACCGTCAATTCCCGGGAAAGCATGGCGGATACCCGAAGAAAGGAAGATGTACGGATATGACTGATTCATTGCGATGAGGGGCTGATGTCAGATTAAATACGCTCGCTTGTTGTGGAAATTCATCGCGCGAGAGGAGAGATTCTGATCGCGGACCCGCCGTTGACCTTCCCCAAGGGGGAAGCCCGAGCATCGTGGTCGCCGGGCGAGGTGCCCGGCGGCGAGGAGGGCGAACATGGGGCTGCTGACCATCGGTGCGTTCGCGAGGGCGTCGCGGCTGTCCCCCAAGGCGCTGCGCCTGTACGACGAGCTCGGGCTGCTGCCGCCCGCCCGCGTCGATCCGCACTCCGGCTACCGCCGCTACGATCCGGCACAGCTGGAGCGGGCCCGTCTGGTGGCGTGGCTGAGGCGGCTCGGCATGCCGCTCGCCGAGATCCGGGCGGTGTGCGAGCTGGAGCCGGAGGCGGCCGCGCGGGAGGTGCGCGCGTACTGGGCGCGGGTCGAGGCCGACACCGCGGCCAGGAGGGACCTGGCCGCCTTCCTCGTCGACCATCTGTCCGGGAGGGACACCACGATGTCTTCCGACCACACCACCCTGGGGATCCGCTACGCCGTGCTCTCCGACACCGGCTCGGTCCGGGAGAGCAATGACGACGCCGGGTACGCCGGTCCGCGTCTGCTGGCCGTGGCCGACGGATTCGGGGGCGGACGGCACGCCGGCGAGGCGGCGATCGAGGCGCTCAAACCGCTGGACGCGGGTGTTCCGGGCGGGGAGTTGCTGAGCGCCCTGGAGGAGGCGGCGCACCGGGCCCGGGAGTCGGTCTCCGCGCTCGCCGCGTCCGACCCCGCGCTGCGGGATGTCGGCACGACGCTCACCGCGATGGTGTGGTCGGGCTCCCGGCTGGGTTTGGTCCATATCGGCGACTCGCGCGCCTATCTGCTGCGCGACGGTGAGCTGTTCCAGATCACCCATGACCACACCGTGGTCCAGTCGCTGATCGACGAGGGGCGGATCACTCCCGAGGAGGCCGCCTCGCACCCCCAGCGGGCGCTGCTGCTGCGCGCCGTGGGCGGCGGTTCGGCGTTCGAGCCGGACTTCGCCCTGCGGGACGCCCGCGCCGAGGACCGCTATCTGCTGTGCTCGGACGGGCTGACGGGGGTTGTGCCCGCCGGGGAGATCCGGCGGGTGCTCGCCTCGGAGGACGACCCGGGCACGGCCGTACGGCAGTTGATCGCCCTCGCCAACCGCGCGGGCGGGCCCGACAATGTCACCTGCGTGGTGGCCCATGTGGCCGAGCGGAGAATGCTGACCTCGGCGTAAGCCGCCGCCGTGACCGTCTCGTCCGCCCACCGTGACCGCTTGTTGAACGTTGATGAATGGTGTGTGCAAAGGCTTGTCGGCCGAAAGAACGCCTCCTTATGCTCGCGGCGGAAATCGCTTTCCACTCCTGCCGACCGGGAGACAGGCATGGCCGGCGGCGCGGCGTAAGGGGCAGAGCATGTCCGCAGGTCCGATCCGGCTCTCCCAGGGAGCGCACACCGCGCTCCGCCCGGCCACCGCGGCGCGGATCACCGGGGGTTTCTGGGCCGCCAGACGCCGTGTCAACGCCGAAGTGAGCGTTCCCCAGGGGCCGGACCGGCTGGAGCGGGCGGGCAATCTCGCCAATCTGCGGGCCGCCGCGGGGGCGGCGCCGGCGGAGTCCGGTTTCCGGGGTGACTTCCCGTTCCAGGACTCCGATGTGCACAAGTGGCTCGAGGCGGCGTCCTGGCAGCTGGCGGACGGCGGCGAGGGGCCGGCCGAGGAGGAGCTGTCCCGGCAGGTGGAGCGGCTGGCCGGGCTCGTCGCGGCCGCGCAGGCCGAGGACGGCTATCTGCAGACGTACTACCAGCTGGGGCCGGACGCCCGGCGGTGGGCGGAACCGCACTGGGGGCACGAGCTGTACTGCGCGGGCCACCTCCTCCAGGCCGCGGTCGCGCACCACCGGGCCACCGGCGCGGACGGGCTGCTCGATGTGGCGGTGCGGTGCGCCGATCTCGTCGACGCCACGTTCGGGCCCGGCAGGAACGAGACGGTGTGCGGACATCCGGAGATAGAGACGGCGCTGGTCGAGCTGTACCGGGAGACCGGTGAGCGGCGCTATCTCGAGCTGGCCGGGTACTTCGTGGACCGGCGCGGGCACGGCAGCCTCGGCGACGGCCCGGCGGACGGCTCGCCCGGCCCCCGGCCCGGGGCGCCCTATTGGCAGGACCACATCCCGGTGCGGGAGGCGACGGCGGTCGCCGGGCATGCGGTGCGCCAGCTGTATCTCCTGGCCGGGGCCGCGGATGTGGCGGCGGAGACCGGCGATGCGGGGCTGCGGGACGCGCTGGTGCGGCTGTGGGAGGACATGGCCGCGACGAAGACCTATCTGACGGGCGGAGTGGGGTCCCGGCACGAGCTGGAGTCCTTCGGGGACGCGTACGAACTGCCGCCGGACCGGGCCTACGCGGAGACCTGCGCGGCCATCGCCGCCGTCCACTTCGGATGGCGGATGGCACTGCTGACCGGGGAGGCCCGCTACAGCGATCTGGTGGAGCGGACCCTGTTCAACGGCTTCGCGTCGGGGGTGTCGGTCGACGGTGAGCGCTGGCTCTATGTGAATCCGCTGCAGGTCCGCCAGGACGATGAGAGCCGTAAGGGCGGCACCGGTGACCAGAGCGCCCACCGGACGCCGTGGTTCCGGTGTGCGTGCTGCCCGCCCAATGTGATGCGGCTGCTGGCCTCGCTGCCGCACTACATTGCGAGCGGCGACGCCCAGGGGCTGCAGCTGCACCAGTACGCGTCCGGCTCGTACGAGGCGGGCGGCGGGGCGGTGCGGGTGGGGACCGGCTACCCCTGGGAGGGGCGCATCGCGGTGGTCGTGGATGCGGCCCCGCAGGACACGGACTGGACGCTGTCGCTGCGCATCCCGCACTGGGCGGCGTCGTACGAGGCGACGGTCGGCGGGGAGCCGGTGGCCGAGCGGGCCGAGAACGGCTGGCTGCGGCTGCGGCGCCGCTGGCGGCCCGGCGAGACGGTCGTGCTGAGCCTGCCCCTGGACCCCCGGCTCACCCGGCCCGATCAGCCCGCCGGGCTGCGGCTGGACGACATCGCCCTCGACCCGGATGCCGTGCTGAGCGCGGAGCACCGGCCGGAGCTGCTGGGCGGGGTGACCGTGATCACCTCCCTGGCCCTGCGCCATGCCGTCGCGCGCGACGGGTGGTGGCCGTACCGCGACGGCGGCGTGGGCTCGGGCGGCGGCGCGCGCCCCGGCGGGGATGCGGGCGCCCGCGGGGACGCGGGCGGCGGCGGGGACGCGGGCGGCGCGGAAGCCCTCGATCCGGTCCCGGTGACCGCGATCCCGTACTACGCGTGGGCGAACCGCGAGCCCGGCGCGATGCGGGTGTGGACCCCGCTCCAGACCCTGACCGGCTGACCTTCGCAGGACCGATCCAGGCCCCTGACCTGCTGGTCTTCTATTCACGCCCTGCGCGGCTGACCTCCACCGGACCCGGGCACGCCCCGCGCGGTGTCCACCGGAACTCGGCGGACACCCCATGCGTTCATCGCTCGAGGAACACCCTCTTGTGCCCGAGCGGCACCGTTGCAACGGGAGGTGCCCCTTGAGCACCGGATCCACACCCCGCGGGGACGACGACGCCGACGGCTGGGACGACGTCACCCTCGACGAGGACTTCATACGGGACGCCGAGGTCGCCGAGCCCGCCGCGCGCACCCGGATGCTGACCGCGCGGTGGCGGCGCGGCGCGCCCGAGCCTCAGCCCTGGCGGGCGGACGAGCCGCCGGCCGGCTGGTTCTGGAGCAAGCGCCGCAAGCGGCGCCGGCGGCGCTGACCTCGCCTCTCCGTTATCCGGTCGCAATTGCGCGCGTAAAGACACCGCGGCATATCCGGTGGGAGGATTCGGCCCGACTCACTGATCATGAGGTCCGTGGTCGTTCGCCGACCCTGTCCCGGAGGTGCCGTGTCCGCTCGCTCCGCATTGCCCGTCATAGCCGTCGCCGCCGTATCCGCCCTCCTGGCCGGGTGCACCAGCACCAAGTCGTCCGGGTCCGGCGGCGACGACATCAGCCTGGTGAATTCCGGGAAGCTCACGACCTGCACGCATCTGCCCTATCCGCCCTTCCAGTCCAAGCAGGGCAAGAAGATCGTCGGCTTCGATGTGGACATGGTCGACCTCGTGGCCTCGGCGCTCGATGTGAAGCAGGAGATCGTGGACACGCCCTTCGAGGGCATCCAGTCCGGGGAGGACCTCAACACCAACCAGTGCGACGTGGCCGCCGCCGGGATGACCATCACCGACGTACGCGAGAAGAACCTGGACTTCTCCGCCCCGTACTTCGAGGCCACGCAGGCGCTGCTCACCACCAAGGGCAAGCCCTACAAGACCCTCGCCGACCTCAAGGGCAAGAAGCTCGCGGTCCAGCAGGGGACCACCGGCGAGAGTTACGCCCAGAAGCACGCCAAGGGCGTCAAGCTGGTCCAGTTCGAGGATCTCGCGCTGCTGCTGACCGCCGTCAAGACCGGGCAGACCGACGCCGGCATCAACGACAACGGTGTGCTCTACGACTACGTCAAGGACAACGCCGACACCACGGTGACGGCCGAGTTCGACACCGGTGAGCAGTACGGCATCGCCGTGCGGACCGGCAATGACGCGCTGCGCAAGAAGATCGACGCGGTGCTGAAGGACGCCCGGGCGGACGGCTCCTACGACCGTATCTACAAGAAGTGGTTCGGCACCGCGCCCAAGAAGTGACGCCCACTGACGGCCATCGGAGCTGAGGAGTCCGCACACATATGGCAATGACCCGCAGGCAGCGGGCGCGGGCGATACGAGCGGTGCAGTACGCCGTGCTCATCGCCCTGCTGCTCGCCATCGTCCTGGCCGCGGACTGGGGTGAACTGCGGCGCGCGTTCTTCGACGCCGAGGTCGCCCGGTCCCTGTTCCCCGACATCATCACCACCGCCCTGGTCAACACCGTCGTCTACACCCTGCTCGGCTTCGGCTTCGGCCTTGTCCTCGGGGTGGTGCTGGCGCTGATGCGGCTCTCGCAGGTGCCGCCGTACCGCTGGCTGGCGGTCGCCTACATCGAGTTCTTCCGCGGGGTGCCCGCGCTGCTGGTGTTCATCGCGCTGGGCTTCGGGGTGCCGCTCGCCTTCCAGGTGGCATTGGACCGGCACGTCACGGTGATGCTGGCGCTCGGGCTCGTCGGAGCCGCCTACATCGCGGAGACGATGCGGGCGGGCATCCAGGCGGTGCCCAAGGGGCAGATGGAGGCGGCGCGTTCGCTGGGAATGTCCCACAGCCGGGCGATGGCCTCGATCATCATCCCGCAGGCGTTCCGGATCGTCCTGCCGCCGCTCACCAATGAACTGGTGCTGCTGACCAAGGACTCGTCCCTGGTCTATCTGCTGGGGCTCTCCCTGGACCAGTACGAGCTGTCCAAGTTCGGCCGGGACGCGCTGAACCAGCACCGCAGCCTCACCCCGATCCTGGTCGCCGGGGTGTGCTACCTGATCATCACCGTTCCGCTCGGCCATCTGGTGCGCCGGCTCGAGGCCCGTTCGGCGAAGGCGAGGTGACCGGTATGAAGGAGACGACGGTGGTGAAGGAGACCGGCGAGGCGGACGGCATCGCCATTCACGTGGCGGGTCTGCACAAGTCCTTCGGCGCGCTGGAGGTGCTCAAGGGCATCGATCTCACCGTCCGGCGGGGCGAGGTGGTCTGTGTCATCGGCCCGTCGGGATCCGGCAAGTCGACGCTGCTGCGCTGTGTGAACCTCCTGGAGGAGCCGACCTCGGGCTCGGTCACCGTGGCGGGGACCGAGGTCACCGACCCGGACGTGGACATCGACCGGGTGCGGCGGCGGATCGGCATGGTGTTCCAGGCGTTCAACCTCTTTCCGCATCTGACGGCCCTGGAGAACCTCACCATCGCCCAGCGGCGGGTGCTGCGCCGCGACAAGGCGGAGGCGGTACGGATCGGGCGGGACACGCTGCGCCGGGTCGGCCTGAGCGACAAGGAGTCGGCCTATCCGGCGCAGCTTTCGGGCGGACAGCAGCAGCGGGTGGCCATCGCCCGGGCGCTGTCCATGGACCCGGAGTTGATGCTCTTCGACGAGCCGACCTCGGCGCTCGATCCGGAGCTGGTCGGCGATGTGCTCGCCGTGATGCGCGCCCTGGCGGACGAGGGGATGACGATGCTGGTCGTCACCCATGAGATGAGCTTCGCTCGGGAGGTCGCCGACCGGGTCGTGTTCATGGACGACGGGGTGATCGTGGAGGAGGGCGGACCGGAGCAGGTCGTCTCCGATCCGGTCCATTCCCGCACCCGGGCCTTCCTCACCCGGGTGCTGAACCCGGCCGCGGCGCGGGTCGCGGAGGTGCCGGACACTGGCCCGCACGGAGCGCGGATCGACCGCTGAGCTCCGTGCGGGCGGCTGAACTCCATGCGAGCGGCTGAGCTTCGTACGGGCGCGGGTCCGCGTGATCAGCGGGCGGGACGCAGGTCGCGGAGGTCGATCGCGTCGGCCATGGCCTGCAGTCCCGCGTCGTTGAAGTGGAGATGGTCGCCCGAGTCGTAGGCGGGCAGTGAACGGTCCGGGGCGGCGGGGTCGCGGACGGCGGCGTCGAAGTCCGCCACCCCGTCGAACAGGCCGCCGTCCCTGATGAAGCCGTTGACGGACTGCCGCACCGCCTCGCGCGCCTCGGTGTAGTTGCCGTTGCCGCCGAACGGGGTGATGGTGCCGCCGATGACGCGGATGCCACGCGCGTGGGCCCGTTCCACGATCCGGCGGTAGGCGTCCTCGAACGCGGCGGGATCGGTCTGATTGGGGTTGCCCTTGATGTCGTTGATGCCCTCCATCAGGACCACCGCGCGCACCCCGGAGCGGGAGAACACATCCGCGTCCAGCCGGGACAGGGCACTGGGCCCGGTGCCGTCCAGCAGCACGCGGTTGCCCGCGATCCCGGCGTTCAGCACCCCGAGCCGGCTCTGCGGGGGCAGCGCGCGCAGCCGGGCCGCGAGCCGGTCCGGCCAGCGGCGGTTGGCGCTCGACGTCGATCCGGAGCCGTCGGTGATGGAGTCGCCGAGGGCGACCACGCTGCCCGCGGCGGGGGCGCCGAGCACGTCCACGCCCGTCACGTAGTACCAGGAGCTGGTGGTGGCGGTGTACGCGGCGCCGCTCTCCTCCGCGGTGTGGTCGCCGTCCGGCGCCAGGAACGAGGTCTGCAGGGCCGAGTGGTGATACGTCGCCGGGCCCGAGTCGACCGGTGTGTAGAGGGTGACCAGCAGGTTGGCGTCCGGGGCCACCCGTAGCGGCACCGGATCGCTGATTGCGTCCTCACCGGCCGGAACCGTGACCGACGCCGTATGGCGGAAGGTGGCCGTGCGCATGGTCCCGGCACGGGCGCCCGCGCTCTTGGGTGCCCCGCTCTCCTGCAAGGCGACGGTCACGGAGGTGAGTTGGAGGGGTGCGGTGCCGAGGCGGTTGGTCACCCGGACGCGGACGGCGTGGCCGCCGACGCTGGTGTGCACCACGTTGCGGATCGACTGACCGGGCAGGGCGGGGACCGTCCCGGAGGCGGCGGCCTCCCAGGTGCCCATCCAGCCATGGCCGGGGGCGGAGGCGGGGGCCGGGTGGGAGGTGGCGGCCCAGGCGGGCCCCTGCAGCGGCAGGAGGGCGAGGACCGACGCGGCCAACAGGCCGCGGAGAACGTGCCGGATCGTGACCATGACGTGCTGCCTTCCAGAGCGACGGAACTGGAGACGAGCGAGCTGGACCGAACGCGGCCGTGAGGGTGACGGCCGACGAGGAGCACGAGCGCGACGTAGACAACCAATAAGACATCGGAGGTGTCAAGGGATATGGCAGGAGAAAAGCGGGATCCTTTGGGATCATGCCCACATAGGCCCGATGAATGCACCCGCCGCGTCGGACACCGTCGAGATGGCGCGGGGAGGCGGCCAAGGTTTCGGCGGGCGGCAGGCAACGTTTCGGCGGGCGGCGGCGACAAGCCGGTGTGGGGCGTCCCCCCTCGACTCCCGGGTCTTCCCGGCGACTTGAGGCGGCCTTAGGGTAGAAACCGATTGCTGCCCGGTCAGGGTTCCACGTGGGCGGTTAGGGAAGGGAGTCTCGATGGCTCGTTCCTCGGGATCGACGGGGCCCACGCTGGCGGTCGTCGCCCGTGAGGCGGGTGTGTCGGTACCGACCGCTTCGAAGGTGGTCAACGGCCGGGAGGACGTGGCCCCCGAGACCCGTCGCCGGGTCACCGAGGTCCTGGACCGCCTGGGGTACATCCGCAGGCCGCGCTGTGAGACGCCCAAACCGGCCGCGATGGTCGACCTGGTGGTGCACTCGCTCGACAGCGCCTGGTCGGGAGCGGTGCTGCACGGCGCGGCGGAGGCCGCGCACGAGGCGGGACTCGAGGTGGTGGTCTCGGCCGCGGCCACTCGCAGTCCGGGCGGCAGGCTCGAACACGGCTGGCCGGACAAGCTGTACGCCCGGGGCAGCTCAGGTGTGCTGTTCCATCTCACGGAGCTCGCGCCCGCCCAGTACGCCTGGCTCGATGAGCACCGGATCCCGTTTGTGATGATCGACCCCGCGCACGACCCGCCGCCCGGGGTGCCGTCCGTGGCGGCCGCCAACTGGCAGGGCGGGATGGCCGCGACCGAGCACCTCATCGAGCTGGGGCACCGCCGGATCGCGGTGATCGGTGGCCCGGGGCGGGCGGTGCGCGACGGTGGCCGGGTCGCCGGGTACCGGTCGGCGATGGCGGCGGCCGCTTTGCCGGTGCCGTCCGCGTATGTGCGCTACGGCGACGTCAGCGAGGCCGGGGCGCGCCGCCGGATGGCCGAGCTGCTGGATCTGCCCGAGCCGCCCACGGCCGTCTTCGTCTGCTCCGATCAGATGGTGCCGGGTGTGTACCAGGCGGCCGGGGAACGGGGTCTGATGGTGCCGCGGGACATCAGCGTCGTGGGCTTCGACGATCTGCCGCAGGCCCGCTGGATCACGCCGGCGCTGACGACGGTGCGTCAACCGCTGTCGGAGATGGCGGCCGCGGCGCTGCGCAAGCTGCTGCGGCTGATGACCGGCGAGGTACCGGAGGCGATCCGGACCGAGCTGTCCACCCGGCTCATGGTCCGGTCGAGTACCGCTCCCCCACTTCGCGCTCTCTTATGACCGAGGGTTCGAACACTGCACGGCTGTCCGGACGGGCCCGTGCCACCAGTCCCATCCCTCACACCTGATATGTCATCCTTCACCGCACCGATCGCTACGGAGGTCCGCCCACCGTGTTCATCGACCTGCCCCTGGAGCAGCTGCGCGCCTACCAGCCCCCGCTGCCCGAGCCGGACGGCTTCGACGCCTTCTGGACGCGGACCCTCACCGAGGCCCGCGCCTGCGAGCTGAACGCGGTGTTCACCGAGGAGGACACCGGACTCACCCGAGTGCAGACCTATGACGTGGAGTTCTCCGGTTTCGGCGGGCACCGGATACGCGGCTGGCTGCTGGCCCCGCGGGAGGTGGCGGGTCCGCTGCCGTGCGTGGTGCAGTACCTCGGCTACAACGGCGGCCGGGGGCTGCCGCACAACTGGCTGCTGTGGCCGTCGGTGGGCTACGCGGTCTTCGTGATGGACAGCCGCGGCCAGGGGTGGGTCCAGCACTCGCCCGGCGTCACCCCCGATCCGGTCGGCGGCACCGGGCCCGAGACACCGGGCAAGATGACCCAGGGCGTCCTCTCCCCGGACGACTACTACTACCGCCGGCTGTACACGGATGCGGTACGGGCGGTGGAGGCCGCCCGTGAGCATCCGCTGGTGGATTCCGCGCGGATCGTGGTCAGCGGCGGCAGCCAGGGCGGTGCGCTGGCCCTGGCGGCGGCCGGACTGGTGCCGGATCTGACGGCGGCCCTGGTGGATGTGCCGTTCATGACCCACATCCGGCGCGCGGTCGAGATCACCGACGCGGACCCCTATGGGGAACTGGCCCGGTTCTGCGCCGGACAGCGCCACCTGGCCGAGCGGGTGTTCGCCACGCTCGACCACTTCGACGGGCTCAACTTCGCGGCCCGCGCCAACGCGCCGGCGCTGTTCTCGACCGCGCTGCGCGATGAGATCACCCCGACCTCCTGCGGCTTCGCCGCCCATCACCACTACGCCGGTGAGAAGGACCTCAAGGTGTGGTCCTTCAACGGCCACGAGGGCGGGGGCACGCATCAGCAGGCCGAGCAGATCGGCTTTCTGCGGGAGCTGCTGGGCTGAACCCGGCGTGTCGGGCGGCGTTCGACCGCCGCCCGGCACGGGGTAGACAGGGGCTACCCGCACCGAAGGAGTCGCCCGTGCCCGCGCAGCCGTTGGAAGGCATCACCGTCGTCGCCCTGGAGCAGGCCGTCGCCGCCCCGTTCGCCACCCGTCAGCTCGCCGATCTGGGAGCCAGGGTCATCAAGGTGGAGCGGCCGGGGCGCGGTGACTTCGCCCGCGACTACGACCGCGAGGTCAAGGGCGCGTCGGCCTACTTCGTCTGGATCAACCGCGGTAAGGAGAGCGTCGTCCTCGATGTCAAGGACGACACCGACCGGGCGCTGCTCGATGCCATGCTCGCCCGCGCGGATGTCTTCGTGCACAATCTGGCGCCCGGCGCGGTGGACCGGCTGGGCCTGGGAGCGCGGACGCTGCGGCCCGCCCATCCCCGCCTGATCACCTGCGCGATCTCCGGGTACGGGGACAGCGGCCCGTACCGCGAGAAGAAGGCGTACGACCTGCTCATCCAGTGCGAGGCGGGGCTGCTGTCGATCACCGGCAGCCCTGAGGCCCCGGCCCGCCCCGGGATCTCGATCGCCGATATCGCGGGCGGGATGTACGCCTACACAGGCATTCTCACCGCGCTGTACGAGCGGGAGCGCACCGGTGCGGGGACCGACCTGAGCGTGAGCCTGCTCGATGCGCTGGGCGAGTGGATGGGCCACCCCTATTTCGCCCAGGCGTACGGCGGTGCCGGGGTCGTGCGCAGCGGCGCGCGCCATCCCTCCATCTCGCCGTACGGCGCCTACCGCTGTGGGGACGGCGGTCAGGTGTTCCTGAGTGTGCAGAGCGATCGTGAATGGGCCGCCCTGTGCGAGCGGGTGCTCCGCCACCCGGAGCTGATCCGCGATCCGCGCTTCGCGGACAATCCCCTGCGTCGCACCCATGACGAGGAGCTGACGGCCGAGTTGGAGTCGTGCTTCGCGGACCACACCGCCGAGGGGCTGACCGTACTGCTGGACGGGGCCGGTATCGCCAATGCCCGGCTGCGCGACATCGCGGAGTTCGGTGCCCACCCCCAGTTCGACGCCCGCGACCGCTGGGGCGAGTTCGGCTCCCCGGTCGGACCGCTGCGCGGTCTGCTGCCGCCGGTGGAGGTGGCGGGCCGCAGGGCGCCGATGCGACCGGTGCCAGGGCTCGGCGAACACACGGCGGCGGTGCGCGCCGAGTTCTCCTGAGCGGGCCCGGGCAGCGGCCGGTGCCGCGCGCGTGGTGTGCCCGAGCGGCCCGGCACCAGGCTGATCTGCGGTTTCCCGCAGGGCGAGCGCTGCGGAGAACACCACCGGGTTGGGCGGCAATCCTCATATCTTCGCTGGTCGGCGGTTTCTAGATTGACAGGCGTCGGGGCCGCGCAGCGCTCCGGCGCCTGACCGCCATGTTGGAGACCACGCATGCACTTGATGACCCTGGCTCTGCCCCAGGAGCCCTCGGACGGCATCGCCGGCTGGGCCGCGGACCTCGTGGACGCGATGGGCGGGCCGGGAGCCGGTCTGGCCATCGCGCTGGAGAACCTCTTCCCGCCGCTGCCCAGCGAGGTGATCCTGCCCCTGACCGGGTTCGCGGCCGGGCAGGGCGTGATCAGCCTGGCCTCGGCGCTGTTCTGGACCACGCTCGGTTCGGTGGTGGGCGCGCTGGTGCTGTACTGGATCGGCATGCTCGTGGGCCGTCGGCGCATGCACGCCATCTGGGCGAAACTGCCGCTGGTGAAGGCGTCCGACCTGGATCGTACGGAGCAATGGTTCGAGCGGCACGGCACCAAGGCGGTCTTCATCGGCCGCATGGTGCCGATCTTCCGTAGCCTCATCTCCATTCCGGCCGGGGTCGAGCGCATGCCGCTGCCGGTCTTCGCCCTGCTGACCACGCTGGGCAGCCTGGTCTGGAACACGGTGCTGGTGATGGCCGGCTACTGGCTGGGCGATCAGTGGGACCAGGTGGAGACCTACGTCGGTGTCCTCTCCAAGGTGGTCCTGGTCGCGGTTGTGATGGCCATCGTGGTCTACGTGGTCGTGCGCTTCCGCGGTCGCGGCAAGCAGCGCCCCGCTTCATGAGCCATGACGCGCGCCCCGGCCCCTCCGCTCTGCTCGCGCCACAGCCCGGGCGATCTTGCCCGGGCTGTGCGGCCGGGCTACGCTTGGCCCCCGTGCAGGGGGATTTGACGAATTTCGCCACTCATCACCTGTTTCTCGGCTCGCCCGGTCAGCACGACGGCGGCAGGGGGGCGGCGGAACCCTCGTGGCCGCGCAAGATTCCGGGAGCACTCCTCGGCTGTTGTACGGCCATGCTCGGATTTCTCTACTTGCTGATCGTCGGCACGGTCATGGCGCCCTTTCTGTTACGGCCGCGCACCCGGCCCGGCGCCCTGGCCGCGCTCGCCTCCGGGGCTCGTCGGCTCGCGGGGCTGGACCGGGCGCGCCGGTTCGTGTTCTTCGGCGATCGTTTCCCCGAGCACTACAAGTCGTCCGACCAGAAGGTCCTGCGCTATCTGGCGATCCGCAGCTATACGGGGCTGCTGTGCACCATCGTCGTCGGTCTGCTGGGGTTCGGTGTCATCCTCGCCGCGGTGCTGGCCATGCGACTGCTCCAAGGCCGCCTGGACCTGCAGGAACTCCTCACCCAGGCACTGCTCGGCGGGGTGCTGCTCTTCCTCGACGTGCAGGGCATCTACTCTCTCTCGGTCCTGGACGCCCGGCTGGCCCGTGAGTGCTTCGGGCCGTCCGAGCAGGAGTTGCTGCGGCAGCGCATCGACGAGCTGGCCACCAGCCGGGCCGCGGTCCTCCAAGCCGTCGACGCCGAGCGCCGCCGCATCGAGCGCGATCTCCACGACGGCATCCAGCAGCGCCTGGTGGCGCTCGCCATGCTGCTCGGCCGGGCGCGCCGCAGCCGCGGCCGCAACCCCGAGCAGGTGGACGCCTTGCTGCACCAGGCTCACCAGGAGTCCCAGGAGGTCATCACCGAACTCCGGGAGGCGACCTGGCGGATCTATCCCTCCGCCCTGGACAGCCTGGGGCTGAAGGAAGCCCTCAGCGGGGTCTCCGAGCGGTGCTCCCTTCCCATCCGCATGGACTTCGAGGTCGACGGTGCGCTGCCACCGACGGTGGAAACCGCCGCGTACTTCGTGGTCTCGGAGTGCGTGACCAACGCCGCCAAGCACTCCGGCGCCACGGCCATCGCCATCCGACTCACGCTGCAC
Source organism: Streptomyces sp. NEAU-YJ-81 (assembly GCF_017592595.1). NCBI lineage: Bacteria > Bacillati > Actinomycetota > Actinomycetes > Kitasatosporales > Streptomycetaceae > Streptomyces > Streptomyces sp. NEAU-YJ-81. Next base: position 41,917 of record NZ_JAGFNO010000015.1, on the reverse strand, counting down.
GGAGCCGTGCTGGTGGTCCGGGTCGAGGACAATGGCACCGGCGGAGCGGATCCATCGGGCAGCGGTCTCACCGGGCTGCGCAGCCGGGTGAGCGCGCTCGACGGTCTGCTGCACATCGACAGCCCCCTCGGGGGACCCACGACCATTACCGCGGAGCTTCCATGCGCGTGATCCTCGCCGAGGACTCGACCTTGCTACGGGAAGGACTGGTGCGTCTGCTGGTCGAGGAGGGCCATGAGGTCGTCGCGGCGGTGGGTGACGCGGTGTCCCTCATGAAGGAGGTCGAGGAGCGGATGCCCGACATGGTCGTCGTCGACATCCGGATGCCGCCGACGCACACCGACGACGGGCTGCGGGCCGCGCTGGATATCCGTAAGCGCTGGCCCCAGATCAGCCTGCTCGTGCTGTCGCAGCACGTGGAGCGCAACTACGCGGCTCAGCTCCTGGCCTCCAACGCGGAGCGGGTCGGGTATCTCCTGAAGGACCGCGTCGCCCAGGTCGAGGAGTTCCTGGACGCACTGGAGCGGATCCACGCGGGTGGCGCGGCCATCGACCCGGAGGTCGTACGTCAGTTGGTCATCCGCACCACGCACGGTGACCCGCTCGCCCGGCTCACCCCGCGCGAGCGCAGTGTTCTGGAGACGCTGGCGCAGGGCCACACCAACACGGCCATCGCGCAGAAACTGCATATCTCGCTGAGCTCGGTGGAGAAGAACCTCAACACGATTTTCGACAAGCTCGACCTGTCGCATACCGCCGGCTACAGCCGGCGGATCCTGGCGGTCCTGCGGTATCTGGAGTCCTGAGGCGCGCGACGGCCCGGGGGGTGGACCGGGGGGGGGCTCGGCGGGGGCCCCACCGTGCGGCGCGCACCTCTCGGCGTCCGAGACGCCACCGGGCTGTCTGGGGCCCCACGTCCGGGCGGGCACAGTCCGGTGCCGTCACTGGAAGGAATACGGGTTGAGCGCGTCCTCCGGCAGGTGTTCCAGCTGCACCCGGTCGCCGATGCCGGCCTCCTCGGCGAGTTCGAGGAGCACGTCGAAGGCGACGTGATCCTCCAGGGCGAATCCGGTCGAGTCGAAGACGGTCAGCTCCTCCCGCCGCCCCGCGGCGAGCGCCGGGTCGGCGCACAGCGCGGGCAGCTCCGGGCCCAGCTCGCTCTGGTCGAGCTGCTGGCACTCACCCTCGCGCAGCGCCTGCCCCCGATGGTCGGGGGTGACGAAGGCGGACTTGAGCACGGACAGCGGCACCTCGTACTTGCCGATCAGATCGGCGCCTATGGCGTTGATGTGGGCGTGCGGGCGCAGCCGCTCGCCGTGGAGGACCGGACCGTCCCCGACCCCGACCGAGGTGACGGTGCAGATGATGTCCGATGCCGCCTCGATCTCCGTGACGGATGCCACCTCCACGTCGATACCGAGGAATTCCACACGCTCGGCGAAGGACTCGGCGTGGGCGGGCTCGATGTCGTGCACGAGGATCCGGTCCAGCCGGAAGACCCGGCTGAGGGCATGGGCCTGGGTCACCGCCTGGGCACCGGCGCCCACCAAGCCGAGGACCCGGCTGTCGGGGTGGGCGAGCAGACGGCTGGCGATGGCGGACGCGGCGCCGGTGCGAACGGCGGTGGGCAGGATCCCGTCGCCGACGGCCAGCAGACGGCCGGTCACGTCGTCGTAACGGGCCATCGTGCCGATGATGGTGGGGAGCTGATGGGTGGACGGATTCGTGGGGGTGTACGCCACGGTCTTGATGGTGATCGAGTCGCCGGGCTGATGGTGCGGCATCCATTCGAGGACGGCCGTGTTCTGAGGACCGCTCAGGAATCCGTCCCGCGCCGGGGTGATGCCCCATCGGCTTTCCGCACGGAACGCCTCATCGAGCCGGTCGATCATCCGGTCCATGAAAAGGTCCAATCCCTTTCCCTGGACGATCTTGGCAACATGTTGCCGAGTGAGGACCGTGGTTTCCATTGTTTCCCCTTGATTCGCATCACGGTACGGCATTTACCTGCCAATGGATTTTTCACTCCATTGGAAAGGACGAACCGGAATATGAAACTAATGGCTGCTGTTTCCTCCGGTCAAGCTTTCGCCTGCGCGAGTACGGTTTCCCGCAACTGTCACCCTGCGGAGAACCGCAGGGTGACAGTTGCGGGAAACAATGACTACCTAGGCGGTTTACCCCGTGTCGACGTCCGGGACATGGAACTAGCGTTTTAGCGTCATAAACCCGGCAGCCGCCACAACGGTTCGGCAACATTGGGAGGACGCTGACAGTGCGAAAGAAACCGGCGACGTTACGGGTTGCCCGATGGAGCGCCACACATCCGTGGTCCGCGATCGGACTGTGGGTCGTGTTCGTCGCCCTGTGTCTCTTCCTCGGCGGCGCCGCCGGTACGAACAAGCTCGACTCCGAGGAGTCCGGGGTCCGGGAGTCGGGCCGGGCAGGCAAGATCGTTTCTTCCGGGGACTTCACCAAGAGGCCCGAGGAGAACGTGCTCATCACCGCCGAGTCGGGCGGGAAGCTGGACCGGCGGGCGGCGCAGCGGGCGGCCCAGGACATCACCGGCCGGATGAAGGCGCTGTCCGAGGTGCGGAGCGTCGGTGAGCCGGTTCCCGCGCCGAACGGCAAGGCCCTGCTCGTACCGGTGACGATGAACGGTGACGAGGACGACGCCATCAACCGGGTCCGCCCGCTGCTCGATGTGAGCGCCGAGGCCGACCGCACCCACGACGGGCTCAAGATCGAGCAGGTGGGCACCGGTTCGACGGCGAAGGGCATGTCGGACACCATCGGTGAGGACTTCAAGAGGGCCGAGCTGATCAGCGTTCCGCTGACCCTGCTGATCCTGCTCGTGGTCTTCGGCGCGATCATCGCCGCCGGAGTGCCCGTGCTGCTCGCCCTGTCCTGTGTGGTCTCCGCGATGGGACTGTCGTCCCTGGCGTCGCATGTGCTGCCGGAGACCAGCGCGGTGAGCAACGTCATCCTGCTCATGGGCATGGCCGTCGGCGTCGACTACTCGCTCTTCTACCTCAAGCGGGAGCGGGAGGAGCGCCGTAAGGGCAAGTCCCACCTCGACGCCATCGAGATCGCCGCGGAGACGTCGGGGCATACGGTCGTGGTGTCCGGCACCACCGTGATCGTGGCGATGGCCGGGCTCTACCTCGCCCAGGAGGCCACCTTCGCCTCCCTGGCCACCGGTTCCATCATCGTCGTGGCGGTCGCGGTCCTCGGCTCGGTGACCGTGCTGCCCGCCCTCCTCGCCAAGCTGGGCCGTTGGGTGGACCGTCCCCGGGTGCCGTTCCTGTGGCGGCTGACGATGCGCTCCGGCGAATCGCGGGTGTGGCCGGTGCTGCTGCGCCCGGCGCTGCTCAAGCCGGTTCTCACGCTCGTGGTGTCGATCGGCGCGCTGCTGCTGCTCGCCCTGCCCGCCCTGGACATGAAGCTCAAGCAGCCCGGCCAGGACGACCTGTCGCGGGACATCCCGGTCGTGCGGGCAACCGACCGGCTCACCGACGCCTTCCCGAGCGAGGGCACCGTGCACAAGGTGGCGGTACGGGCCCCCGCCGACGAGGCCGGCCAGGTCAAGGCCGCGCTGCGGGGACTGATCGACCGCACCGAGGGCAACAGCCTCTTCGCCCACGACCAGACGCCGGTGATCCGCGAGTCCGGGGACCACCGGGTGCACACCGTCGAGGTGGGCACGCCGTACCCGCCGAAGAACCCCAAGGCCACCGAGTCGCTGAAGGTGCTGCGCGGGTGGGTGCCCCAGGCGCTGGACGAGGTCCCGGACGCCGAGAGCGGCGTCGGCGGTGCGGTGGCCCAGGGCATCGACTTCACGGACCACCTGGAAGAGCGCATGCCCTGGGTGGTGGGCTTCGTACTGCTGCTGACCTTCGGCACCATGGCGGTGATCTTTCGCTCTCTGGCCGTGGCGGTGTCGGCGGTGCTGCTGAACCTGCTCTCCGCGGCCGCCTCGTTCGGTGTCCTGGTGGCGGTCTTCCAGCACACCTGGGCGGAGGGTCTGCTCGACTTCGACAGCTCGGGCACGGTGGTGTCCTGGCTTCCGCTCTTCCTGTTCGTGGTGCTCTTCGGACTGTCCATGGACTACCACGTGTTCGTGGTCAGCCGGATCCGGGAGATGGCCGTGGACGGAGCGTCGGTGAGGGAGTCGGTGCGTGAGGGCATCGTTCGCTCGGCGGGCGTCGTGACGAGTGCCGCGATCGTCATGGTGGCGGTGTTCTCGATCTTCGGCACGCTCAACGCGGTCGAGTTCAAGCAGCTGGGCGTGGGACTCGCGGCGGCGATCATGCTGGACGCCGTGGTCATCCGGATCTTCGTGCTGCCGGCGCTGATGACGGCGCTCGGCCCGTGGAACTGGTGGCCCGGCGGCACGTCCGGGACCGGCCAGGGGACTTCCGCCGTGTCGGTCCCGGCGGCGGGCGGGACCGATGAGCCGACGGGCCCGCCGTACTCCCCGTCCCCCGTGCCCAGGACGGACCAGGCACCGTCGCCCGGCCACCCGCGGCGGTAGTGGCCGAGCGGCCCCTTTGACGAGGGGGGAGGGCCGTCCGGTACCCCCGGCCGGGCGCCTCCCCCCTCTTCTCGTTCCTGTGCCGCTCGCCGTCCCCTGGCGGTCAGCGGGCGGCCGCCCCGGTGAGGAACTCCACCATCACCTTGTTCACCGTTGCGGGGTCTTCCAGATAGCCGTAGTGCCCACAGCCCTCGATGAGTTCGAACTCGGCTCCCGGGATGGCGTCGGCGACCTCGCGCGCCAGACGGGCGGGGGTGATCAGGTCGTCCGCGAAGGCGATGACCTGGCAGGGGACGCGGATGCCCCGGTATGCCTCGAGCCGGTGGTCCAGCGTGCTCAACTCCATCTGCGCTCGCTGTCCGGGACCGGCCGCGGGCGACAGCTCGAACAGATCGAGCCAGTCGGCCATCGCCTCGCCGTCGTCGAGGGTGCGCGGGGACAGCGACTTCAGGGCCCGGACCACGGCGGCGTACCGGACCGGGAGTTCCACCCCGGCGTCATGCAGCTCGATCTCGGCACGCGTGATCGCGGCGCGCAGCACATCGGTGCGGCCCCGGGTGGCGATGAGGACGGCCTGGCGTACGAGATCGGGCCGGGACAGCGCGAGTTCCTGCGTGATGAAGGCGCCCAGGGACGTGCCGACGACCCGGCAGGGACCGATCCCGAGGTGCTCGATGAGCCGCGCCACATCGCCGACCATGTCCTGGAGGGTGAACCCCTCAGGGCACTCCGAGGTCGGCGGTATGCCCCGGTTGTCGAGAGTGATCACGCGGAATCCGGCGGCGGCGAGGGCGGGCACCTGGTGCAGTTGCCACACGGTGCCGCCGGCGCCGGTCCCCTGGATCATCACGACCGGCTCGCCCTCGCCGGCTTCCTCGTAGTGGAGCTGTATTCCGTTGACGTGAACGACCGGCATCTCGCTCCATCCTCCTTGGTATGACGGGTGCACGGGCATGGGTATGGCCCGCCCTTCGGGTACGACGCGTCGGACGCGTCCCGGCGGGGCGGGCCACACGGCGGTCCAGCGGGTGCGGCGCTCAGGCCGCGTCGGCGCCTTCCATGGCCTTGATCAGGCTCTTGGGGCGCATATCGGTCCAGTGGGCGTTCACGTATTCAAGCGCCGCGTCCCGTGTGGCGTCGGCGAGGACCGTGCGCCAGCCCTGAGGGATCTCGACGAACGCAGGCCACAAGGAGTGCTGCCCCTCATCGTTGACGAGCACGAGATACGTGCCCTCGGGGTCCTCGAAGGGGTTGGTGCTCATGAGATCGCTCCTTCTCGAAGAATCAATTCACTTGCGCTTGACGTACATTCACGGCTCACAGCCGGTCGGCGAGAAAACGTCCGATGCGCGCCACGTGACGGGCGTCGGTCATCAGATCTCCGTGGTTCGAGTCTATGGGGCAGATCTCGATCGACCCGCCTGTCAGTGGTTGCCACAAGTTGACATTCAGGATGGTTTCCCGCTCGGCGGGTTTCCGTTCCGCGGAGACGAAAAGCATGTCCCCGTCGAAGAACTGGGGCACATAGGACCGCATGATCCGGACATTGTTCACGTAGACGTCCTTGAGGGCCAGCACATCCTGGGCCTCGAGGTGGTCGAGGTGAGCCATGGGGTGATTTCCCCCTTGCAGGAATTCCCGGAAGCGCATCAGAACCCGCTCCTGGTCTGCTATGAGCTCGGCCATGTCGACGGTGAATCCCATGGCCCGCAGGTTGTTCGCGACGACTTCGTGCTCCACCGGCTCCGAGTGGTCGCTGTGCTCCCCCGGCGGGTAGGAGTCGAGCACCGCGAGCATGCCGACCTCCTCGCCCTCCGCGCGGATCCGGACGGCCAGCGCCTGCGCGGTCAGCCCGCCGAAGGACCAGCCGGCGAGCCGGTAGGGGCCGTGCGGCTGCACGGAGCGGATCCGCGCGAGATAGTCCTCGACCATCTCGTCCATGGACGCCGGGAGCGGTCCGGTGCCGTCGAGGCCGCGGGCCTGGATGCCGTGGACCGGCACATCGGCGCCGAGATGGCGGACGAGTCCCGAGTAGCACCAGCTGAAGCCGCCTCCCGGGTGCAGGAAGAACAGCGGGGCGGCCGAACCGCGGGCGCGCAGGGGCAGCAGCGCCCCCGTCGAGTCGCCCTCCGCGGCCGCCTCACCCGTCAGGAGGCGGGCGAGCGCCGCCGGTGACGGGGCGTCGAAGACCGCGCGCACCGGCAGATCGCCGCCCATCTCCTCGCGGATCCGGCCGACCAGCCGGGCGGCGAGGAAGGAGTGGCCGCCGAGGTCGAAGAACTCGTCGTCGGCTCCGACCTCCCCCACGCCCAGGACCTCGGAGAACAGGGCGCACAGCGCACGCTCCTCGGGCGTCCTCGGCCGGCCCGACGCCGTATCGCCCCGGTACTCGGGCGCCGGCAGCGCGGCCCGGTCGAGCTTGCCGTTGGGGGTCAGCGGCAGCGCGTCCAGGGTGACGAACGCGGCGGGCACCATGTGGTCGGGCAGGTGCCGGGCGGCGTGCTCGCGCACCCGGCGCGGTCCGGGATCGCCGCCGGGCGCCGCGACCACGTATCCGACAAGCCGCCGGTCCCCCGGCCGGTCCTCCCGCACGACCACGGCCGCCCGCGCCACCTCCGGGGCGGTGGTGAGAACCGCCTCGATCTCACCCGGTTCGATGCGGAACCCGCGGATCTTGACCTGGGTGTCGGTGCGCCCCAGGTACGTCAGCTCTCCGTCGCGGGTGAGGCGGGCCAGGTCGCCGGTGCGGTACATCCGGGCGCCCGGCGGGCCGTAGGGATCGGCGACGAACCGCTCCGCGGTGCGGTCGGGGCGGGCGATGTAGCCGCGGGACAGGGCGGCGCCCGCGATGTACAGCTCGCCGGGGACGCCCGGCGGCACCGGGTTCAGCCAGGGGTCGAGCAGCCGCACGGCGGTGTTGTCGACGGGCCGCCCGATGGGGGCGGGGCCGGGCGTCCACGCGTCGGTGTCCGCCGGGAGCGGGCAGGCCGTCACCACGTGGGTCTCGGCGGGCCCGTAGTGGTTGTGCAGCCGCACGCCGGGGCGGTCGGCGCAGAAGGTGCGGATGGCGCCGTGCGGGGTGAGCGCCTCCCCGGCCTGTACCAGGTCGGTGAGGTCCGGCAGCTCCAGACCCTGGGCGGTGGCGGCCTCGCAGACCGCGTCGATGACCAGGTTGGGCGCGTACAGCTCGTTCACGCCCGCGTCGTGCAGCCACCGGGCCAGGCGGGCCGGGTCGCGGCGGACGTCCTCGGGGCAGACCACGAGGGTCTTGCCGTGCAGCAGTGCGGAGAGGATCTCCTGGACGGAGACGTCGAAGCTGACCGCGGTGAACTGCGCCACCCGGGTGCCCGGTCCGCCCGGCAGCTGCGCCTGGTGCCAGTCCAGCAGGTTGGCGAGGGCGCCCGCGGGCATCACCACGCCCTTGGGGCGCCCGGTGGAGCCCGAGGTGTAGATGGCGTACGCCGGGTGGGCGGGGTGGAGCGGCCTGGCGCGCTCGTCGTCGGTGACGTCGGTCGCGGGATACGCGGCGAGTGCCTCGGCGGCCTTCGGGTCATCGGTGGCGATCGTGCGGCCGGCGAGGGCTTCCGGAAGTGCCGTGGCCAGTTCGCGGGTGGTCAGCACGAGGGCGGGGCGGGCGTCTTCGAGCATGAACGCGATGCGGGCCGCCGGGTACTCGGGGTCGACGGGCAGATACCCGGCACCGGCCTTGAGGACCGCCATGAGGGCGGTGACCAGGTCGGCCGACCGGGGCATGGCGACCGCGACAAGGTCCTCGGGGCCGACTTGGCGGTCGATGAGCAGCCGGGCGAGGCGGTTGGCGCGCGCGTTGAGTTCCGGGTAACCGACCGCTCCGGCCGCGGTCTCCACGGCCACGCCGTGCGGGTCGCGGGCGACGGCCGTCTCGAACCGCTCGGACAGCGAGGCGTCGCGCGCGGGGCGGGCCGCGCCACTGCCGCCGCTCAGCACGGCGGCCTGTTCGCCGTCGTCGAGGAGCGGCACCTCGCCGAGTCGCGCCTGCGGATTCGCGGCCATGGCCGCCAGCAGCCGCAGGAGCCGCGCGACGATCCGCTCCGCCGTGTCGCGCTCGAAGAGGTCGGTGCTGAATTCGAGGCCCGCGCTCAGCCCGTCCACGCTGCCGTCGGGGGCGTGCCGTTCGGCGAAGGACAGCAGCAGGTCGAATTTGGCCGTACCGGTGTCCGAGGCCACGCGCTCGACGGTGAGGCCCGGCGCCCCCACGCCGTCCTCGGGGGCCGCCGTGTCCGACGGCAGCTGTCGCTGCTCGGTGTTGTTGAAGGTGAGCATGGTCTGGAACACCGGGTGCCGGGACTGCGAGCGCTTGGGGTTGAGCGCCTCCACGAGCCGTTCGAAGGGCAGGTCCTGATGGGCGTACGCCGCCAGGTCCGTGTCCCGGACGCGGGCGATCAGCTCACGGAAGGTGGGGTTGCCCGAGGTGTCGGTGCGCAGCACCAGCGTGTTGACGAAGAAGCCGACGAGATCCTCGAGGGCGTCGTCGGTGCGGCCGGCCACAGGGGTGCCCAGCGGGATGTCGGTGCCCGCCCCGAGCCGGGTGAGCAGCGCGGCGACCGCGGCCTGGACCACCATGAACGGGCTGGCCTTGGTGGCCCGGGCCAGAGCGCGGACCTGCTCGTACAGCGGTCCGGGCACCTGGTAGGGGATGCGCTCGCCGCGATGGCCGGAGGTGGCGGGGCGCGGCCGGTCGGCGGGCAGCGGGAGTTCGTCCGGCAGTCCGGACAGGGCTCCCGTCCAGTAGGCGAGTTGTCGGGCGATCAGGCTGTCGTCGTCCTCCGAGCCGAGCACCTCGTGCTGCCACAGGCTGTAGTCGGCGTACTGGACGGGCAACGGCTGCCAGGCGGGGGCGGTGCCGACGCGTCGTGCGGCGTAGGCGGAGACGATGTCGCGGGCGAGCAGCGGCACCGACCAGCCGTCGCCCGCGATGTGGTGGACCAGGAGCAGCAGCACGTGCTCCCGCTCTCCGGTCTCGAACAGCCAGACGCGCAGCGGGAGTTCTTCGGACAGGTCGAAGGCGTGTCCGACGGCGGCGGCGATCTCCCGCTCCAGGCGGTCTCGCGGCACGTCGGGGACGACGGTCAGCGCGGTCCGGGCTTCCGGGGCGGGCAGCACGACCTGGTACGGCCCTTCGGCGTCCTCGGCGAAGACCGTGCGCAGCGACTCATGGCGCTCCGCGACGTCCACGAGCGCGTCCCGCAGCGCCGTGCGGTCCAGATCGCCGGTGAGCCTCAGCGCGAAGGGGATGTTGTACGTGGGCGAGGGGCCCTCGAAGCGGTGCAGGAACCACAGCCGGCGCTGGGCGAAGGAGGCCGGGACGCGGTCGGGGCGCGGCTCGGCGGGCATCAGCGCCGCCCGGGCCGATCCGGCCGTGTCGAGGGCGCGGGCGAGCCCGGCCACGGTGGGCGTGTCGAAGAGCTGCCGCACCGCCATCTCGGCACCGAGCACCGAACGGATGCGCCCGGCGAGCCGGGTGGCGAGCAGCGAGTGTCCCCCGGCGTCGAAGAAGTTGTCGTCGATGCCGACCGACGGCAGGCCGAGGACCTCCGCGAAGAGGCCGCAAAGGATCTCCTCCTGGGGGCTGCGCGGGGCACGGCGAGCCCCGGTGGCGGCGGCCGGGCCGGTGTCGGGCACGGGCAGGGCCTTGCGGTCCACCTTGCCGTTGCCGGTCAGCGGCAGCGCGTCCAGGACGACGAACGCGGCGGGCACCATGTAGTCGGGGAGTTCGGCGGCCAGGTGCGCCCGCAGGTCCTCCGGGGACGGGGTGGTCCCGCGCTCGGCGACGAGGTGGGCCACCAGGCGCCGGTCGCCGGGGCGCGGCTCCTGCACGGTGACGACGGTCTGGGCGACGTCGGGGTGGCTGCCCAGCAGCGCCTCGATCTCACCGAGCTCGATACGGAAGCCGCGCAGCTTCACCTGCTCATCCGCACGCCCGACGTATTCGAGGACGCCTTCGGCATTCCAGCGCACCAGGTCGCCGGTGCGGTACATGCGGGTGCCCGGCGGGCCGTAGGGATCGGCGACGAAGCGTTCCGCGGTGATCCCGGGGCGCCGCCAGTAGCCGCGGGCCAGGCCCGCCCCGGCGATGTGCAGCTCGCCCGCCGTGCCCGGTGGCACGGGGCGCAGCCCGGTGTCGTGGACCATCAGCCGGGTGTTGTCCAGGGGGCTGCCGATGGGGACGGAGGCCGGGACCTCCGGTCCCCGGGGGAGCCGGTGGCGCACCGCGAACGTGGTCGTCTCGGTGGGCCCGTACACGTCGATGACGGTGGTGTCGGGGCAGGCCCGCATCACCCGGCGGATGGACGCGGCGGGGACCGCCTCGCCGCCGGTCCACACCTCGTGGAGGCCCGCGAAGTGTTCGGGTGCCTCGTCGGCGACGAGCTGGAAGAGACCGGTGGTCAGGAACAGCCCGGTGATCTCGTGCTCGACGAGCAGCTTGCCGAGCCGCTCGGCGTCGAGGTCGCCTGGCGGGGCGACGACGGAGGTGCCGCCGGTCAGCAGCGGCACCCACATCTCATACGTGGAGGCGTCGAAGGCGTGCGGCGAGTGGACCAGGACCCGGGTGTGGGCGCCGTTCGCGAACGAGCGGTCATGGGCGAGTTCGAGCACATGGCGATGGGTGGCGGCGACGCCCTTGGGTGTTCCGGTGGAGCCGGAGGTGTGGCTGATGTAGGCGATCTGGCCGGGGTGGACGCGCGACAGTGGCTCTCCCGGCACGGGATCGGGCTCCGCCCATGCGCCGTCGTCCACGACGACCACGGGAGGCCCCAGTTCCGCGGCGCGCCCGGCGTTCGCCCGGTCGGTCAGCACCAGGGAGACACCGGCGAGGCCGGTGAGCAGACGCAGCCGGTCGGCCGGGTCCCGCTGCCGCAGCGGGACGTACGCGCCGCCCGCCTTGAGGATCCCCAGCGCGGACACGATGACGTCCGCCGAGCGCTCCATGAGCAGCGCCACCGGGGTTTCCGACACCACTGCGAGCCGGGTCAGGCGGCGGGCCAGCGCGTCGGAGCGGGCGTCGAGCGCGGCGTAGTCGAGCGCGTCGGCGCCGGTGCGGACGGCGGTGGCGTGCGGGGTGCGGGCGGCCTGAGCGCGGAACGCCTCCGGAAGGCTGAGGTCCGGGATGTCGGTGTCCGCGCCGTGGCCGAGTTCGAGGACGGTGCGGTGTTCCTCCCCGGAGAGCAGCTCGAGCCGGCCGACGGGCCGCAGCGGATCGGAGGCGACCGAGGTGAGGACGCGGACCACGCGGTCCAGGACGGCGCGGGCCGATGCCTCGGGGATCAGGTCGGGCTGGTGGTCCAGGCGCAGCCGCAGCAGGCCGCCACGGCCGACCGCGACGAGCGCCAGCGGATAGTGCGCGGCGTCGCGGTTGCGGGCGCCGGCGACGGTCAGGCCGCTCGTCCCGCCGGGCTTGTCGTTCCCGGCCGTGAGGTCCACGGGGTAGTTCTCGAACACCATCGTGGTGTCGAAGAGTTCACCGGCTCCGGCGAGCCGCCGCACCTCGGCGAGGTCGATCTGCTGGTGGGCCTGGAGCCGGGTCTGCTCGTCCTGGACCCGGCGCACCATGTCCACCAGCGGCTCGTCGGCACGCAGCCGTACCCGCACCGGCAGGGTGTTGATGAACAGGCCCACCATCGTCTCGACCCCGGCGAGTTCGGGCGGCCGTCCGGAGACGGTGGCGCCGAACACCACGTCGTCCCGCCCGGTCAGCCCGCCGAGAACGACCGCCCAGGCGCCCTGCACCAGCGAGTTGAGGGTTAGCGCACGCTCCCGGGCCAGGGCGGCGAGCGCCTCGTACACGGCGGGTTCGAGCTCGGTGTCCAGGCGTCCGGGCACGACGGCGGGCCGGTCGCCGCCGCGGGGCGCGACGAGGGTGGGGCCGTCGATTCCGGCCAGCGCCTCCCGCCACGCGGCCACCGCGGCGTCCCGGTCCTGGCCGGCGAGCCAGTGCAGATAGTCCCGGAACGGCCGGACCCGTGGCAGCCCGCTGTCGTCTCCGCGGGCCGCGTACAGCGCGAGGAGTTCGCGCAGCAGCATCGGGCGTGACCATCCGTCCAGCAGGATGTGGTGATTGGTCAGGACGAAGCGGTGCCGGCCGTCGCCGAACCGCAGCAGGGTGAACCGCATCAGCGGCGGCTTGCCGAGGTCGAACCGGCGTCGCCGGTCCGCCTCCAGCACCCGGTCCGCCGCCGCGGTGCGCTCGTCCTCGGTCAGCGCGGCGAGGTCGATCTCCTCCCAGGGCAGGGGAACCTCGTGCGGAATGAACTGGACGGGGCGCCGCAGACCCGCGTAGCGGAAGCCCGCGCGCAGATTGGCGTGGCGCCGCAGCAGGGTGCGGCACGCGGCGCGCAGCGCCTCGGGGTCGAGGTCGCCCTCCAGGTCCATGGTGTCCTGCACGACATAGACGTCCGGCGCCGCCTCGTCGTACACGCTGTGGAAGAGCAAGCCTTCCTGCAGCGGGGCCAGCGGCAGGATGTCCTGCAGTCCGGACTGCGTCGCCATCACATGGTCCTCCAGTCGTCTTCCAGCAACTCGATCTCGTCCTGGCTCAGCAGGCTCAGGGAAACGTCCGAGACGGTGAGCCCGCCCGCGTCGGGGCGTTCCGCGTGTTCGGTGAGGGCCGTCAGGGCCTGGAACCACAGGTCCGCCAGTGTGCCGACCTCGGTCCGGTCCAGGATGCCCTCGGCCCAGGTCCAGGTGGCGGCCAGTTCGGGTCCGCGCGGCCCGTCGTCGGTACGGGCGTTGAGCTCAAGGGGGTGAGCGAGCGGCACCCGGGGGTCGGTGCCGCCGATGCCGGCGGCGCTGGCGAGCACGGTCCAGTCCGGGACCGTGGCGCTGCCCGCCTCCTCGGCGTCCGCGACCTGGAAGCGCCCGAGGTAGTTGAACGCCACCCGCGGCTCGGGCAGGCCGGTGAACCCCGGTGCGGTGCCCGGGTTCAGGTGCCGGGCCAGGCCGTAGCCGATGCCCTTGTCGGGCACGGCCCTGAGCTGCTCCTTGATCCGCTTGACGGCCTCGCCCGCGGCCGGGCCGCCCGCGAACGCGTCGGTGAGGTCCACGGCACCGGGGTCGATCCGTACGGGATACAGGCTGGTGAACCAGCCCACGGTGCGGGACAGGTCCACGGCGCCCACGATGTCCTCCTCGCGCCCGTGGCCCTCCAGGTCGAGGAGCGTCCCGGCCGCGCCCGGGCTCCAGGCGTCCCGGCCGCCGCGCCAGCGCGCCCAGGCCAGCGCGAACGCCGTCAGCAGCACGTCGTTGACCTCGGCGGTGAACACCGACGGCACGCGGGTGAGCAGCTTCTCGGTGACCGCGACCGGCAGTGTGACCGTCAGATGCGCCGCGCTCCCGTACGTGTCCCGGGCCGGGTCCAGTGCCCGCCTGCCCAGGAGCGGGTCCCCGGGCCGCAGCACCTCCTGCCACCAGGCGGCCTCCGCCGCCCGCGCGGGCCTGGCCGCCGCCTCCGTCAGCCGCTGCGCCCAGCGGCGCAGCGAGGTGCCCACGGGCTGGAGTTCCGGCTCCCGTCCGGTGCTCACGGCGCGGTACGCCTCCGCCAGGTCGGGTACCAGGATGCGCCAGGACACCCCGTCGACCACCAGGTGGTGGATAAGGAGGAGCAGCAGGCCCGGAGTGTCCGCGCCGCGGTCGAACCAGACCACCTGGACGAGCCGTCCCGCGTCCAGGTCGAGACGCTCCCGGGCGGCTTCGGTCTCCCGCCGCACCAGGTCCCGCTGGGCCGGTTCGTCGAGCCCGGCGGCGGGCACGCGGCGGACCAGGGAGGCGGCGTCGACCGCGCCCGGTTCGCGGATCTCCAGCCGCCGTTCGGGAGCGGCGGTGAGCCGGGCCCGCAGGGCGCCATGCTGGTCGAGCACCGACCGCACCGCGGACCGCAGATGCTCGTGGCGGAGGGCCGCGGGCACCTGGACGAGCCGCGACTGGTTGAACTGGTCGGCCGGGCCGCCTCGTTCGAGGAACCAGCGCATGATCGGGGTCAGCGGTACGTCGCCGACGTCCGCTCCCGGCTCCTCCGCGGCCACCCGGACGGTCTCCGTGGCGACGTCGGCGAGCGCGGCGACCGTGCGGTGTTCGAAGACGTCGCGCACCGCGAGTTCGAGTCCGGCCCGCCGGGCGCGGCTGACGAGCTGGATGGACATGATGCTGTCGCCGCCGAGGTCGAAGAAGCCGTCGTCGATGCCGACCCCGTCCAGCCCCAGCACCTCGGCGAACAGCCCGCACAGCGTCTTCTCCCGCTCGGTGCGCGGGCCCCGCCGGTCCGCCTCCGGCGTCCCGCCGTATACGGGCGCGGGCAGGGCCCGCCGGTCGAGCTTCCCGTTCAGGGTGAGCGGAAGCGCGTCCAGGACGACCACGGCCGACGGCACCATGTGCTCGGGCAGGGCGGTGGTGAGGTGGGCGCGCAGCGCGTCGTGCCCGGGAGCCGGGCCGGCGTCGGCGGTCGGCACGGCATAGGCCACCAGACGTTTGTCGCCGGGCCGGTCCTCGCGCAGGATCACCGCGGCCTGGGAAACCGCGGTGTGCGCCTCGAGCGCCGCCTCGATCTCGCCGAGCTCGATGCGGAAGCCGCGCAGTTTGACCTGGTCGTCGACGCGGCCGTGGTACTCCAGGCGCCCGTCGGCCAGCCGGCGTCCGGTGTCCCCGGTGCGGTACATGCGGCCCTCGCCGAACGGGTTGGCCACGAAGCGCTCGGCGGTCAGCCCGGACCGGCCGAGATAGCCACGGGCCAGACCGGCGCCGACGACGTACAGCTCTCCGACGACGCCCTTTGGCACCGGCCGGAGCCTCTCGTCCAGCACGTACACGCCGAGATCCGGGATCGGTTCGCCGATCACCGAGCCGGACGAGGCCGCGACGACGGCCTCGTCGAGCGCGACATGCGTGACGTGCACGGTGGTCTCCGTGATGCCGTACATGTTCACGAGGGACGGGGCGTCATCGGGGTGCCGGGCGTACCAGTCGGCCAGCCGGGCCAGTTCGAGTGCCTCGCCGCCGAAGACGACATGGCGTAGGCGAAGCCGCGCGGCGGTCTCGGGATTGTCCCGGTCGGCCGCCATGAGCTGGTAGAACGCCGACGGGGTCTGGTTCAGCACGGTGACCCGCTCATCCCCCAGCAGCGTCAGGAACCGCTCCGGGGTCCGGCTGGTCTCGTAGGAGACGACGACCAGGCGTCCGCCGTGCAGCAGCGGTCCCCACAGTTCCCAGACGGAGAAGTCGAAGGCGTAGGAGTGGAACAGCGTCCATACGTCGTCGGGGCCGAAGCCGAACCAGTGGCCGGTCGCGTCCATCAGGCGTATCGCGTTGCCGTGCGGCACTTCCACGCCCTTGGGCCGTCCCGTGGATCCCGAGGTGTAGATGACGTACGCGGTGTCCAGGGGCGAGAGTGCCACGTCCGGGTCGCTCGCCTGGTACCGCTGCGACTCGGCGAGCACATCGGGCGTCACGGTGAGGATCGGCCGGGCGTCGTCGACCATGTACGCGATGCGGTCGGCCGGGTAGGCCGGGTCGATGGGCACATATGCCGCGCCCGACTTCAGTACGCCGAGGACCGCGACGACCAGCTCCTCGGTGCGGGGCATGCTCAGCGCCACATACCGCCGTGGTCCCGCTCCCCGCTCGCGCAGCAGATGGGCCAGCCGGTTCGCCCGCGCGTTCACCTCGGAGTAGGTGAGGGACGTGGTCTCGTAGGTCACCGCGATCGCGTCCGGAGTCGCAACCACTTGCCGCTCGAACCGGGACACGATCGTCTCGCCAGGGGCGGAGGTGTGCCGGGGCGGTGCGGTCAGCTCGCGCCGCTCGGCCGGGTCGAGGATCTGGAGGTCCTGGATCGGGACGGCCGGGTCGGCCGCCACCTGCTCCAGCACCCGGACGAAGCGGTCGACGATGCTCTGTGCGGTGGCCCGGTCGAACAGGTCCGTACTGAAGTCCAGCGCACAGCCCAGCCCGGCCCCGGCGGTCCCGGCCGTCTCGGCGATCTCGAAGGCGAGGTCGAACTTCGCCGAGGGCGACCCGAGCGGTCGCCCGGTGACGGTGAGCCCCGTGTGCGCGGTGAGGGGCCGAGCGGCGTTGTTCAGGTTGAGGACGGTCTGGAAGAGCGGGTGCCGGGCCAGCGAACGCTCCGGGTTGACCACCTCGACGAGCCGCTCGAAGGGCAGGTCCTGATGCGCGTACGCCTCCAGGTCGCGCGCCCGGACACGTTCGACCAGGTCGGTGAAGGTGGGGTTGCCGGAGGTGTCGGCGCGCAGCACCAGCGTGTTGACGAAGAACCCGACGAGGTCGTCCAGCGCGTCGTCGGTACGGCCCGCGACAGGTGTGCCGATGGGGATGTCGCTGCCCGCCCCGAGCCGGGTCAGGAGGGTTGCCAGGGCCGCCTGCAGGACCATGTACAGGCTCGCGCGATGCTCACCGGCGACCCGCACCAGCCGCTCGTACAGGCCCGGCGGCAGCTCGAACCCGACCCGGTCGCCCCGGTAGGAGGCCGCCGCCGGCCGTGGCCGGTCGAAGGGCAGGGCCAGTTCCTCCGGAAGCCCTTCCAGCGCCCGGGTCCAGTAGTCGAGCTGGCGCGAGATCTCGCTGCCCGAGTCGGACTCGTCGCCGAGGAGGTCACGCTGCCAGAGGCTGTAGTCCGCGTACTGCACCGGCAACGGCTCCCAGGCGGGGGCACGGCCGGTCGTCGCGCGGGCCACGTACGCCGCCGTCAGGTCACGCACCAGGACACCGCGCGACCAGGCGTCGCTCGCGATGTGATGCGTCAGCAGGAGCAGGGCAGAACGGTCGGTTTCCGCACCGCCGAAGCCTGCGACGGCGGGCAGCCGGAACAGCGAGGCGCGGATCGGCGTCTCGGTCGAGAGGTCGAAGGCGTACCCGGCGGCGTCACGCATCAGCCGGTCGACGGACGCCTCGTCGGCCACCTCCTCCACGGTCAGCGGCACCTGCGCCTGTTCCGGTGCGAGGACCACCTGGTAGGCGCCGCCGCCCGTGTCGTCCGCGAAGACCGTGCGCAGGCTCTCGTGGCGTACGACCAGGTCGGCCAGAGCCTGACGCAGCGCGTCCTGGTCCAGCGGGCCTGTCAGGTCGAGGGAGATGACCATGTTGTAGGCGTCGCTCGGCCCCTCCAGGTGCTGGAGGAACCACAGGCGTTGCTGCGCGTGGGACAGCGGCACCCGGGCGGGCCGCTTCGCGCTCACCACCCGGCCTCGTACCGCGGCGGACTCGTCGAGCGCCGTGGCGAGCTCGGCCACGGTGGGTGCCTCGAAGACGCGGCGTACGGCCAGTTCGGTGTCCAGGACGGTACGGATCCGGCTGACCAGCTTGGTCGCCAGGAGCGAGTGGCCGCCGAGGTGGAAGAAGTCGTCATCGATCGTGACCGACTCCACGCCCAGGACCTCGGCGAACAGACCGCACAGGATCTCCTCGCGCGGCGAACGCGGCGCCCGGCCGGTGGCGGTGTCGGGGCCGTAGTCGGACGCGGGCAGCGCACGCCGGTTCAGCTTGCCGTTCGCGGTGAGCGGGAAGGCGTCCAGCCTCACAAACGCCGACGGCACCATGTAGCCGGGCAGTTGCGCGGCCACGTGCTCACGCAGGGCCAGCGGCTCCGGTCCGCCCGCCATGGAGGGGATGACATAGGCGACGAGCCGCTTGTCGCCGGGCCGGTCCTCACGGACGAGGACGGCGGCCTGCGCCACGTGCTCATGCCCGGCCAGCACCGTCTCGATCTCGCCCAGTTCGATCCGGAAGCCACGCAGCTTGACCTGGTCATCGACCCGGGAGAGATACTCCAGCTCACCCATGGCGGTCCAGCGCACCAGGTCACCGGTGCGATACATCCGCCCGCCGCCGGTGCGGTCGAACGGATCGGCCACGAACCGCTCGGACGTCAGTCCCGAGCGTCCGTGGTAGCCACGGACCACGCCCTCGCCCGCGATATACAGCTCACCCGGCACCCCGGCCGGGACCGGCCGCAGCCCGTCGTCCAGGACATACACCTGGGTATTGGCGATCGGCCGCCCGATACGGGGCGCACGCGCGGTGTCCGGGGTGACCGACCAGGCCGTCGACCAGATCGTGGTCTCGGTGGGGCCGTACATGTTCGTCACCGACTCGGCCCGCTCGGCCAATGCCACCGCCAGATCGGCGGGCAGAGCCTCGCCACCGACGAGGACCCGCACCCCCGCCGGCACCGAAGCGTCCTCGGCCAGCACCGCCCGCCACAGGCTGGGGGTCGCCTGCATCACCGAAATCCGCTCGTTGGTCACGAGCGCGCACAGCGTCACCGGATCCCGCACCACATCCCGCTCCGCCACCACCACCGCAGCGCCGCTGAGCAGCGGTACGAACAGCTCCAGGCCCGCGATGTCGAACCCGACGGTGGTGACGGCCAGCAACCGGTCCGACCCGGTGAGCTGGAACCGCTCGGCCATCGCCACCACGAAGTTCGCCAGCGGCCCCTGTGGCACCACCACACCCTTCGGCCGCCCCGTCGAACCCGACGTATAGATCACATACGCCGCATGCGACAGCGCAAGGGGAGCGATCCGCCGCTCCCCCGCCGTCCGGGAAAGCTCCTCGGCGGTCTCGGGCGCGTCCAGCAGCACACGCGGGATGTCCACGTCCGGCAGCACGGACACCAACTCGCCTGTGGTCAGGACGAGTTCGGGGGTGGCGTCCTGGAGCATGTAGGCGAGCCGGTCGGCCGGGTACTCCGTGTCCAGCGGCAAATACGCCGCCCCGGACTTCCACACCGCCAGCAGCGCCACCAGCAGATCCACCGACCTGGGCAACGCCACCGCGACGAACGCCTCGGGCCGCACCCCACGGTCGGCCAGCAGCCGCGCGAGACGATCGGCCCGAGCGTCCAGCTCGGCATAGGACAGGGATACCCCGCCGGCAGCCACCGCCACCGCATCCGGCGTCCGGGCCGCCCGCTCCTCGAACAACTCCACCACCGAACGACCCGGCACCTCACACGCCGTGTCATTCCAATCCCGCACCACCGACCGCGCCTCGGCCTGGTCCAACAGGTCGATCCGGTCGAGCGGGGTGTCCGGGGCGTCGACCATGCCCCGCAGCACACGCAGGTAGCGCCTGCCGAGCGTTTCGACCGTGTCCCGGTCGAACAGGTCGGTGCTGTACTCCAGCACTCCTCGCAGCCCGCCGGTTTCGTGCGGCTGCTCGGTGAAGGCGAAGGACAGGTCGAACTTGCCCACGCCGGTGTCGGCCGCCACCGGCGACACGGTGAGGTCAGGGATATCGGCCACGGCTTGGTCGGTGGCCGCTGTGTCGGTGTTGTTGAACGCCAGGAGCACCTGGAAGAGCGGGTGCCGGGCGAGCGAGCGCTCGGGGTTGAGCACCTCGACCAACCGCTCGAAGGGCAGATCCTGATGGGCGTAGGCGGCCAGGTTCCGCGCACGGACGCGCTCGATCAGCGCACGGGCCGTGGGACGTCCTGACGTGTCGGCACGCAACACCAGTGTGTTGATGAAGACGCCGACCAGGTCGTCGAGCGAGGTGTCGGTGCGGCCGGCGATCGGGGTGCCGATGGGGATGTCGGTGCCCGCACCGAGCCGGGTCAGCAGAGCCGCGAGCCCCGCTTGCACCACCATGAACGGGCTCGACTGCGTGTCCCGCGCGAACGCGACCACCTTGTCGTAGAGCGGGGCCGGAATCTCGAACGGGATGCGGTCCCCACGGTAGGAGGCGACGGACGGCCTCGGCCGGTCGTACGGCAGCTCGAGCTGGTCCGGGAGGCCCTCCAGCGCGGAGGTCCAGTAGCCGAGCTGCCGCGAGATCTCGCTGTCGGGGTCGGTCTCGTCACCGAGGACATCGCGCTGCCAGAGGCTGTAGTCCGCGTACTGGACCGGCAGCGGCGCCCAGGCGGGGGCACGGCCGGTCGTCGCTCGGGCCGCGTACGCCGCCGTCAGGTCTTGCGCCAGCGGGGCGCGCGACCACGCGTCGCTGACGATGTGATGCAGAACCAACAGGAGAATGTGTTCGTCACCGCCGTCCAGTGCGAACAGCGTTGCCCTCAAGGGCAGTTCTCCCGAATCCGCCGACAGGTCGAAGCCGCGACGCGCGGCCTCACTCAGCTCCCGTTCGACATTCGCCCGGTCCGTCTCCACCGTCGTCCACTCCGGCTCGGCCTCGCCCAGCGGGCGAACGACCTGGTAGGCGCCGTCGGCGTCCTCGGTGAAGACGGTGCGCAGGCTCTCGTGGCGGGCAACCACATCGCCCAGGGCCAGGCGCAGCGCCTCCCGGTCCAGAGGGCCGGTCAGTCTGAGTGCGATCGGGACGTTGTAGGTGGCGCTGGGGCCCTCGAACTGGTTGAGGAACCACAGGCGTTGCTGGGCATAGGAGAGAGGGATGCGGTCCGGGCGCGGATCGGCCGCGGTCACGCGGCGGCGCACCGTGTCGGTCGCCAGGGCGGTGAAAATGCCCGCGACGGTGGGAGTCTCGAAGAGCTGCCGGATGGGCAGCTCCGCGTCCATGACGCTACGGATCCTGCTGACCAGCTTCGTCGCCAGCAGGGAATGGCCACCCAGACGGAAGAAGTCGTCATCGATGGTGACCGACTCCACGCCCAGCACCTCGGCGAACAGACCACACAGGATCTCCTCGCGCGGCGAACGCGGGGCGCGGCCCGCGGCCAACTCGGGCCCGTAGTCGGGCGCGGGCAGGGCACGCCGGTCGAGCTTCCCGTTGGGCGTCAGCGGGAGTTCGGGGAGGGTGACGAACGCCGAGGGCACCATGTAATCCGGCAGCAGGGCTGCGGCATGATCCCGCAACCCCGATTCGGACACCATGTCATCCGCCACCACATAGGCGACCAGACGCTGATCCCCGGCCCGGTCCTCCCGTACCACCACCGCAGCCTGGGCAACCTCACCATGAGAAGCGAGAACGGCCTGGATCTCACCCAGCTCGATACGGAAACCACGCACCTTGACCTGGTCATCAACCCGGCCCACATACACCAACTGACCATCGGCGTTCCACCGCGCCACATCACCCGTGCGATACATCCGCGCACCCACCGGACCAAACGGATCAGCGGTGAACCGCTCCGCCGTCAGATCCGCACGACGCCAATACCCCCGCGCGAGGACCACGCCAGCGATGTAGAGCTCACCGGCCACCCCCGGCGGCACCGGCCGCAACGACGCGTCCAGCACATAGACGCGGGTATTCCAGAACGGCCGCCCAATCGGCACCGGCCCCGACCCCACCGCAACACCAGGCTCGATGCGGTAGTCCGCACAGTTGACCGTCGCCTCAGTGGGACCATACGCATTGACCACCGTCACATCCGGATGCGCGGCCCGCCACGACCCCAGCGCCTCACCCACCAGCGCCTCACCACCAGTGATCAACGTCCCCGACGGCGACACACCCTCCGGCAACACCTCCAACAACCCCAAATGCGACGGCGTCACCTTCATAAACGACGGCCGACCACCATCCCCAGCCCGCTCATCCAACGCACCCAAAACCACCCGACCACCGCTCACCAGCGGGGTGTACAACGCCGTCACCGTCAGATCGAACGCCACCGACGAATGCAGCAACGCCGTACCCGACGCATCCGGATACACCTCCCGCGCCCGCTCCAAATACGCCCCCACCGACCCATGCTCGACCACCACACCCTTCGGCCGACCCGTCGAACCCGACGTATAGATCACATACGCGGGATGCGACAGCTTCGGAGCGTCTTCCACCGGCGTGTCCACATACTCGTCAGCCGCCGCGAGCGCCGCCACATCATCGATGACCAGCACCGGCCGCGCGTCGCCCAGGATGTGCGCTATCCGCTCCGCCGGATACTCCGGATCGACCGGCACATACGCACCACCCGCCTTCAGCACACCCAGCAGCGCCACCACCAGCTCCACCGACCGGGGCAACACCACCGCCACAAACGACTCAGGCCCCACCCCCTGCCCCACCAGCCACCGCGCCATCCGGTTCGACCACGCGTCCAGCTCCCGGTACGACAAGCCACGGTCCCCGGCGACAACAGCCACCGCGTCCGGCGTCCGCTCCACCTGCTCCCCGAAGAGCACGGGCAACGACACACCCCGCACACCCCGCGACTCACCATTCCACCCGACCAGCAACCGCTCCCGCTCCACCGCATCGAGCAACTCCACATCACCGATGCGGCGGTCGGGGTCCTCAGCGAGCGCGCTCATAACACGGACGAAACGCTCCGCGATGCCCTGTGCCGTTGCCCGGTCGAATAGATCCGTGCTGAAGTCCAACGCCCCCTCCAGCACCACACCGTCATCCGCCTCACCACGACGCTCCGCAAGCCGGAACGACAGATCGAACTTCGCCGCACCCGCCGCCACCGGCTCACCCGCCACCAACAGACCCGGCAACGAAGCAACAGCCGACGCCCCACCCTGCTCCGTGTTGTTCAACGTCAACATCGTCTGGAACAACGGATGCCGCGACAGCGACCGCTCCGGGTTGACCACCTCCACCAACCGCTCGAACGGCAGATCCTGAAAGGCATACGCCTCAAGGTCCTTACCGCGGACGCGGTCGAGCAGTTCGGCGAAAGTGGGATCGCCTGACGTGTCCGTTCGAAGCACCAGGGTGTTCACGAAGAACCCGACCAGATCGTCCAACGCGTCATCCGTACGCCCAGCGATCGCCGTGCCCAGCGGGATGTCCGTGCCCGCGCCGAGTCGCGTCAACAGCGTCGACAACGCCGTCTGCACCACCATGAACAGGCTGGCCCGACGCTCGCGGGCGACCCGCGTCAGCTCTTCGTAGAGACCGGACGGTACCTCGAAGGTGATCCGGTCACCCTCGTACGAGGAGGTCGCCGGCCGCGGCCGGTCGAAGGGCAGCGGCAGCTCCTCCGGGAGGTCCGCCAAAGCGGCCTTCCAGTACGCCAACTGGCGGTTGATCTCGCTGTCGGCGTCGTTCTCCGCGCCCAGCATCTCACGCTGCCAGATGCTGTAGTCCGCGTACTGCACCGGCAGCGGCTCCCACCCGGGAGCGTCACCGGTGGTGACGCGGGTGGCGTACGCCGCCGTCAGATCACGGGCCAGCGGGCCCATCGACCACGCGTCACTCGCGATGTGGTGCGCCACGAGCAGCAGCACCTGCTCGTCATCGCCGAGCTGGAACAGCCAGGCGCGCAACGGCACGTCATTCGTGAGGTCGAAGGGAGTCCGTATCGCGTGGCTCAGTTCTCCTTGGACCGCTGCCCTGTCGGTCGCGGCCACCGTCAGTTCTACTTCTGCGGTGTCCAGGACCATCTGGTACGGGCCGTCGGCGTCCTCGGCGAACAGGGTGCGCAGGCTCTCATGCCGAGCCACCACATCACCCAGCGCCGACCGCAACGCACCCTCATCCAGGGCGCCCCTCAGCCGCAACGCCACCGGAATGTTGTACGTCGCACTGGGACCCTCGAACTGGTGCAGGAACCACAAACGCTGCTGCGCCAGCGACAGCGGCAACCGCGCCGGACGCGGCACCACCGCCCGCACCGCAGACCGCACCACCGCCGACGCATCCAGCACAGCCGCAAGCTCGGCAACCGTCGGCGCCTCGAAGACGCGGCGTACGGCCAGTTCGGTGTCCAGGACGGTACGGATGCGGCTGACCAGCTTGGTCGCGAGCAGGGAGTGGCCGCCGAGGTGGAAGAAGTCGTCATCGATCGTGACGGTCTCCACGCCCAGCACCTCGGCGAACAGACCGCACAGGATCTCCTCGCGCGGCGAACGCGCAGCACGGCCTCCTGTGCCCTCCGGGCCGTAGTCGGGGGCGGGCAGGGCACGGCGGTTCAGCTTGCCGTTCGCCGTCAGCGGGAAGGCATCCAGCGTGACGAACGCGGACGGCACCATATAGCCGGGCAGCTGGGCCGCGACGTGTTCGCGCACGTCAGCGCTTATCAGGCCAGTGTCCCCCGTCGCCGGGACGACATAGGCGACAAGGCGCTTGTCACCGGGCCGGTCCTCCCGCACAAGAACAGCGGCCTGCCCGACCTGGTCGTGCCCGGCCAGCACCGCCTCGATCTCACCCAGCTCGATCCGGAAACCGCGCAGCTTGACCTGGTCATCGACCCGCGACAGATACTCCAGCTCACCATTGGAGGTCCACCGCACCACATCACCGGTGCGATACATCCGCCCACCCGCCGAACCACCAAACGGGTCGGCGACGAAGCGCTCCGAGGTCAGGGCGGAACGCCCGTGATAGCCACGCACCACACCGGCACCGGCGATGTACAGCTCCCCCGGCACACCGACCGGCACCGGTCGCAGCCCCGCGTCCAGCACATACACCCGGGTATTGGCGATCGGCCGCCCGATGCGCGGGCTGCTCGCCCGCTCGGGGGTGACAGGCCAGGCCGTCGACCAGATGGTGGTCTCCGTCGGACCGTACAGATTCGTCACCGACTCAGCTCGACCGGCCAGCGCCACTGCCAGGTCAGCGGGCAACGCCTCGCCACCCACCAGTACCCGCACACCGCTCAGCACGGCCGGATCCTCGGCCAGCACCGCCCGCCACAGACTCGGCGTCGCCTGCATCACCGACACCCGCTCAGCCGACACCAGCGCGCACAACGCCACCGGATCGCGCACCACATCCCGCTCGGCGACCACCACCGCGGCGCCGGACAGCAGGGGAACGAACAACTCCAGCCCCGCGATGTCGAACCCGACCGTGGTCACCGCAAGCAAACGGTCCCCACCCGCAAGCTGGAACCGGTCGGCCATCGACACCAGGAAATTCACCAACGGCCCCTGCGGCACCACCACACCCTTGGGCCGCCCCGTCGACCCCGACGTATAGATCACATACGCGGAGGTGTCGGAGGCCGTGGCCGCCCGTACCTCCTCGACGTCGGCAACGTCTTCGAGTGCTCCCCGCACGGCCGCGGAGTCCAACAACAGACGCGGAACGCCACCGGCGTGGGGAAGGTGCTCGGCCGAGTCCGTCGAGGTGAGGATGAGTGCCGGTGTGGCGTCCTGGAGCATGTACGCCAGCCGGTCGGCCGGGTACTCGGTGTCCAGCGGGAGATACGCCGCACCCGCCTTCCACACCGCCAGCAACGCCACCACCAGGTCCACCGACCTCGGCAACGCCACCGCCACAAAACACTCCGGACCCACCCCACGACCGACCAGCAACCGCGCCAAACGCCCAGCACGGACATCCAACTCGCCGTACGACAGCGACACACCACCCGCCACCACCGCCACCACATCCGGCGTCCGCGCCACCCGCTCCTCGAACAACTCCACCACCGAACGACCCGGCACCTCACACGCCGTGTCATTCCAATCCCACAGCACCGACCGGGCCTCGGCCTCATCCAGCACATCGACACGGGACACTGGGGCGGTCGGCTCGGCCACGGCCTCGGTCAGGAGCCGGAGGAGTCGCTCGGTGAACGTCTGGGCCGTCGCGCGGTCGAACAGGTCGGTGCTGAACTCCAGGACACCGCTCAGCGCACGCACCTGTCCGTCCTCGCCATGGCTCTCGGTGAAGCCGAAGGCAAGGTCGAACTTGGCCACTGACGTCTCGACCTGCTGTCGGTCGGCGGTGAGCCCCGGAAGGCCGTCCAGCGAGTCCAATGCCCCCTGGTAGTCGGTGTTGTTGAGGGTCAGCAGCACCTGGAAGAGCGGGTGGCGGGCGAGCGAGCGTTCCGGGTTGAGCACCTCGACCAGCCGTTCGAAGGGCAGGTCCTGATGGGCGTAGGCACTGAGGTTCGTCTCACGGACGCGGTGGAGGAGTGCGGTGAAGCTGGGGTTCCCGGAGGTGTCCGTGCGCAGCACCAGTGTGTTCAGGAAGACGCCGACCAGGTCGTCGAGCGAGGTGTCGGTGCGGCCGGCGATCGGTGTGCCGATGGCGATGTCCGTGCCCGCGCCCAGCCGTGTGAGGAGGGCGGCGAGGGCTGTCTGAAGCACCATGAAGGGGCTGGCCTGCGCCTCCCCGGCCACCTCGCTGATCCGCGCGTACAGCTCCGGGGAGACCTGGAAGGGGACGCGGTCTCCGCGGTAGGAGGCGACGGACGGCCGTGGCCGGTCGTACGGCAGCTCGAGCTGATCCGGGAGGCCCGCCAGCGCGGAGGTCCAGTAGCCGAGCTGACGCGAGATCTCACTGTCCGGGTCGGTCTCGTCTCCGAGGACATCGCGCTGCCAAAGGCTGTAGTCCGCGTACTGGACCGGCAGCGGCTCACGCACCGGAGCCTCACCGGTGGTGACCCGGGCCGCGTACGCCGCCGCCACGTCACGCGCCAGCGGGGCGCGCGACCACGCGTCGCTGACAATGTGGTGGGTCAGGGCGAGCAGCACATGCTCGTCCTCCGCGACCGCGAACAGAACGGCCCGGAAGGGAGTTTCGGCCGCGAGGTCGAAGGGACGGGCCGCCGCGACGGCCAGGTCCTCGTCCAACCGCCGCTCGTCGGTCTCCACCACCGGAAGCTCCGTACGAACCTCGTCGGCGGGCAGGACGATCTGCCGGGAGCCGTCGGCGTCCTCGGCGAAGACGGTGCGCAGGCTCTCGTGGCGGGTCACGACATCGCCCAGAGCCAGACGCAGGGCCTCCCGGTCCAGCCGGCCGGTCAGCCGCAGCGCGACCGGGGCATTGTAGGTGGCGCTGGGACCCTCGAACTGATTCAGGAACCACAGCCGCTGCTGGGCATACGACAACGGGATCCGCTCCGGGCGCGGATCGGCCACGGTCACGCGGCGGCGCACACCATCCGTCGCGAGAGCGGTGGAGATACCCGCGACCGTGGGCGTCTCGAAGAGCTGTCGGATGGGCAGCTCCGCGTCCATGACGCTACGGATCCTGCTGACCAGCTTCGTCGCCAGCAGGGAATGGCCACCCAGACGGAAGAAGTCGTCGTCGATGGTGACCGACTCCACGCCCAGCACCTCCGCGAAGAGACCACACAGGATCTCCTCGCGCGGCGAACGCGCAGCACGGCCCGCGGCCAACTCGGGCCCGTAGTCGGGCGCGGGCAGCGCACGCCGGTCCAGCTTCCCGTTCGGCGTCAGCGGAAGCGCGTCCAGGGTGACGAACGCCGAGGGCACCATGTAGTCCGGCAGCACCCCGGCGGCGTGCTCCCGCAGGGCCGCATCGGAAACGTTGGAATCCGCCACCACATAGGCGACCAGCCGCTGATCCCCGGCCCGGTCCTCCCGCACGATCACCGCGGCCTGAGCCACCTCGGGATGGCCACGCAGTACAGCCTGGATCTCACCCAGCTCAATGCGGAAGCCCCGCACCTTGACCTGATCATCCACCCGGCCCACGTACACCAGTTGGCCATCGGCGTTCCAGCGCGCCACATCACCCGTGCGATACATCCGCGCACCGGCAGGGCCGTAAGGATCGGCGGTAAAACGCTCGGCGGTCAGATCCGCACGCCCCAAGTAGCCACGCGCCAACACCACTCCCGCGATGTACAGCTCACCCGCCACTCCCGGCGGCACCGGACGCAACCCCGCGTCCAGCACATACGCCCGCGTGTTCCAGAACGGCCGCCCGATCGGCACCGCACCACCGGCAACCACCTGCCCCGGTTCGATCCGGAAGTCGGTGCAGTTGACCGTCGCCTCCGTCGGACCATACGCATTGACCACCGCCACATCCGGATGCGCGGCCCGCCACGACGCCAACGCCTCCCCCACCAGCGCCTCACCACCGGTGATCAACGTCCCCGACGGCGACACACCCTCGGGCAGCGCTTCCAACAGCCCCAGGTGGGAGGGGGTGACCTTCATAAAGGACGGCCGGCCGACACCGGCCGCCTGCTCATCGAGATCCGCCAGCACCACCCGGCCACCACTCACCAGCGGGGTGTACAACGCCGTCACCGTCAGGTCGAACGCCACCGACGAATGCAGCAGTGCCGTACCCGACGCATCCGGATACACCTCCCGCGCCCGCTCCAAATACGCCCCCACCGAACGATGCTCGACCACCACACCCTTCGGCCGACCCGTCGAACCCGACGTATAGATCACATACGCCGGAAGCGACAGCTCCCGCACCTCTTCCACCGGGTCATCCGCGCAGGCATCGGCCGCCGCGAGATCCGTGACCTCATCGATCACCAGCACTGGCCGCGCATCGCCCAGGATGTGGGCCTTGCGCTCCGCCGGATACTCCGGATCCACCGGCACATACGCACCACCCGCCTTCACCACACCCAGCAGCGCCACCACCAACTCCACCGACCGCGGCAACACCACACCCACAAACCGCTCGGCCCCAACCCCTTGCCCCATCAACCACCGAGCCACCCGATTCGACCACGCGTCCAACTCCGCGTACGACACCTCACGCCGGCCACACACCACCGCCACCGCATCCGGCGTCCGCGCCACCTGCTCCGCGAACAACACGGGCAACGACACACCCCGCACACCCCGCGACTCACCATTCCACTCGACCAGCACCCGCTCCCGCTCCGCCGTATCCAGCAACTCCACCTCCCCGATACGACGCTCGGGGTCCTCGGCGAGCACGGTCAGAACGCGCACGAATCGCCCCGCGATGCGCTGAGCCGTGGCCCGGTCGAACATGTCGGTGCTGAAGTCCAGAGCCCCCTCCAGCACCACACCCCCGTCCGCACCATCGCACCGCCGCTCACCCAGCCGGAAGGACAGGTCGACCTTCGCCCCGCCCACGGCCACCGGCTCGTTCGCCACGGTCAGACCCGGCAGCGAGGCCACCGCGGTCTCCGCGCCCTGCTCGGTGTTGTTCAGCGTGAGCATCGTCTGGAAGAGCGGATGCCGGGACAGCGAACGCTCCGGGTTGACCACCTCGACCAGCCGCTCGAAGGGCAGGTCCTGGTACGCGTACGCCTCCAGATCCCGCGCCCGCACCCGTTCGATCAGCTCCGTGAAGGTCGGGTCACCGGAGGTGTCCGTCCGCAGCACCAGCGTGTTCACGAAGAAGCCGACCAGGTCGTCCAGCGCGTCATCGGTGCGGCCGGCCACGGGGGTGCCGAGGGGGATGTCCGTCCCCGCGCCCAGGCGCGTGAGCAGCGTGGACAGCGCCGCCTGCACCACCATGAACAGGCTGGCCCGGCGCTCACGGGCGATCCGCGTCAGCTTCTCGCGCAGCTCCGGAGCGAGGTCGAGGGTGACGGAGTCGCCCTGGTAGGTGGCGGCCGCCGGACGGGGGCGGTCGAACGGCAGCGGCAGCTCTTCCGGAAGGTCGGCCAACGCGGCCTTCCAGTAGGCAAGTTGGCGGGTTAACTCACTGTCGGGGTCGTCCTCGGCGCCGAGCACCTCGCGCTGCCAGATGCTGTAGTCCGCGTACTGGACCGGCAGCGGCTCCCAGCCGGGAGCCCCGCCGGAGCCGACCCGCGCCGCGTAGGCACCGGTCAGATCGCGGGCCAGCGGGCCCATCGACCACGCGTCGCTCGCGATGTGATGCGCGACGACCAGCAGTACGTACGCGTCGTCGCCCAGCTCGAACAGCCAAACCCGCAGCGGTCCTTCCGTCCGGAGGTCGAAGGCGTGGCGGGCCGCGCCGAGGAGTTCAGTGCGCAGCCGGGTCTCGTCGGTCCGTACCACGGTGAGTCCGACCGCTTCGGCGTCCCGGACCACCTGGTACGGACCGTCGGCGTCCTCGGCGAACACCGTGCGCAGGCTCTCGTGCCGCGCCACCACATCGCCCAGGGCCAGCCGCAACGCGCGCTCGTCCAGCTCACCGCTCAGCCGCAGCGCCACCGGAATGTTGTACGTGGCACTCGGCCCCTCGAACTGATGCAGGAACCACAACCGCTGCTGGGCCAGCGACAGCGGGAGCCGCGCCGGGCGCGGTTCCACCGCCCGTAGCGGCGAGCGCACCGCGGCGGACGCGTCCAGCACGGTCGCGAGCTCGGCGACGGTGGGGGCCTCGAAGACCCGCCGCACCGCCAGTTCGACGTCCAGGACCGAGCGGATCCGGCTGACCAGCTTCGTGGCCAGCAGCGAATGGCCACCGAGGCCGAAGAAGTCGTCGTCGATGGTGACCGACTCCAGGCCCAGCACCTCGGCGAAGAGACCGCAAAGGATCTCCTCGCGCGGCGAGCGCGGGGCCCGGCCGCCCGTCGAGCCCGGTCCGTAGTCGGGCGCGGGCAGGGCGCGCCGGTCCAGCTTGCCGTTCGGCGTCAGCGGGAAGGCGTCCAGAGTCATGAACGCGGAGGGCACCATGTAGTCGGGGAGCCGCGCGGCCACATGCCGACGCAGCTCGGCGCCGCTCGGCACACCGCCATCCGCCGCCGGGACGAGATAGGCGACCAGCCGCTTGTCGCCGGGCCGGTCCTCGCGCACGAGGACGGCGGCCTGGGCCACGTGCTCATGCCCGGCCAGCACCGTCTCGATCTCGCCCAGCTCGATCCGGAAGCCACGCAGCTTGACCTGGTCATCGACCCGGGACAGATACTCCAGCTCGCCCTCGGCCGTCCACCGCACCAGGTCACCGGTGCGATACATCCGGCCACCGCCGGTGCGGTCGAACGGATCGGCCACGAACCGCTCGGACGTCAGCCCCGACCGACCGTGATATCCACGGACCACACCCTCGCCCGCGATATACAGCTCGCCCGGCACCCCGACCGGCACCGGCCGCAACCCGCCGTCCAGCGCATACACCTGGGTATTGGCAATCGGCCGCCCGATGCGCGGCGCATCCGCCCCCTCCGACGTGACCGGCCACGCCGTCGACCAGATCGTGGTCTCCGTCGGGCCATACATGTTCGTCACCGACCCGGCCCGCTCGGCCAACGCCGCCGCCAGATCGGCGGGCAGCGCCTCACCGCCCACCAACACCCGCACGCCCGCCAGCACCGAAGCGTCCTCGGCCAGCACCGCTCGCCACAGGCTCGGCGTCGCCTGCATCGCCGACACCCGCTCAGCCGACACCAGCGCGCACAACGCCACCGGATCGCGCACCACATCCCGCTCGGCGACCACCACCGCGGCGCCGGACAGCAGGGGCACGAAGAGCTCCAGACCCGCGATGTCGAAGCCCACCGTGGTCACCGCAAGCAAACGGTCCCCGCCCGAAAGCCCGAACCG
Organism: Streptomyces sp. NEAU-YJ-81; assembly: GCF_017592595.1. NCBI lineage: Bacteria > Bacillati > Actinomycetota > Actinomycetes > Kitasatosporales > Streptomycetaceae > Streptomyces > Streptomyces sp. NEAU-YJ-81. The sequence goes on along the minus strand of NZ_JAGFNO010000015.1, from coordinate 10,309 downwards.
CCCGGCCATCGCCACCGCAAAGTTCGCCAGCGGCCCCTGTGGCACCACCACACCCTTCGGCCGCCCCGTCGAACCCGACGTATAGATCACATACGCCGCATGCGACAGGGCCCGAGAAACGGTCCGCCCCTCCCCCGCCGCCCGGGAAAGCTCCTCGGCGGTCTCGGGCGCGTCCAGCAGCACACGCGGGATGTCCACGTCCGGCAACACACCCGTCAGCTCACCTGTGGTGAGGACAAGGGCCGGTGCGGCGTCCTGCAGCATGTACGCCAGCCGGTCCGCCGGGTACTCGGTGTCCAGCGGGAGATACGCCGCACCCGCCTTCCACACCGCCAGCAACGCCACCAGCAGATCCACCGACCTCGGCAACGCCACCGCCACAAAACACTCAGGCCCTACCCCACGACCGACCAGCAACCGCGCCAAACGCCCAGCACGGACATCCAACTCGCCGTACGACAGCGACACACCACCCGCCACCACCGCCACCGCATCCGGCGTCCGCGCCACCCGCTCCTCGAACAGCTCCACCACCGAACGACCCGGCACCTCACCCGCCGTGTCATTCCAATCCCACAGCACCGACCGGGCCTCGGCCTCATCGAGCACATCGATGCGGCCGACAGGCAGCTCGGGCTCGGCGACGAGGGCGTGCAGGATCCGCACAAAGCGGTCCAGGATGCGCTGGGCGGCGGTTTCGTCGAAGACATCGGGCCGGTAGTTGAGCCTGAACAGCATGGTGTCGCGTGCGGAGCCGACCAGCATCAGCGGGTAGTGGGTGGCTTCGCGGTCCTTGCCGGGGACGAGGCGGACGGCAGCGGCGATGCCCTCGTCGGCGGTGGTGGACCGGTCGACGGGATAGTTCTGGAACACCATGGAGGTGTCGAAGAGCTCGCCGTGGCCCACCGCGCGCTGGATCTCGGCGAGTTCGAGGTGCTGGTGCGGGGTGAGGCGGGTCTGCTCACCCTGGACACGGATGAGGAGTTCGGCGAACGGTTCGGCGGCTCGCAGCCGGATCCGGGTGGGCAGGGTGTTGATGAACAGGCCCACCATCCGTTCGACGCCGTCGATCTGCGGCGGGCGCCCGGAGACGGTGGTGCCGAAGACGATGTCGTCGCGTCCGGTGTGCCGGCCGAGGGTGATCGCCCAGGCGGTCTGTACGACGGTGTTGAGGGTGATGCCGCGGCTGCGGGCGATCTCGGTGAGGGCGGCGGTGTCGGACCGGGAGAAGGAGGCGAGGACCTCGGCGGACGCGACCGTGGTGCGGGCGATTCCGGGGGCCATCGGGCTGGGTTCGGCGAGGTCGGCGAACGCCTCGCGCCAGGCAGTGCGGGCCGCCTCGCGGTCCTGTGCCGCCAGCCAGCTCAGGTAGTCGCGGTAGGGGCGTACGCGGGGCATGGCGCCGGCGTCGCCGTGGGCGTCGTAGAGCGCACACAATTCGGCCATGAGGACGGGCAGCGACCAGCCGTCCAGCACCAGGTGGTGGTTGGTCAGCACCAGGCGGTGGAGCGAGGCGCCGAGCCTAAGGAGTGTGAAGCGCAGCAGCGGGGGCCGGGTCACGTCGATGCGTGTGCTCCGGTCGGCGGTCATGGCCTCGCCCGCGGCCGCGGTCCGCTCGTCCTCGGGCAGCGCGGTCAGGTCGGTCTCGGTCCAGGGCAGCGGCACGGTGCGCATCACCACTTGCGCCCAGTCGCCGTTCTTGCGCTGGCGGAAGGCGGCGCGCAGGGTGGCGTGGCGGGCCAGGAGGGCTTCGGCGGCGGCGCGCAGGGTGGCCGTGTTCAGCGGGGCCTCGATATCGAAGGCGGCCTGGACGACGTAGGGGTCGAGTTCGCCCTGGTCGTAAACGCTGTGGAAGAGCAGGCCCTCGTGGAGCGGGGCCAGCGGCAGGATGTCCTCGATCTTCCGCGGGGTGCGACTCACTTGCGGGCCTCTTCTTCGTCTTCAGGAGCGTGCACGTCGTCGTATGCGGCCGGCTCTTCGTCGTCCGGCATGTCGTCGAAAAGGTCGCCGAGTTCGTCCTCGAACGCCTCGATCTCGTCCTGGGTGATCGAGGAGAGGGAGACGTCGGAGGGGGTGAGCCCGCCGGCTTCGGGGTTCTCGGAGTGGGCCACGAGAGCTTGGAGTGCCCGGAACCACAGGTCGGCCAGTTCGCGGACCTCGTCCTCGTCGAGGATCCCCGCGGCCCAGCTCCAGTAGGCGACGAGCTGCGACCCCTGGGGGCCGTCGTGGGTACGGGCGTTGAGCTCCAGAGCGTGGGCGAGCGGCAGGTGCGGCGGGTCGCCGGCGACGCCGTCGATGCCGATGAGCGGGGTCCAGTCGGCGTTCTGGCCGACGGCGGCGGTGGAGAAACGCCCCAGGTAGTTGAAGGCGACCTGAGGATCCCGCAGCCCCGCGAACCCCTCGGCCGTGGCCGGGTTGAGGTGGCGGACGAGGCCGTAGCCCATGCCCTTGTCCGGCACCGCCCTCAGCTGTTCCTTGATGCGTTTGAGGATGTCTCCGGCGCTGCGCCCGCCCGCGAACGCCTCGCCGAGGTCGGCGGCGCCCGTCTCCAGGCGCACGGGGTAGAGGTTGGTGAACCAGCCGACCGTGCGGGACAAGTCGGCGCCGTGCACGAGGTGTTCCTCGCGGCCGTGACCCTCCAGGTCGAGGAGGAGGCCGGTGTCCCCGCGCCACTGTTCCCACGCCAGGGTGAAGGCGGTCAGCAGAACGTCATTGACCTCGGCGTTGAACGCGGCGGGCACTCGGGTCAGCACGGCTTCGGTGACGTTCACCGGCAGGGTGACGCTGATCCGGCCGGCGGCCGCGGTCGTGTCCCGGGCGGGGTCCAGCGCCCGGCGTCCGAGCCCGCGGTCCTCCTTGCGGAGCGTTTCCTGCCACCAGGCGGCGTCGGCGACCCAGGTCGGTGCGGCCGCTTCCTCGGTCAGCCGCTGGGCCCAGCGGCGCAGCGAGGTGCCCACGGGCTGGAGTTCGGGGGTGCGGCCGGCGGTGACGGCCTCGTGGGCTTCCGCGAGGTCGGGTACCAGGATGCGCCAGGACACGCCGTCGACGACCAGGTGGTGGACGAGAAGGAGCAGGAGGCCCGGTGTGTCCGCGCCACGGTCGAACCACACGGCCTGTACGACCGTGCCCCGGTCCAGGTCGAGCCGGTCCCTGGCGCTCTCGCCCTCCGCCCGTACCAGCGCGCCGAGTGCGGGTTCGTCCAGGTGCCGACCGTCCTGTCCGTCGACCGTCACCCGGCGCACCAGGGGCGCGACGTCGACCGTGCCGGGTTGCCGTATCTCCATTCGCCGTTCGGGTCCGGCGGTGAGCCGGGCCCGCAGGGCGTCGTGGTGGTCGAGGAGCGCCTGGAGGGACTGGGTGAGGGTGTCGAGGCGCAGTGCCGCGGGGGTCTGCAGGACGACGGACATGTTGAACCCGTCCAGGTCCTCGCCGCGCCGCAGCAGCCAGTGCGCGATCGGCGTGAGGGGCACCTCGCCGATGCCGGCGCCCGGCTCCTCGGCGACGACTCCCGCCACCTCGGTGACGACGTCGGCGAGCGCGGCCACGGTGCGGTGCTCGAAGATGTCGCGGACCGACAGTTCGAGTCCGGCGCGCCGGGCCCGGCCGACCATCTGGATGGACATGATGCTGTCGCCGCCGAGGTCGAAGAAGCCCTCGTCGATGCCGACCCCGTCCAGCCCCAGCACCTCGGCGAACAGCCCGCACAGCGTCTTCTCCCGCTCGGTGCGCGGGCCTCGGCTCGTGCCGTGGCGGTCGGTGACGGGGGCGGGAAGCGCGCGCCGGTCGAGCTTTCCGTTGGCGGTGAGGGGCAGTTCGGACAGGACCGTCACGGCGGAGGGGACCATGTAGTGCGGCAGGTGCTGTTCGAGGTGGCTGCGCAGGGTGGGCACGAGGTCGGCTTCGTCGTGGGCGCCTTCCGGTACCACGTAGGCGACCAGCCGGGTCGTCCCGGGGGTGTCCTCGCGGGTGACGACGACCGCCGTGTCGACGCTCGGATGGTCGCCGAGCACGGCCTCGACCTCGCCGGGTTCGACGCGGAAGCCGCCGATCTTCACCTGGTCGTCGGCGCGGCCCAGGAACTCCAGTTGCCCCAGGCGGTTCCAGCACACGATGTCGCCGGTCCGGTACATCCGGGAGCCGGGGGCGCCGAACGGAGTGGCGACGAAGCGTTCCGCGGTGCGGCCGGGCCGGTTCAGATAGCCGCGGGCGATCTGGGCGCCGCCGATGTAGAGCTCCCCGCGCACACCGGGCGGCACCGGCCGCAGATGTGCGTCGAGCACGTGGACCTGGGCGTTCCACAGTGGCTGGCCGATGGACGCGGACGAGGGCCACTCGTCGGTGTCCTCGGGGAGTGTGGTGGAGGTGGCCGCATGGGTCTCGGCCGGGCCGTAGATGTTGTGCGCCATGTGGCGCCAGTCGCCGGCGCAGAACCGGCGGAGCTCGCCGCTGAGCCGGAACTGCTCGCCGCCTTGGAAGATGTCGGTGAGCGAGTCCAGTGGTTCGCCGCGGTCCTCGGCCGCGGCGAGCACCGCGTCGATCATCAAGGTGGGCGCGAACAGCTCGTTCACACCGTGGCGGGCGATCCAGCCGACCAGTTCGTAGGCGTCGCGCCGAACGTGTTCCTCGGGCAGAACGAGTGTTTTGCCCGCCACCAGCACCTGGAGGATCTCCTGTACCGCGAAGTCGAAGGCGACGGCGAGGAACTGGGCGGTGCGGGTGCCGACGCCGCCGCTGTAGGTGTCGGTGTGCCAGGCGAGCAGGTTCATCAGCGACGCCATCGGCATCACCACACCCTTGGGGGTCCCGGTGGAGCCCGAGGTGTAGACGATGTACGCCGGATGGCGCGGGTCGAGCGGGCGGGCCCGGTCGTGGTCCGTGAGATCGGTGGCCGGGGCGTCGGCGAACGCCCGTACGGTCGCCGGGTCGTCCAGGACGAGGCAGCGGTCCGGTCCGGTGCCCAGGAGCGGGCGGGTGGCCGCGTCGGTGATCAGGGCGCGGGGCGCGCAGTCCTCGACAATGGCGCGCAGCCGCTGCTCGGGGGCCGAGGTGTCGAGGGTGAGGTAGGCGGCGCCCGTCTTGAGGACGGCGACCAGGGAGACGATCATCTCCGCCGACCTGGGCAGGGCGATGGCCACGATGTCCTCGCCCCCGATTCCCTCGGCGGCCATGAGCCGGGCCAGCCGGTTGGCCCGGGCGTTGAGCTCCTCGTAGGACAGGGTGGTGTCCTCGGAGATCAGCGCGGTGGCGCGGGGCACCTCGGCGGTCCGCCGCTCGAACAGTACGGGCACGGTGTGCGGCGGCACCTCGTGCGGGGTTCCGTTCCAGTCATGCAGGAGGTCCCGGGTTTCGGCGCGCGTCAGAATGTCGAGCCGCCCGATGGGGCGGTCCGGGTCGGCCACGACGCCTTCGAGCACCCGCAGCAGTCGCGCGGCGAAGCCGTCGGCGGTCTCCCGGTCGAAGAGGTCGGCGTTGTACTCGACTGCCGCGTGCATACCGGTCGGCTCGCCCGTGGGCCCGTAGGTCTGGTCGAAGAAGAACGCGAGGTCGAACTTGGCGCGTCCGGTCTCCGGGGCCCGTACGTCCATGGTCAGGCCCGGCAGCCTCAGCACTTCGAGGGCGTCCTGGTTGTTGTCGAAGCCGAGCAGCACCTGGAACAGGGGGTGGCGGGCGAGCGAGCGGACGGGGCTCAGCACCTCGACGAGCCGTTCGAACGGCAGGTCCTGATGTGCGTAGGCGCCGAGGTTCGTCTCGCGGACCCGGCCGACGAGTTGGGTGAAGGCGGGGTTGCCGGAGGTGTCGGTGCGCAGCACCAGCGTGTTGACGAAGAATCCGACCAGGTCCTCCACGGCGGCGTCGGTGCGCCCCGCGATGGGGCTGCCGATCGGCACGTCCGTACCGGCCCCGAGCCGGGTCAGCAGCGTCGCCAGGGCGGCCTGCACCACCATGAACAGGCTCGACCGGGTGTCGCGCGCCAGGTTCGCGAGACCCTCGTGGAGCTCCGCGGGGACCTCGAAGCCGACCCGCCCGCCCTGGTGGGACTGGCGCGGCGGCCGGGGACGGTCGGTGGGCAGCTCCAGTTCCGCCGGGAGATCCGCGAGCGCCTGCTTCCAGTGGGCGAGTTGGCGTGAGATCTCGCTGTCGGGGTCGTCCTCGGCACCGAGCACCTGTCGCTGCCACAGGGTGTAGTCGGCGTACTGCACCGGCAGCGGCTCCCACCGCGGGGCCTCGCCCGTTTCGACGCGCGCCGTGTACGCGGACGACAGATCGCGGGCCAGCGGGCCGAGCGACCAGCCGTCGCCCGCGATGTGGTGGAGCGCCAGGACGAGGACGCACTCCCCGGTGTGCGTGGTGAACAGCCAGCCGCGGACGGGCAGTTCGCGGGTGAGGTCGAACGGGTGGGAGGCCGCGGCCCGCACCCTGTCGTCCAGTTCCCCGGGAGTGACCGTCTCCTCGATCAGCTCCGGTCGCGCCTGCGGGGCGGGCAGGATGACCTGCCGGGCGCCGGTCCCTTCCTCGGTCTCCTGCGCGAACAGCGTGCGCAGGCTCTCGTGGCGCGCGACGACGTCGCCGAGGGCCAGGCGCAGCGCGGTGCGGTCCAGGGTGCCGACGAGCCGCAGGGTGACCGGGATGTTGTAGGTGGCGCTGGGGCCCTCCAGGTTGTGCAGGAACCACAGCCGCTGCTGCGCGTACGACAGCGGAAGGCGAGGCGGGCGCGGGGCGGGGGTCACGGGAGGCCGGGCGCCGGACGCCTCGTCGAGCACCGCGGACAGTCCTGCGACGGTCGGGTTCTCGAAGAGCCGGCGGATGGAGATCTCCACGCCGAGCACCGAGCGTACGCGGCTGAGCATCCGTACGGCGGACAGGGAATGGCCGCCGCGGGCGAAGAAGTCGTCGTCGATGCCCACGGCGGGGACGCCCAGCAGCTCGGCGAAGAGGGTACACAGGATCTGTTCCCGCGGGCTGCGCGGCGCACGGGACGGCTCGGTCCGCCGGTCGGGTTCGGCGGCCTCGTCCGGCCGCTCGGCGGGGGTCTCGACCAGCCGCAGCTCCCCGTCGTTGGACCAGCGGGCCACCCGGCCGGTGCGGTGCATCGCGCTGCCGTGGTCGAAGGGGCACGGGAGCGGCCGGTCGGCGTCGGCGGTATCGGTGGCGTCCGCGCCACCCGGGGCCGGGCTCCGGTACGCCACGTACAGCTCTCCGGGGACACCGGGAGCCACCGGGCGGAGGGTCTCGTCCAGTACGTAGGCCCGGGTGCCGCTCACCGCCTCGGGCAGTTCCACGTGTGACAGCACGGCGGCCACACCCGGCCGGCGGATGTCGCTCCACTCCTCGATGACGGCCGTCCGCTCGGCGGCGTCGAGTATCTCCGCCGCGAAGACCGGCCGGTCCGGTTCCCCGACCATGGCGGCCAGCAGCCGCAGGTAGCGCTCCCGGAGGGAGCGGGCCGTGCCCGGCTCGAAGAGTTCGGCGCTGAACTCCAGGTCGGCGGCGATTCCCGCGGGCCTGCCCGCGTCGTCGAACCGCTCGGTCAGCTCGAAGTTGAGGTCGAACTTGGTGTCCTCGATCGGCAGCCGCTCCAGCTCCACGGCGAGCCGCGGCAGCCGGGCCACCTCGGCGACCGTGGCCCGGGGGTCGGTGTGGTGGAGCGAGAGCGACACCTGGAAGAGCGGGTGCCGGGAGAGCGAGCGCTCTGGGTTGAGCACCTCCACCAGCCGCTCGAACGGCAGGTCCTGATGTGCGTACGCCGCCAGGCTCCGCTCCCGGACCCGCTCGATCAGCTCGTTGAACGTCGGATCGCCCGAGGTGTCCGTGCGCAGCACCAGCGTATTGGCGAAGAACCCGACCAGTTCCTCGACCGCCGTGTCGGTGCGGCCGGCGATCGGGGTGCCGATGGGGATGTCGGTGCCCGCGCCGAGCCGGGTCAGCAGCGCCGCGAGCCCCGCTTGCAACACCATGAACAGGCTGGAGCGGGTCTCGCGCGCCAGCCCGTACAGCGCCTGATGGAGTTCGGCCGGGATGCGGAAGGAGTCCTGGCCGCCGCGCTGCGTCAGCTCGTCGGTACGCGCCCGGTCGGCGGGCAGCGCGAGCTCGTCCGGGATGCCGGCCAGCGCGGTGGTCCAGTAGGCGAGCTGGCGGGAGAGCTCGCTGCCGGGATCGTCCTCCCGGCCCAGGACCGCCCGCTGCCAGAGACTGTAGTCGGCGTACTGCACCGGCAGCGGCTCCCACCGCGGGGCGTCGCCCGTTTCGACGCGCGCCGTGTACGCCGTCGCCACGTCACGCGCCAGTGGCCGCATCGACCAGCCGTCGCCCGCGATGTGGTGCAGCAGAAGCAGCAGTACCTGCTGGTCCGGCCCCAGCTCGAACAGCGTGACCCGCAGCGGTGGTTCATGGGCCAGATCGAAGACGTGCCGGGCCTCGGCCATGAGCTCGGCCGCGAGCCGGGCCTCGTCCACCGTCCGCACGCCGGGATCGACCGCGGCGTGACCCGGTTCCAGGACGATCTGAGTGAAGCCCTCTTCGTCCTCGGCGAAGACGGTGCGCAGGCTCTCGTGGCGGGCGACCACGTCCTCCAGGGCCAGGCGCAGCGCCTCCCGGTCCAGTGGTCCGGTCAGCCGGAGCGCGCCGGGCGCGTTGTAGGCGGTGCTTCCGTCGCCCAGCAGGTCCAGGAAGCGGAGGCGGGCCTGCGCGTACGAAACGGGGACGCGGGACGGGCGCGCGATCGCGGTCAGGGCGGGGCGGGCGACGGAGGTGCCGAGGGCCGTCCGGTCCAGGGTGGTGGAGAGGCCGGCGACGGTGGGGGTCTCGAAGAGCTGCCGGATGGGCAGTTCGGCGTCCATGACGCTACGGATCCTGCTGACCAGCTTCGTCGCGAGCAGGGAATGGCCACCGAGACGGAAGAAGTCGTCGTCGATAGTGACCGACTCGACGCCCAGCACCTCGGCGAACAGACCGCACAGGATCTCCTCGCGCGGCGAACGCGCAGCACGGCCCGCGGCCAACTCGGGCCCGTAGTCGGGCGCGGGCAGCGCACGCCGGTCCAGCTTCCCGTTCGGCGTCAGCGGAAGTTCGGGGAGGGTGACGAACGCCGAGGGCACCATGTAATCCGGCAGCACCTCGGCGGCGTGCTCCCGCAGGGCCGCATCGGAAACGTTGGAATCCGCCACCACATAGGCGACCAGACGCTGATCCCCGGCCCGGTCCTCCCGCACGACTACCGCAGCCTGGGCAACGTCGGGATGGCCGCTGATGACGGCCTGGATCTCGCCCAGCTCGATACGGAAACCACGCACCTTGACCTGGTCATCGACCCGGCCCACATACACCAACTGACCATCGGCGTTCCACCGCGCCACATCACCCGTGCGATACATCCGCGCACCCACCGGACCAAACGGATCAGCGGTGAACCGCTCCGCCGTCAGATCCGCACGACGCCAATACCCCCGCGCGAGGACCACGCCAGCGATGTAGAGCTCACCGGCCACCCCCGGCGGCACCGGCCGCAACGACGCGTCCAGCACATAGACGCGGGTATTCCAGAACGGCCGCCCAATCGGCACCGGCCCCGACCCCACCGCAACACCAGGCTCGATGCGGTAGTCCGCACAGTTGACCGTCGCCTCAGTGGGACCATACGCATTGACCACCGTCACATCCGGATGCGCGGCCCGCCACGACCCCAGCGCCTCACCCACCAGCGCCTCACCACCAGTGATCAACGTCCCCGACGGCGACACACCCTCCGGCAACACCTCCAACAACCCCAAATGCGACGGCGTCACCTTCATAAACGACGGCCGACCACCATCCCCAGCCCGCTCATCCAACGCACCCAAAACCACCCGACCACCGCTCACCAGCGGGGTGTACAACGCCGTCACCGTCAGATCGAACGCCACCGACGAATGCAGCAACGCCGTACCCGACGCATCCGGATACACCTCCCGCGCCCGCTCCAAATACGCCCCCACCGACCCATGCTCGACCACCACACCCTTCGGCCGACCCGTCGAACCCGACGTATAGATCACATACGCGGGATGCGACAGCTTCGGAGCGTCTTCCACCGGCGTGTCCACATACTCGTCAGCCGCCGCGAGCGCCGCCACATCATCGATGACCAGCACCGGCCGCGCGTCGCCCAGGATGTGCGCTATCCGCTCCGCCGGATACTCCGGATCGACCGGCACATACGCACCACCCGCCTTCAGCACACCCAGCAGCGCCACCACCAGCTCCACCGACCGGGGCAACACCACCGCCACAAACGACTCAGGCCCCACCCCCTGCCCCACCAGCCACCGCGCCA
>NZ_JAGFNO010000014.1:0-248158 GCF_017592595.1 Streptomyces sp. NEAU-YJ-81 | reverse complement strand
ACCGTCAGCCGCCCTCCTGCCGCACCGAACCGACAGCAGCAGACTCACGGCCCCCACCCCATCACCGCACCGAAAACGGTGCACATTCCTCCGTACGAGATGGCGCACGTTCACTTGTACGCCGACAGCGGAGTTCCTCCGGCGCCGCCGGGAGTCGCTGCAACCCGAAGACGTCGGCCTCCCGCGTATACCGCGCCGCAGGACAAGCGGGCTGCGGCGGGAGGAAGTGGCCGCGCTGTGCCATATGTCGACCGACTACTACGCGCGGCTCGAGCGGGAGCGCGGACCCCAGCCGTCCGGGCAGATGATCGCCTCCATCGCGCAAGGGCTCCACCTCTCCCTCGATGAGCGCGACCATCTGTTCCGGCTCGCCGGACAGACCCCGCCCCCGCGGGGCGCGGACAGCGAGCACATCAGCCCCGGCCTGCTGCGCATCCTCGACCGCCTGCACGACACTCCCGCGGAGATCGTCACCGAACTCGGCGAGACGCTGCGGCAGACCCCGCTCGGCATCGCGCTCACCGGCGACCTGACCGTCTACAGCGGCCCGGCCCGCAGCCTCGGCTACCGATGGTTCACCGACCCCGCCACTCGACAGCTCTACGCCCCCGACGACCATCCGTTCCTGACCCGCATGTTCGTCTCGGGCCTGCGCGGGGTGGCCACGCTGCGGGGCCCTGGTTCCCGCGCGGCCCACTACGCCGACCTGCTGCTCGCTCAAAGCGAGGAGTTCCGCCAGGTGTGGAACGACCACGAGGTCGGCATCCGGCCCAACGAGGTGAAGAATTTCATCCACCCCGAGCTCGGCGCATTGGAGCTGACCTGCCAGACGCTGCTCGATCCGAACCAGTCGCACTTCCTGATCGTCTACACCGCCATTCCCGGCAGTGAGAGCTACGAGAAGTTGCAGACGCTGTCCGTCATAGGTGCGCGGGCGCTGCGCTAATCGGGTCTGCCGCAGGGCCGGGACTTAGGGTGTGTGGTGTGGTGAGAGAAGCCGATCGTGCCGCCTTGGCCGCCGAGGTGTGTATCGCGTTGGAGAGGTGTTGCCCGGGCTCAGCCGCGGAGTTGACCGGTTCGCTGGCGTCAGGCGCTGCGGACGCCTTCAGTGATATCGATATCGCGTGGGTGGTGCCGGACGCGCGGTTCCCGGATTGCCTGGCCCGCGTGGCCGGGGCGCTTGGAGAGGTCCAGCCGGTCGACAGCGTCCGCATTGACCCGGACTTCCACCGCTCCGACCGCCGCCGCCTGCTGTTCGTCCGCTTTGCGGGGGTGCCGCTGTTCTGGCGGCTTGACCTGGATGTGCGCACCGCATCGGTTGCGGATGACCCGCACTATGACGCGGGAAATCCGGCGGCACGCGCCCGTGAGGGCGAGTGGTCACGGCCGGCCAGTGCCCTGGCCAATGCGATCGGCGTGGTCAAAGCGGTGGCCCGGAAGCGGGAGACCGAGGCCCGCGGGCTGTTGGACCGTGGGTTCGTTCGGATCGGTGAGGGTGATCGGGCCACGGGTGCCTGGGTGAGCGACGTGGCCCGGTTGGCACACGCCGCCGCGCTGCGCGATTCCTCCTTGTCGGACCTGTCTGCCCAGGTCACCGCGCTCGCAGCCCGGCACCTCGGCAGCGGCGACGCCTGAGGTGCACACTCCGGCCGGCGAGGTCACCTCACGGCGTATCGCCCGTGAGGTGCACATTGTGCGCGGTGACCGGTTCCCCGCATTGGTCGCAGGTCAGCCTCGGGTGTGTGGGCGATCCGCACACGTCGTGTGTCCAGGCCACCGTGGATCCGCTGCCCGCCGGGTCGTCCGGGAGGTAGGTATTGCCCCACTCCATCAAGATCTGGATCGCTGGGAAGAGATCGAGGCCGGCCTGGGTGAGGCGGTATTCGTAGTCGCTGCGGATCGGACCGCCCGCGTAGCGCTCCCGGATCAGCAGGCCGACGTCCACGAGCTTGCCGAGCCGGTTCGACAGGGTGGGGCGCGGAATGCCCAGGTTCTGGGCGAACTGTCCGTAACGGTGCACACCGAAGAAGGCTTCACGGAGGATCAGCATCGTCCATCGCTCGCCGACCAGGTTGAGTGTCCGCGTGACCGAGTCGTCGCCGCGCGAATCCGGGGGCTGCGCCTCAGGGGTGTCCGTCACCGAGAGATCGTATCCCGTCGTCGCCGGCCGGCTGCTTCGCCCCGATCGGCCCCGAGACGAGGTCCGGGGCGTGTTCCCTGATGAAGGCCAAGGTCCCGGCGCCGTCGGAGTCGTCCGCCGTCGTGGGTACCAGCCCGATGTGGTCGGCGCCGGCGTTGAAGTAGCTCTCGATACGTCGCACTACTTCAGGTCCTGAGCCGATCGCGCCGACGGCCGCCGGAAGCTCGGGGGGAATCTCTGGGACAAGCGTATGGCGTCCGGTGGTGGAACGCGCCTGGCGGACGAGGCTGCCGAAGCCCAGTTCGGTGAACATCTCGCCGTATCCCGGTGGGCGGAGGTAGACGGCCAGCTGCGAGGCGAGCTGGTGGTGGGTGGCCGGGCGCGGTTCGACGGAACAGGTGACCCACACCGCGAGCCGTGGCGCGGGCAGCCCGCGGGCTTCGGCGATGGCGTCGATCGACGCGCGCACCTTGGCGATGTGTTCCGGCGGCACCAGGTTCAGCACGACCTCGTCCGCGGTCTCCGCCGCGACGCGCGTCATGCGTGGCCCGAACGCCGCGACGCTGATCTTGGAGTCCGGCTGCGGCCGGCGGAGCCGGAAGCCCCGCGTGCGGATGTGCCGGCCGGCAAAGGCGGCCCGCCCTCCACCGAGGAGTTCACGCAGCACCGTGACCGATTCCCTGGTGCGCTGCGGGTTGCCGCTCCAGCCGCGGTCGTGCCAGTCGGAGACGATGTGCGGGCTGGAGGCTCCCAGCGCCACATCCACGTGTGTGCCCGTCAGCGTTGCGACGCTGGCGGCCCCCATGGCGATGGTGACGGGGGAGCGCACGCCGACGGCGAGCGGGCCGACCGTCAGTCGGGGGATCGAGGTGCTGTTGGCGACGGCGGTGGCGAGGGCGAACACGTCGAAGGTGGCCATCTCGCCGAGCCACAGCCGCTCGAAGCCGCAGGCACTCGCCTGGTGGGCGATCCCGAGGGCTTCCAGGTCGGGTCGGTCCAGCCAGTACGGAAGTACCACGCCGAGCGATCGCCGCCTCACAGCTGCGCCACGTTCGTCGGTAGGCCGAGCAGGATGCGGCCGGTCGTCTCCCAGGTGGCCGGGCTCACCTGGAGGTGGGCGGTGGCGGTGGTCGCGTCCCGGAAGCGGCGCTGGAGCGGCGAGCTGTCGTAGACCGCCGATCCGCCGCCGAGGTCGTACATGGCGCGGACGACTTCCGCCGACGTGCGAGCGGCGTGGGCCGCTGCCAGACGCAACCCGGTGCGAGGGCCGAGCCCCACTGCGTCGGCGGTGCACGCCGCCTGCCAGGCGTCGTCGATGGCGGAGTAGAAGAAGGCGCGTGCGGCGCGCAAGGCGGCCTCCGCCTGTCCCACGGCGGCCTGCGTGGTCGCTTTCTCCGCCAGGGTTCGCCGCGAGCCGGTGGCGACCTTGTGGCCCGCGAGGTCCATGAGGTCATCGATCGCCCCGCGTGCGTTGCCCAGCGCGGCCGCGGCGATGGACAGCGCGAAGTACCCGTAGATCGGAAAGCGGTACAGCGGAGCGTCGATCAGCGGACCGTCGTCCAGCGCCAGTACGCGGTGCGCGGGAACGAACACCTCCTCGGCCACGACGTCATGGCTGCCCGTCGCGCGAAGGCCGGACGTGTGCCAGGTGTCGAGTATCCGTAGCTGTTCGGCCGGGATCCCGACCGCGCGGAGCGTCGGCGCACCGTCCTTGTCACCGCGGCCGTCGTCCACCACGCAGCCGCCGAAGAAGTAGTCCGCGTGCGTGATCCCGCTGCAGAACGACCAGCGGCCGGAGACGACCACGCCTCCCTCGACCGGGCGGGCCTTGGCCCGCGGCGCCCACACGCCCGCCGCGATCGCGCGCGGGTCACCGAAAGTCTCGGCGGCGCCCTTCTCCGGAAGGTACGCCGCGAGCAGGCTGCTGGTGAGAGCGATCGAGACGCACCAGCCGGTGGCGGCGTCGCCGCGCGCGATGGTCTCGGCGCATTCAAGTGACACGGCGGGCGGGGCCTGTGCGGCGCCGAGAGCCTCGGGTGCTCCGCAGCGCATCAGCCCGGAGTCACGGAGCGCATCGATCAGCTCCGGACTCAGCCGGCGCTCCCGTTCGTTGTCGGCGGCCATGGCCTGCGCCTGGAGACGGATGCGATCCGTCGCCTCCCCGAGGCTTTCCTGATTCGCGTCCGCCTCGTGATGCGTGTGGGGCATGGGAGACCTCTCTTCGGCGCAAGTGCTTTGGCGTTAAGTAGTTCATTTGCTTTACTAGTTCAGTCGTTATACTTTCGCTCCGTGCCGCAGCAGTCAAGTCGAAGCGGGCATCATGCGGTCGGCGGACGTGACGGACCATCACCGGGCGGCGCATGAGGCCGAACTCGTGGCCGTAGGCGCCGGCACCGGAGGCTTGCGTGTGCTGTGGCGCTGCCGCGCGCCGGGCAGGCGGCACGCAACGGAAAGGGAAACCATGGACAGCAATCACCAGATGGTGCTCGCCGCACGCCCCGAAGGCGATGTGAAGGACACCGACTTCACCCTCACCACCGCTGAGATACCCGAACCGGGCGAGGGGCAGGTCGTAGTCAAGGTCGATCTCATCTCCATCGACCCGGCGATGCGGAGCTGGATGAACCCGGGCGCGTCCTACGTACCCCCCGTGGACCTCGGCGCCGTCATGAGGGCGGGCGGGATCGGTACGGTCATCGCGTCCCGGCACCCCGAATACGCGGTCGGCGACGAGCTCTACGGAGCCTTCGGCGTTCAGGAATACGCGCTGTCCGACGGCACGGGCCTCCACAAGATCGACACCTCGATCGCGCCGAAGACGACATACCTCGGTGCGCTCGGCATCACCGGCCTGACCGCCTACTTCGGTCTCTTCGACGTCGCCCGTATACGGCAGGGCGACACCGTTGTGGTGTCGGGCGCGGGGGGTGCCGTCGGCAGCATGGTGGGTCAGATCGCCAAGATCACCGGCTGCCGCGCCATCGGTATCGCGGGTGGCCCGGAGAAATGCCGGACCCTGGTCGAGGCGATCGGCTTCGACGCGGCCATCGACTACAAGAGTGACGATGTGCGGAAAGCCTTGCGCGCGTACGCCCCCGGCGGCGTGGACGTGTACTTCGACAACGTCGGTGGCCCGATCCTGGACGCGGTGCTGACCAGGCTCGCGCGCGGGGCACGCGTCGTCATCAGCGGCGCGATGTCCCAATACAACGACCAGCGCCCGAAAGGCCCGGCGAACTACATGTCGCTGCTCGTGAACCGGGCATCGATGACCGGCATGGTCGTATTCGACTACGAGGACCGCTACCCCGAGGCGACCCGACAACTCGCCCAGTGGCTTGCGGAAGGCAAGTTGACCTCGGCCGAGCACGTTGTGGAAGGCGGTCTCAGGGACTTTCCGAGCCTGCTTCGTGGCCTGTTCACCGGAGCCAATACGGGAAAGCTGATCCTTCAGCTGTAGGACCAGCGGAACACCGAAAATCCCTGTCTGCCGGCGGACAGAACCTATCGCCCAGCACCTCTGTGCCACACCGCCATTTTCCATCCAGGGAGCTGCGATGGCCGAATCCGAGAATGCGCTGCTGATGTCTTCCTTCCGCGAGGTGATGGCCGGTGTGGCCACGCCGGTGACCGTCGTCACCGCGATGGACGGAGAACGGCCGCACGGCACCACGGTCAGCGCTTTCGCGTCGTTGTCGATGCAACCGCCCATGGTTCTGATCGCCCTCGACCGTCGTTCGGAGCTCTTGACGTTGATCAAGTCGTCGCTGCGGTTCGGAGTCAATGTCCTGGGACACGGGCAATCCGCGCTGGCGCTGGCCTTTGCGCGCAAGGGGGGCGCCGGAAGGTTCACCGGCGTGTCCTGGGAGGTGGACTGGGACGTCCCCCGGCTATCCGCCGCCCCCGGCTGGCTGGCCTGCGAGGTGGCGGATGTGGTCGGGGGAGGAGACCACGTGATCGCCCTGGGCAACGTCCTGGCGACCGAAGCCGCCGATGGCGCCCCGCTCACCTACCACGCCCGGGCCTTCGGCACCCACGTCGCGCTGGCATAGACCCTGGCGGGCAGCCGCATCACACCGAACCCCGCAACTGACGTTGCTACACCGGGAGTTCGGCGGAGCGGTCCGAGGTCTTCCAGGCCCTGTGCACCTGCCTGCGATCACTTGCGAAGTCGAGAACGGTACTCGCCAGGGGCCATGCCTCGGGCACGTCGGAAGGCACGGCTGAACGTGTGCGGAGAGCCGTATCCGACCGCACCGGATATCGACTCGACCGGCTCATCGGTATCGCGGAGCCGGACGGCCGCCAGGTCCATGCGCCACTGCGTCACGTACGCGCCCGGCGTCTGTCCGAGGGCGGACCGGAAGTGCCTGGACAGTGTCGCCCGGGAGACGCTCGTCGCGGCGGCCAGGGTCTCCGTGGTCCAGGGGTGTTCCGGTTGGGTGTGGACACATGCGAGGGCGTCGCGCACGACCGGATCACGCATGGCGCCCAGCCATGAGCCGGACTGCTCCTCCGGGTGGCGGTCCAGCCATGCGCGTACGAACTGGACGAGCAGCAGGTCGACGATGCTGTTGACGGCGGCGGTGGTGCCGATCTGCGGCTGTGCGAGTTCCGCCGTGAGGAGTTCGACGGTCCTTTTGAGCTGTGCGTTCTCCCGGGCTGCGACGTGCATCGGCCGGGCGAGGGAGGTGAGCACCGGTGTGCTCACCTCCGGGTCCTGCTCATAGTGCAGGACGATCACTTCCGTCTGCGCGGGTGCCGAACCCAGTTGGAGGGCCTTGCCATCGGCAATGGCCTGGACCGCCGCCTTCTGGTCGCACGTACCCATCGTCACGCTGGAGCCGCCGGCTATCCCGTGTGCGGTGCCCGGCGCCACCAGGACGGCGCCTCCGGCCTGCACCTCCAGGGGTTTCTCGCCGGTGACGTGGAGCCACATCGTGCCGCGGGACACCACGTGCAGTGCCGCTCCCGGATAGGAGTCCAGCCACTGGCCCCAGGTTCCTCCGGCCTTCAGCCTGACCCCGAGCGCCCCTCGCGCACCCGAAACACGCAAGGCCTCCGCGAGTACGTCCATGGTTCCACTCTCGTCCACCGCCGCGATCCGCGACCGCCGGCGGGCGACGTCGCATGTGTTCCTCGTCCAGGGCTTCAGGCCACGTCAAGAACGATCTTTCCGTGCACCTTCCGGGCGAACAGCGCCTGGATGGCGTTGTCCACGTCCTTCCAGCCGCCTCGCAGTCCGACCGGTGCCGCAAGCCTCCCGGCGGCTACCAGGCCCAACAGATCCGTCAACTCCGCTCCGGGCGGCGTCATGTCGCCGTAGGTGGCGATGGTGCGGGGTTCGCCGAAGCCGAACAAGGTCCCTGAGGGGAACGTGGTGTCCTGGCCCGAGGTGAAACCGACCAGGTGGATGGTGCCGCCCTCGGCGAGGGAACTCCACGCTCGGGCTGACAGCGGCCCGCCGACCGTGTCCAGGACGAGGTCGAACCGGTCCTCGGTCTCGGCCAGGTCGGTCAGGATCTCGTCGGCCCCGAGTTCGCGGAGTCCGGCGGCCCGGTCCGGCGAACCGACGAGTGCCGTCACCCGGGCGCCCGCCAGCGCGGCCAGCTGGACGGCGAAGTGCCCCACGCCCCCGCTGGCGCCGGTGACCAGGACGTTGCGCGCCAGCAGGGAACGCTTGCGTAGCACCCGGAGTGCGGTGACCCCGGCGACCCCCAGCGCGGCGGCGTCGGCCAGATCCACGCCCGCGGGAACGGTGCCGAGCCAGGCGGGGCCGACCGCCACCCGCTCCGCCCACGCGTAGGGAGCCATTCCCAGCGCGACGCGCGTACCTTCGGGCGGCCCCGAGCCGTCGGATGCGGCGCGCACCACGACGCCGGCCGCGTCATGACCGTGCACAGCGCCGGCCGGCCACTGGTGCGCGTACCTCAGCTCGCCGAAATTGAGACCGATGTGCCGTATCTCCACCACCGCCTCACCGGTGGACGGCACGGGCTCATCGACATCGGCGAACCGGACGGGTCCGGCCTCGCTGTGATCGACCACAAGGGCGTGCATAAGGTGTGCTTCCTTCTCTCGTGGATGCGCCTGAACACTCGGCGCGGCAGCGGATCGAGTGCGCGAATGCCGCACTGCCGCCTTCTTGAAACCCTACGCACGGCCAGGACAGCTACCAGTCCCGGGAGAATCAATCAGTTGACGATCTGTGTCAGTGCGACCTGGGCACCCGCCTGGCCCGGATGCGGTCCGACCGCCGCCTGACCCTGATCTGCTACCGCGGACTCGCCTGATGAGATGGTGCCCAAGGAGTCAGGAGATGAGCGAGCGGCCTGCGGGTGCCAGCCTCAGTGTCCGGGGGGCCGCTGTCTGTTCTCTGTCGAGGAACGAGACCGCCTCCGAAACCGCTTGATCCAGTTTGCCGAAGCCGACGAGGCCGTCACCGGAGCGGCTCTGACCGGTTCACAAGCCACCGGACACAGCGATCGATGGTCGGACACCGACCTGGTTCTCGCGGTCTCCTGCCCGGCTGACTGGAAGTCGACATCACGTTCTGCCCCGAAGGGGAGTTCGGTGCGCGCGGCCCGCAGTGGCGGACGATCTTCGGTGAGGAACGAACCCTGGACCCCTTCCCACAAGCCGATCGCGACACCCTGACCGGCCTCGCCTGGCATCACGCTCTACACGCCCACATCTGCATCCGGCGAGGCCGGGGGTGGCAGGCCGAATACTGGATCAGTGTCTTGCGTGATCATGTCGTCGCGCTGGCGTGCCTGCGCCTCGGCTGTACAGCCGTCCATGCCAAAGGCGCCCATCTGCTTCCCGAGGTCATGACCGCGCCACTCGAGGCAACGCTCGTCCGCTCGGTCGAGGAATCAGAGCTACGACGGGCCTTGAAAGCATCCGTCACTGTCCTGACCGACGAACTCGAGCAGACCGACTCCCAGCTCGCCGCGCGACTCGGCCCCATGCTGGCTGAACTGCGAGAGCGGAGTCAGGAGTGAACCTCGTCTTCGAGGTGACGCAAGAGTGGCCTGGGCCACTCGCTTCCGCCAAGGCGGCCGCCGCCTCGCGGCGGAAGCGGCGGCTGCCCGGGTGACTCCCGGAGGCCGGTCAGGCCGGGCCGTGCGTTGCGGACAAGCTCAGGCGGGCAGCTTCGTGTCGACGACGAAGCTGATCTCGATGACCTGGCCGGGGAAGGTCAGTTCGGTGACGCCGAGGACCGTGCTGGCTGGGCGGTGGTCGCCGAAGTACGCCAGGTTGCCCTCCGCTGTCGCCGTGGCATGCTGCCGCAGGTTCACCACGTACAGGGTCTGCGAGATGACCTGGTTCCGGGTGACGCCGTAGTGGTCCAGGACCTTGTCCATGTTGACGTAGGTCTGCTCGAGCTGGGCGGTGAAGTCGCCCGCGGAGAGGAACTCGCCTGCCTCGTCGAGCGAGAGCTGTCCGGAGACGTGGATGAGATCGCCGGACTTGATGGCCTGCGAGTAGCCGAAGTCGCTCTCGGCCGGCACGTTGTGGTTGAAGACATCGATGGTGGCCAATGGTGCTCGCCCCTTCTTCCTTGCTCTCTTGTAGTTACTGAGGAACTGTAGGAGAGTGGCAGTCGACCTGGAAGAACGCACTTTTCGGTGACTGGGGAACCTGATGGTGACCAAGCAGCTACTCAAGGGTCTGCCCGAGGACGCGGACCTGAGGCGCGCGGACTCTCTGGCGCGGGAGATCTTCTCGGACGTCGCCAACAAGTGGGCGTTCCTGATCATCGAGGCACTCGGTGAGCGCACCCTGCGCTTCAGCGAGTTGCGGAACGACGTCGAGGGCGTCAGCCATAAGATGCTCACCCAGAACCTGCGCATGCTGGAGCGCAACGGCCTGGTCGAGCGGAAGGTGCACCCCACCGTGCCGCCCCGGGTCGAGTACACCCTCACCGAGCCGGGCCGGGCCCTGCGCGCGACGGTCGACGGGATGTGCGGCTGGACCCACCAGTACCTCGGTCACATCGAGGACGCGCGCCATCGCTTCGGCGCCTGACGGGCGCCCAGCACCACGCCCCCGGTGGTGTGCTTCCTTTTCGCGCTGGTGGTTGCTGGGTGACCGGGGGGTCATGGGGAGTTGGTGCGGCGAGCGTAGGCGCGGGCGGCGCGGGCGCGGTCGCCGACCGCCGCTCCGGCACGCTGCACGGCGTCGCCCGGTACGCCCTTGCCCCGGACAACGCACGACGCCTGTGGACCCTGTCGCAGGACCTGCTCACACACATCGGCTGACCGCGCGCCGTGTGACTGTTCGCGCTGGTTGGCGGGTGTTCACGAAAGCCGCCGACCGCCTTCCGGACCTTCCTGGATCAGCAGGGGATCCCCGGCCGAAGTCCTGGTGGACCCTCGGCAGCTGACCTCGACCGTCAGAGATTCTCAACAGAGTCAAGCTCAGGCGGTGCCGGTCGGACGGTGCAGGTAGGCGCCGACGGGTGGGCCGACGACCTTGCCCGCCTGCAGGGTGTGGTTGCCCCTCAAGAAGGTGTCGGTGACCTGGGCGGTCAGCTCGAAGCCCTCGAACGGGGTGTACTGCTGCGTCGACTCCGACTCCGCGGCGCGCACGGTCCAGGTGCGGCCCGGGTCGACCAGGGCGATGTCGGCGTCGAAGCCGGGGGCGAGGCTGCCCTTGGTGCGCAGTCCGTAGCGCCGGGCCGGGTTCCAGGAGGTCAGTGCGGCGATCCGGCCCAGCGGCAGGCCGCGTTTCGTTCCCTCGGTGAGCAGGCCGGGGAGGAGGTACTCGGCGCCGCCGAAGCCGGCCTTGGCGAGGAAGACGTCGTCCTCGGGCTCGCCGAACTTCACCTCCTCGCGGCAGCACGCGTGGTCGCTGACGACCCAGTCGACGGTGCCGTCGAGCATGTGCTCCCAGAGCGCCTCGACGTCGTCACGGGGCCGCAGCGGCGGGTTGACCTTGCCGCCGATGCCGTGTGCGGTGGTGATGTCGGCGAGCAGATGCCCGACGGTCACCTCACGGCGGAAGTCGATGTGCGGGAACGCCCGGCTCATCCGCACGGCCGCGTCGACCGCCTTGCGGGACGACAGGTGCAGCAGGTTGATCGTGGGCAGCCCGGTCTCGTGCGCCAGGTAGGAGGCGACGGCGACCGCGAGACCTTCGGAGTGCTGCGGCCGGGAGGCGCTGTAGGCGGCGAGCCCGGTCAGGTCACCCGCCTCCTCGACCAGCCTGGTGTACGCGGTCATGATCTCGGCGCTCTCGCAGTGCAGGGAGAGGGATATCTCGTCGGCGAGGCCGGGGAACCGCTCGCGGGCGGCCTGCACCCCGCGCATGACGAACTCGAAGTGCGCGTAGTCGTACCGCTCGCCCTCGGGGAGCATCAGGAACGCGTTCTGGTCGGTTGACCTGCCGTGGAGGCCGTGGCTTCCGTAGAACATGAAGACCTTGAACGAGGTGACGCCGAACCGCTCGATCAGGTCTGGAATCTCGTCGATGTGAGCGCGCGAGATCGGCGCGAGGTGGAAGCCGTAGTCGACGTGGGCGCGGCCGGAAGCGGCCGCCAGCACCTCGGGGAAGAAGTCGGCGTACGCACCGGCCTTGTTGAGGTAGTAGCGGCCGGTCCGGGTGTAGGTCAGGGCGCTGGTGACGCCTCCCTGTGCGCATGCGCGGCTCTCGGCGGCCGCGTCCTCGGGCAGCGGGTGGTAGATCCCCCAGTGCTGGTGGGCGTCGACGACACCGGGGAAGGCCAGCCTGCCGTCGGCGTCGACCACCCGACGGGCGCCTTCCGTGGCGATGTCGGAGGCTACGGCGGCGATCCGGCCTCCGCTGACGGCGATGTCCGCGGGGCGCGCGTCATCGTGGTCGTGGGCGACCACACGGGCGTTCTTCACCACCAGGTCGTATGCGGTCATGCGGGCCTCCTGCCGCTGTCGTCCTCAGCTCGTCATGCGCCGATCACCCGGTTCTCCTCGGCCCAGAAGACGAGCCGCTTCTGGGCGAACCGGATGATGAAGTGGGCGATCAGCCCCAGTACGGAGAGCACCACCAGCACGGCGAACATCCCGGCGATGTCGAAGTTGTAGTTGGTCTGCAGCAGGAGGTATCCCAGGCCCTCCTTCGCGCCGATGAACTCGCCGACGACGGCGCCGAGGATCGAGAAGACGATCCCGATGTCCAGGCCGGCGAAGATGAAGGGGAGCGCGCTCGGCAGCCGCACCATCCGGAACACCTGGAACCTGCCGGCGCCGAACACCGTGAGCATCTGGATCCGGTCGGCGTCGGCCGAGCGCAGCCCCTCGATGACGTTGACCAGCACGGGGAAGAACGAGATCACCGCCGCCATGACGACCTTGCTCGTCATACCGAAGCCGAACCAGACGACGAACAGCGGCGCGAGCGCCACCTTGGGCACCGTCTGGAAGGCGACGACATAGGGCATGAAGGTGCGCTCGATCAGCCGCACCTGGGAGATCGCGGTGCCCAGCACCAGCGCCGCCGCCACTCCGAGCAGAAAGCCGTACAGCGACTCCAGGACCGTCACCTTCAGATGTCCCCAGAACAACGGATCCGCCAGCTGTGTGCGGAGGGCGTCGTAGATCTGCGAGGGGCGCGGCAGCACGTAGTCGTCGATACCGAAGGCGGGGACCGCGAACTCCCAGGCCAGCATGGTGACGACGAAGACCGCGGGAGCGAGCAGCAGTTCGGGACGCTCTCGCAGGTCCACGCGGAGCCGCCGCTCCCGGAGTCGCTTCATGAGTCGATCACCCAGGTGGCGTTGAAATGCCTGCGGACCCGCTCGACGAAGACTCCGGCGCGGTCCGAGGCCATCGCGCCGAGTGTGCGCGGACGTTCGAGCTCGATGTCGACGATCTCGGCTATGCGGCCAGGGCGGGCGCTGAGAACCACGACCCGGTCGGAGAGGAAGACCGCCTCGGGGATGGAGTGGGTGACGAACACGACGGTCTGGCCGCTCTCCCGCCAGATCCTCAGCAACTCGACGTTCAACGACTCGCGGGTCAGTGCGTCGAGTGCGCCGAAGGGCTCGTCCATCAGCAGCACGGCCGGGTCGTGCACCAGGGCCCGGCAGATTCCGGCGCGCTGCTGCATCCCGCCACTGAGCTCATGCGGGTGTCTGCCCTCGAAGCCGTCGAGGCCGACCATGGCGAGCAGCCGCTCGGCCCGCTCCCGGTACACCGAGGCGTCGAGCTTCTGTACCTCCACGGGCACCATCACATTCTGCAGCACGGTGCGCCAGGGCAGGAGGGTCGGCGTCTGGAAGACCATGCCCACCTCGGGCAGTGGCCCCGTCACGTCGCGGTCGGCGACGCGGACCGTCCCCTGGCTCCTGGAGACGATCCCGGCGAGGATCTTGAGCAGGGTGGTCTTGCCGCATCCCGACGGGCCGACGACCGACAGGAACTCGCCGCGTCGGACCGTGAAGGTGACGTCCGAGAGCGCGTGGGTCGGCTCGGTCCTGCGCGGCCGGTAAGTCTTGTGCAGTCCGGTGACCTCGATCCAGCGGTCTTCGTCCACGCTCTCCCCGCTCTCCTGTTCTCCCCGCCTTCCCGCGTCACCCGGCGGCCTTCGCCTTCGCGATCACGGCCGCCGGGTCGAAGTCGTTCGCGCCCCCCAGCAGGCTGCCGTCCCACAGCTCCGGGAGGGGGACGTCCTTGGTGATCTGGCCGGCCGTCCTGGTGTAGGCGACCGTCTTGACCCACTCCACGTCGCTGATCGCACCCCAGTCCTTGAAGTTCTCGGGCTCACCGGCGGCGGGGACCGCGGTCTTGATCCACGCCTCGAGGGTCCTGGTGTCGTCGGCGATGCGGTCGTCGGCCTTCTTGCCGGTCAGCAGCTTGGGGAAGGTCTGGTAGCCGTCGCGCATCGCGGCCTCGGGGTTGACGGCGGAGAAGAGCAGTGCCTTGTAGGAGGCGCGCAAGTAGCGCGTCAGCGCGTCCTTCTTCTCCTTCAGCGTCTTCTCGGTCACCGTGTAGGTCAGGGAGCGGATGCCGTCGAACGCATCGGAGTTGTCGAGATAGCGCAGCTCGGTGCCCGTGTTCTCGATGGTGGTGTACGCCTGGGTGTACAGGGCGAGCACGTCTACCCTGCCGTCCTCCAGAGCGGCCAGGGCCTGTGCGCCCACGCCGACCGGCAGCAGGTCGACGTCCTTGGCCGCGTCCAGTCCGGCGTCGCTCGCGTACGCGCGGGCATAGATGGCCGAGCCGGAGGCGAGGCTGATGACCCCGATCTTCTTGCCCTTGAGGTCGGCCGGGCTCCTGACCTCACTGCCGGGCCGGACGGCCATGCGCCACGGCCAGTTCCGTACCAGGCCCCCGATGACCTTCACCGGGACGCCCTTCTCCCGTGCGGCGAGGATGGCTCCCGCGTCGGCCGGCGCGATGTCGGCGCTGCCCGAGGCGACGGCCTGGACCGCTGCCACCGACCCGTCGGTGTTGATTACGTCGACCTTCAGCTTTTCCGCGGCCAGATAGCCCTCGGTGTCGCCCACCGCGTAGGTGGCGACCTCTTCCTTGGGGGCGATCACGGCCGAGGGAACGGCGAGTTGGAGCGTGGTCCGGGCGCCCGAGTCACCGTGGGAGGACGACGAGGGCCCGTCCGCGCAGGCGGAGAGCGCCGCGAGGACGGCGACGCCGAGGCCGAGCCGTAAGGACGGTTTCATGTTCCCTGCCTTTCGTGGCCGAGCCGCTCGATGAGGTCGGCGGCGGTGCGCAGCCCGTCGCGGGCCCGGATGGTCCTGGAGGCTTCCGTCAGCCGGTGCCGCAGGCGGGTGTCGCCGAGCAACTCCGCCAGGGCGCCGTGCAGTTGAGCGTCGGTGAAGCGGTACGGGTCGAGGCGGACGCCATAGCCGAGTTCGGCGACCCGCTGTGCGTTGTCGTACTGGTCCCAGAACAGCGGGAGCACGATCATGGGCTTGCCGAAGTGGAGGCTCTCGGTGGTCGTGTTGTTGCCGCCGTGGGTGATGACGAGGTCGACGAGCGGGAGGATCCGCGTCTGCGGGAGGAACTCCGCGCCCCACATGGTGGGAGGCAGCTCGATCTCGTCGTGCAGCGGCCCCTTGGAGACGATGTAGCGGTGCGGGGTGCGCGCCAGGGAGGCGATGATCCGGCGCATGAGGCCGACGTCGGCGGAGCCGAGGGAGCCCAGGCTGAAATAGATCAGCGCGCTGCCCTCAGGCCGTTCGGCCCACTCCGGCGGCAGGGTGAACTCCTCGTCGGTCTCGCGGACCGAGGAGTCCAGCCGGTGCCAGGCAGGGTCGAGCGGGCGGGCATCGGCGTAGTCGGCGATCTCCGGGTAGACGTACAGGTTCAGCTCGCCGTCGTGGATGAACTCCAGGGCGGGCAGCGGCCTCGCGCCCCGGTCCACGACCCAGGCGTTGAACTCGGCCCAGAGCTCGCGGTGCGTACGGTCGTACTCGGCACGGAACTCGGCCCAGCCCGCGCGGTCACCGGCCGGGTACCCGGAGAAGGGCGGGGGAACGTGTTCGCCCTTCACCTCCAGCGGGTTGCAGGAGACGATCCGCACGAAGGGCACGTCCGCCGTGGTCAGCGCGGGGAAGCAGACGACGTTGTCCTCGACGATCACATCCGGCCGGACCCGGTCGACGATTCTCTTGAGCTGAGGTTCGCAGTACCGGGCGCCGGCGACCAGTTCCTCCCAGACCGGCCTGACCCACGTGCCCAGCTGTTCGATCGTGGGCTTTTGGAACTCGGGGGCGGTGTCCCGTACGAAGTCCTTCCAGAACTGGCCCGCCTCCTGGGGCTTTTCGGGCGGCGGGGCCAGGTCGACCAGGTCCTCCTCGAAGCCGAGCGGGGCGAGCCTGCCCTTCCAGGACGCCTCCGCCGCGAACACCACGCGGTGGCCCCGTCGGCGCAGTACGTCGCCTATGCCGACGCAGTTGTTGGTCGGGCCGTACGCGCTCTCCGGCGCGAAGAGGATGGTCAGGGGTCCGCTCAAGGGGTGTCTCCCGTCGTCTCGATCAGTACCGCGCTCTCCGGGTCCCACGACAGCGCGACGCGGGCCCCGGAGGTCACCGTGGCCGGGCCCGCAACGGTCAGCAGGACCGGCCGGTCCAGACCGGGGACCGTGACCGCGATCCTCGAAGAGCCGCCGAGGTAACTGATGTCCAACACCGTGCCGTGCAAGGAAGCGTCCGCGTCCCCGGCGGCGAGCCGGATGCTCTCCGGGCGTACGCCGACCAGCGCCGCCGTGTCACCGGCCGGGGCGGGCAGAACACCGACGCCGGGTACGTCGAGTGCGCCGGAGGGCAGCAGCCGTCCGGAGAAGACGTTGTTGGCGCCGACGAAGCCCGCGACGAACCGGCCCCGAGGGTGCCGGTAGAGCTCGACGGGGGTGTCGACCTGCTGGACGCGCCCCCGGTCCAGGACGGCGATCCGGTCGGCGAGCGACATGGCCTCCTCCTGGTCGTGGGTGACGACGATGAAGGTGATGCCCACCTGGTGCTGGAGGCGCTTGAGCTCCAGCTGCATCTCGGCGCGGACCTGTTTGTCGAGCGCCGACAGCGGCTCGTCGAGCAGCAGCACACGCGGGCGTTTGACGATGGCACGGGCGAGGGCGACCCGCTGCCGCTGCCCGCCGGACAGTTGGTGCGGCCGTCTGCGGGCCTGCGCGGTCAGCCCGACGGTGGCAAGGACGGCCGCGACCCGTTCGCCGATCTCCGCCCGGGCGAGCCCTTCCCGCGCCAGCCCGTACGCGATGTTCTTCTCCACGTTCATGTGCGGGAACAGCGCGTACGACTGGAACATGAGGTTGACCGGCCGCCGGTGCGCGGGCACGCCCAGCAGGTCCTGGCCGTCCAGGGTGACCGTGCCGCTGTCCGGGGTCTCGAATCCGGCGAGGACGCGCAGCAGGGTCGTCTTCCCGCAGCCGCTCGGGCCGAGGAGGGCGAAGAACTCGCCCTCCTCGACCTCCAGGCTCACCCCGTCCAGGGCGGTGACCTCGCCGAACCGCCGGGTGACGGCATGGATACGGATCACAGCGCCTCCGTCAGCCGGCTGACGCGCTGGGCGGCGATCACCACGGTGAAGCTGACCGCGAGCAGCAGGGTGGCGAGCGCGTTGATCTCGGGGGTCACGCCGAACCTGATCATCGAGTAGATGACGATCGGCAGGGTGGGATCCTTCGGTCCCGCGGTGAAGAAGGCGATGACGAACTCGTCGAGCGAGAGCGTGAACGTCAGTAGCGCGCCCGCCACGATGCCGGGGGCGAGGGTCGGCAGGGTGATGCGGAGGAACGTGGTGACCTCGCCCGCGCCGAGGTCGCGTGAGGCCTCCTCCAGGGAAGGGTCGACGTGGGCGATCCGGGTGCGCACGACGGCCGTGACGAAGGCGAGGCCGAAGACGGTGTGGGCGAGCAGCACCGAGTGCAGGCCGAGGGTGGCCGAGACGAGCGAGTAGAAGGCGAGCAGGCCGATCGCGAGCACGATGTCCGGCAGGACGGCGGGCAGCACCGACAGGGCGGGCAGCAGCCGCGACCGGCTCGCGTGGCGGGCGAGCCCCACGGCGAGCAGTGTGCCGAGGACGGTGGACAGGGCGGTCGCGCCCGCGGCCACGATCAGCGTGTTGGCCAGGCCCCGCAGGACCTCGTCGTCGCCGGCCAGCGTGCTGTACCAGGCGGTGCTGAACCCCGACCACTCGTAGGGGCTGTCCGAGCGGTTGAAGGACATCACCACGAGCACCACGACGGGCGTGTAGAGGAACGCGTACGTCAACCACAGCGGGAGGAGCGTCGCCCGGCGCATCAGCGGCCGCCCAGCCGGCGCCCGGCCCAGGCCTGCGCCATGAGCAGCAGGACCAGGAACGCCATGAGGGCGAGGGCGAGCACCGAGCCGAACGGCCAGTCCCGTGCCGTGAGGAACTGGTCTCTGATCAGGTTGCCGACCATGACCGTGTGCCCGCCGCCCAGCAGTTCGGGGACGACGAAGTTGCCGAGGCTGGGCACGAAGACGAAGACGCAGCCGGTCAGCACGCCGGGCAGGGTGTGCGGGAGCGTCACGCTCCAGAACGTGCGGGCCGGGCGGGCGCCCAGATCGGCCGAGGCTTCGAGCAGCCGGGGGTCGATCCGCTCGATCGCCGAGTACAGCGGCAGCACCATCAGCGGGAGATAGGCGTAGAGCAGTCCGAGGACGACGGCGGGTTCCGTGTAGAGGAGTTTCAGTGGCCGGTCGATCACCCCGATGCCGGTGAGGGCCGAGTTGACCACACCGCGGCTGGACAGCAGCACGATCCAGGCGTAGGTACGGATCAGGAAGTTGGTCCAGAACGGGAGCACGACCAGGACCAGGGCGACCGTGCGCCATCTGCCGGGCAGCCGGCTGATCGCGTACGCGGTCGGGTAGCCGAGGAGAAGCGCGAGCAGCGTGGTGACGGCGGCGATGCGCAGCGAGTCGGTGAGGACGCCGGCGTAGAGGGGGTCGGTGATCCGCGCGAAGTTCTCGCCGGTACTTCCGTCCTCGTACGCGATCCCGCCGAAGCGGCCCCGCCGGAAGACCGTGTAGCCGATCAGCAGGGCCAGCGGCAGCAGGAGCAGGACGGCCAGGTAGGACAGGCCCGGGCCGAGCAGGACGAGACGGGTTCGCACATGTGGTCCTCCGGCCGCCTTCCCCCGGCGGGCCATCAGCCCGCGGTGACTTCCGTGACGATCCGGGTGTACGCCGTCGCGGCGTCCCCAAGGTCGACGACGGACTCACCCTTGAGCAGTTGCTCGGGGGGCATGGCGAGTGCGGGGTAGCTCTTCAGCAGGGCCGGGTCGAGTTCGGCCATGGCGGCGGTGTTGGGGACCTTGTAGAAGATGTTCGAGGCGACCCAGGAGTGTACCTTCGCGTCGAGGACGTAGTCGATGAAGGCGTGCGCCGCCTCTTTGTTCTTCGACGACTTGAGGATGACCATCGTGTCGGTCCAGAGGTCGCTGCCCTCCTTGGGGACGACGAAGCCGATCCTCTTGTCGTCGGTCGGGCACCAGCCGTCCCAGGCCTCCGCCAGCACGGCCTCCCCGGACTTGAGCCGGTCGCCGAACGTGGTGTCGTCGTAGGCGAGGAGCCCGTCCTTCGCAGTGAGTAGCAACTCTTTGACCTGGGCGAGCTGTTGCTCGTCGGTGGTGTTCACCGAGTAGCCGAGCGCCTTCTGGGCGGGGAGGAAGAGCCAGCGTTCGGTCTTCAGCATGGTGGCCTTGCCCTTGACCGCGGCGCGCGGCTTCAGCAGGTCGTTCCAGCTGTCGGGGGTGTAGCCGACGAGGTCCTTGCGGTAGCAGAGCCCGGTGGTGCCCCAGGTGTACGGGACGGAGTAGACGTTGCCCTTGTCATGGGCGAGCCGGGCGGCGAGCGGGTCCAGGTTCTTGAGGTGCGGGACCAGATCGTGGTGGATGGGTTCGAGCAGCCCTTGCGCCGCGAGCGCCTGCGCGTACTGGCCCGATACGAACGCCACGTCGATGCCGCTGTCGGCGGAGGCGGTCAGTTTGGCGACGATCTCCTCGTTGGTGCTGTGCTTGGCGACGGTCATGGGCGCGCCGACGGCCGACTCGAACCGGGCGGGAAGGTCCTTCGGCATATAGCCGTCCCAGTTCGAGACGGTGAGCCGCTGCTTGCTCAGATCCGCCTCGGGGTCGAGCGACGCGGAAGCGGCGGGGCCGCTTCCGCCCGGTTGGCCGTCGCCGCCGCATGCGGGGAGAAGGAGCGCGAGGACGGCCGTCGCCGCCGCCACGGACACGTGCCTGAACCTCAGTGTGCCTAACACGCCACTCCCTTGCTGTCGAGATCAGCCGGCTGAGCGTGGGGCGTGCCCAGTTCGCCGAACGGCTCACGGGCAGGCATCGGTTTCCGGAGTCTCGCACTATTGGCATGCACCGGGCAAGACGGCCTTTTCGCCCGGCCGCGCTCTCTGCGGGCCGCGTACCGTCGCCGTCACCGAGGACGGCAGGGGCTGCTCGGGTCCATTCCGACACCCGCGAGAGCCATGTAACGCGAACATGGCAGCCATACGAAGTCGTCATTGCCGCCTTCCGGAAAGGCGAACGCGCGCTTGACCCTTTCTTGGCGTCGTGGGTAGCTTCAGCGGCATGCCGACCTCTTCGCGGTTCACGCAGCGGCGCCCTGTCGATCTGATGCGCCTCACCGTCGCGCTGTGTAGCTGAACTCCAGTAGCGAACACGCCTCACTCGCGACGAATTCCGCCCCGCGACATCAATTGACTTCCGTACGCGCCGATGCCGTACGCCCTGCACCCGGGAACCCGTATGCCCAGGCACGCCCCGCTCATCCTGACCGCTCTGACCTGCACCTCGTTGCTGGTCGGCTGCGCCGAGAACACCACCTCACCGACCACCGCCGATAGTAAGAACCTCGCCCATATCAAGATTCCGGAGAAGGTGAAGGCGAATACGTCGATTACGGTCGGTGCGCCGGACACGCAGGTGGCACTGAAGCTCTCGGGGCAGATCGACAAGCTGCCCTTCAAGGTCAAGTGGGCCAATATCAGCGGCGGTCCGCAGTGCTCGGAGGCCTTCCGCGCGCATTCCCTGGATCTGTGCTCGTCGGCGGAGATCCCGTCGATACACGCCCACTGGACCGGTCTCGATACAAAGCTTGTGGCGGCGGAATTTCGCAAGGACCCGTTGCAGCACCCCGTCTACGAGCTCGGAATCGCTCCCGGTACGGACGTCGACACCCTGGCGGACCTGCGCGGCAAGAAGATCGCCTACAGCCCGGGGCAGGCCCAGGGCGCGCTCGTGTTGCGCATCCTGGCCAAGGCGGGGCTCACCAAGAACGATGTGCACCTGGTCGAGCTGCCCAGCACCGGGGATGTGTATCCGACCGCGCTCGGCAGCCGTCAGGTGGATGTCGCGCCCCTCGGCGGCGTCAACATCAAGCGCTATCCGGCGAAGTACGGCAAGGACGGCGGGAAGACCATCCAGCACGGCCTGCGCGACGATCCCGCGCATCTGTGGGCGCCGACCGAGTCCGTGAGCGACCCGCAGAAGGCCGCGGCCATCCGGGAGTTCATCACCTTCTGGGCGCGGTCGGAGGTCTGGATCGACCAGCACCCCGAGCAGTGGATCGACGGCTATTACGTCAAGGACCAGGGTCTCACTCGCACGGACGGGGCATACCTGGTCGAGCAGGCCGGCCACCCGGACATTCCGGCGGACTGGACGCCGGCCATCGCACGCCAGCAGAAGACCGTCGACCTGCTGGCGAAGGAGACGGGCCAGGAGAAGTTCGACGCGGGAGTCCTCTTCGACCGCCGGTACGAGTCTGTTGCCGCCGACGCGGTCGCGGAAGCGGGGCAGCCGCGATGAGCACGGACACCACCGGCGAGCGGCTGTCCCTCGTCACAACGGCGAAAGACGCCCCGGCGCCCCCAACCGTCCGGCGCGGGCGGGTGCGCCGCCGCCTCGGCCCCGGCCGGCCCATCCCGTACGGCAGGGCGATCGGCCCCGTTCTGCTGCTCGCCGTCTGGTCGGCCGGATCGGCCACCGGCCTCATCGACGCGCGCAACCTGTCCGCCCCCTGGACGGTGGTGACCACGGCCGGTGACCTCATCGCGGACGGCAGGCTCCAGTCCAACGTGTGGACCTCCGCCGTGCGGGCCCTGTCCGGCCTGGCGTACGGGACGGCCGCCGGGCTCGTGCTGGCGCTGATCGCGGGGCTCAGCAGACTCGGCGAGGGGGTGATCGACGGCCCGGTGCAGATCAAACGAAGCATTCCCTCCCTCGCTCTCATCCCGTTGCTGATCCTGTGGTTCGGCATCGGGGAGTCCATGAAAGTCATCACGATCGCCCTCGGTGCCCTCGTCCCGGTCTACATCCACACCCACAACGCGCTGCGCACCATCGACAGCCGGTACGTCGAACTCGCCGAGACGCTGGGGCTGAGCCGCCCGCGCTTTCTGCTGCACATCGTGCTGCCGGGCGCGCTGCCCGGCTTCCTCCTCGGGATGCGCTTCGCCGTGACCGCCGCCTGGCTGGCCCTGGCCGTCGTCGAACAGGTCAACGCCACCAGCGGGATCGGCTACATGATGGGGCTCGCCCGGACGTACGGGCAGACCGACATCATCATCGTCGGCCTCGTCGTCTACGGACTTCTGGGGCTGCTCTCCGACGGACTGGTACGGCTCGTGGAGAGGAAGGCCCTGTCATGGCGACGTACGCTGGCGGGCTGACGGTCACCACCCCGGAAGCCGGGGCGGCCGTCCGCATCGAGGGGCTCGTACGGGCCTTCGGCACGCGCAAGGTGCTGGACGGGCTCGATCTGAGCCTGCGCGCCGGGGAGTTCGTGGCCATGCTCGGCCGCAGCGGCTCCGGCAAGAGCACCGTGCTGCGGGCGCTCGCCGGAGTCGACCACGACGCCGGCGGCGAAGGCGTACTGAGCGCGCCCGCCCATGTGTCGGTGGTCTTCCAGGACGCCCGGCTGCTGCCGTGGAAACGGGTGCTGGCCAATGTCGCACTGGGGCTCACGGGCGCGGACGCCGAGGAGCGGGCACGCACCGCGCTCGCCGAGGTGGGTCTGGCCGGACGGGAGGACGCCTGGCCGGTGGAGCTGTCAGGCGGTGAGCAGCAACGGGTCTCGCTCGCCCGCTCCCTGGTGCGTGAGCCCGAACTGCTCCTCGCGGACGAGCCGTTCGGCGCGCTCGACGCGCTCACCAGGACCCGTATGCATACTCTTCTGGCCCGCCTGTACGAGCGGCACCGTCCCGCCGTGCTGCTGGTCACCCACGACGTGGACGAGGCGATCGCACTCGCCGACCGGGTCGTGGTCCTGGACGGGGGCCGGATCGCCGCCGACCTCGCCGTGGACGTTCCGGCGCCGCGTCGGCCCGCCGGTCCCGAATACGCCGCGCTGCGCGAGCGACTGCTCGCCCGGCTGGGCGTGGACCCGCCCATCGAGCGGGAGGAGACGGGTACGGCGTGACCGGGCCGACCGGGTCCGGTCATGACAGTCGCCCCCGTCGCCACCGGTCGGGCCGGGGCAACGGGGGCGGCGAGCTTTCCGGCGTCCGCTCGGGTACCGGTGTGCGGGATCAGTCGCCCGCGGCCGACCGGCGGCGGGTGGCCGGGTCGGTGAGCGACGGCGGCTGGTAGCCCTCGTCCGCCGGGCTGATCGTGGTGCCGGGCGGCACGATCTCGTCGATCCGGTCGAGCACGTCCTGCGAGAGACGGACGTCCGCGGCGCCGAGCTGGCTCGTCAGGTGCTCCTGGGTGCGCGGGCCGATGATCACTGTCGACACGGCCGGGTGTTCCAGCACGAACGCCAGCGACAGGTGGATCAGCGACAGGCCCGCCTCGTCGGCCAGCTCGGCGAGCTGTTCCGCCGCCTCGCGCTTGCGCTTGTTGGCCGCCAGCTCCGGATCGTGCCGGTGCGGCTGGCGCTCCAGACGGCTGGACACGGCGGGTGCCGTGTCCCCCTTGCGGTAGCGACCGGACAACCAGCCACCGGCCAGCGGGCTCCACGGCAGGACACCCAGCCCGTACCGCTCGGCGACGGGCAGCACCGCACGCTCCGCCGCCCGGGCCAGGATGGAGTACGGGGGCTGCTCGGTGACGGGACGCCGGAGGCGCAGTCGCTCGGCGATCCACTGGCCCTCGACGATCTGGTGGGGCTCGAAGGTCGTGGTGCCGAAGTAACGGATCTTGCCCTGCCGTACGAGGTCGTCGAGTGCGCCGAGCGTCTCCTCGAAGTCGGTGGCGGGGTCGGGTCGGTGGGCTTGGTAGAGGTCGATGTAATCGGTGCCCAGGCGGCGCAGGCTGTCCTCGACGGCCCGGTAAATCCAGCGACGTGAGTTGCCCTGGTGATTCGGGTTGTCGCCGATCTGGCCGTGGAACTTGGTCGCGAGGAACACCTCGTCACGGCGGCCGTCCGCGAGCGCCTTGCCGACGATCTCCTCGTTCTCGCCCTGGGAGTACACGTCGGCGGTGTCGATGACGTTGATCCCCGCGTCGAGGGCCTGGTGAATGATCTTGATGGCGTCGTCATGGTCACGGTTGGCCCAGGCGCCGAAGTTCATCGCGCCGAGCGTCAGGGGGCTGACCTTCACGCCGGTGCGGCCGAGGGTGCGGTACGTGGTCATCTGATCTCCTCTGAGGAAGCCCCGCCCTTCAGGGTGGGGAGGAATCGGGCTCTGGCGGAGTAGGGCAAGGAAAGCCGGTTCGTCGCCAGGGCGGACCGGCGTCCACCCCCAACACCCAGGCGTGGGCGCTGCGGCAGGAGCGGGTGAACTAGTCGCGGAAGAAGTCCCGCAAGTCGGCGGAGTACACCGCCAGCGCGTTCCGGTTCCAGGACGGGAAGCTGACTCGGGCGAAGATGACGGAGCCGCTGGCCATCGTGTGGTCCCGCCCCCTCCCAGAAGGGGCCGCGGCGGTCGGCGTGGACGCCGGGCTGGATCACCTGCTGACCCTGTCGACCGGGGGAAAGATCACCAACCCCCGGCACGAGCGGCACGACCGTGGACGGCTGGCCAAGGCGCAGCGGGAACTGGCCCGTAAGGCCAAGGGCGACGGAGCCAACCGGGCCAAGGCCCGCCGGAGGGTCGCCCGCCTTCACGCCCGGGTCGCCGACCGGCGCCGCACCTGGACCTGCGGCAGTTGTGGCGTCACCCACGACCACGAGGTGAACGCGGCGCGGAACATTCTGGCCGCCGGGCTGGCGGTGTTGGCCTGTGGAGCCGGTGTAAGACCTCAACGGAGTTCTCCGGGCGGGCGGTCGGCGATGAAGCAGGAACCTCTACGGCGCGAGCCGTAGGAATCCCCCTCCTTCCGGAGGGGGAGAAAGTCAACTCTTCGGTGTCTTCCTGTTCTTTCGGGATGTTCAGGACGTTCGGGACGTTCGGAGGAGAAGGGAGAGGTCGGGCCAGCAGAGGAACCCTGGGCGCGTTCAGCTCGCGAGTTCCCCCAGGAGCGCCCATGTGCGGCGCCGGGCGATGTCACCGGCGGCATCCGTCCCCGCGAACACCACCTCCGTCGCCCCGGCGTCCCGGTAGCGCCGCACCTCGGCGGCAACGGTCTTCTCATCGCCGATCACGGATACATCGACGGCCCGGGTGCCGCCGGAGAGTCCGATGACCCGCGCGTAGGAGGGGATCTGCTCGTAGAACGCGAGCTGTTCGGCCACCCTCTCGCGTACCGCGTCGGCCTCGTCGGTGACTACACCGTGTACGAGCGCCACGATGCGGGGCGCGGGACGGCCGGCGGCCTCCGCCGCCACGGTGACGGTGGGGACGATGTGCTCGGCCAGGGCGCGGGGCCCGGCGAGGTACGGCAGGATGCCGTCGGCCAACTCCCCGCTGGCCCGCAGCGCCTGCGGGCCCATCGCCGCGACGAGTAGCGGCACGCCGGTCTCGGCACCCGGCACGCGGGCGGGGATCGGCGTGGTCGCGGTGAGCAGTTCGCCGTGGAAGTCGGCGGCGCCGGTCTCGGTCAACTCCCGCAATGCGGTGAGGAATTCACGCAGGCGGGCGATGGGCCGTTCGAAGGGGATGCCGAAGCCCGCCTCGGTCAGGAGCTTGGTGCCGAGAGCGAGTCCCAAGTGGTATCGGCCGTGCGTGGCCGCCTGTGCGGTCTGGGCCTGGCTGGAGACGAGCAACGGGTGACGCCCGAAGACCGGGATCGCGGATGTGCCCACGTGCAGATCCGGTACTTCGCGCCCGACGATGGCCGCGAGCTGGGGCGAGTCGGCGCCGAAGGTCTGCCCGAACCAGGCGGACCGCAGCCCGGCGGCCGAGGCTTCCCTGGCGAGGCGCACGGTGGCATCGATCTGGTTGTCCGCATCTGCCGCGGTGAGTGCAACTCCTACAGTCATGTCTGCGCAAACTCCCCGGGTCGGCCGCACATTTCCGTTCGTATATGACGGCCATGTGTCGGCGGTGTTCTTCAGCGCGGTGCGTGCGCCACGGTGGCGTACCGTCGCTGGCCATTGGCCGCCGGGATCCGGGTGCCCACGACCAGGGCTCGGTGGCCGGGGCGTTCGGGATTCATCGTGAGACCTCGCTGAGGTGGCTGGTGGCTGGTGCGGGGAGCCGGGGCCCACCGCGCAGCGTGAGCGCGGGCTCAGAAGAACCCCGTCAGCGGCGGTGGTTCGGCGTTGAGGAGGTAGTCGCCCACTACACGTGCCTTGTGGGCGATCGGATTGTGGCTGACCAGGGTGCGGGCGTTACGCCAGTGGCGGTCGAAGTTGAACTCGCGCCGGGTGGCCGAGGCCCCGCCCACGTCGTACAGCCGCTCCGCGGCTCGCAGGGCCGCCTGGGCGGCCACCACCTGCGCCTGCGCCACCTCGGTGGCCGCCTCGGCGAGCGCCGGTTCGCCGCCCGCGATGCCGTCCTCGCCGCGGGGGCCGGCGAGGGCACGGTCGATGGCGGCGGCCGCGCGCAGCACGGTGGCCTCGGCCCCGTACCCGAGCGCCGCGATCTCGCCCACGGTGTGCTGCACGAACGGGTCCTGGACCGCGTGGTCGACGCCGCTGTGCCGGACCGCGCGGGCCCGGTCGCGCGCGTAGCCGATCGCGTCGCGGACCGCGTTCTTGGCGATGCCGGTCTCCACGGCGGCGAGGAAGAGCTGGTGGTACGCGCCGAGATGGGTCCGGCGCACTCCCACGGCCTCGTCCACGACGACCTCATGCGGGTACACCTCCACGTCGTCCAGCTCCGTGGTGCCGCTCGCCGTCATGCGCTGGCCCATGCCGTCCCAGTCGTCGATCAGCCGAAGCCCGGGGCGGCCGTGGGGGAGCACGACGCGGACGCGCTGGTCGAGGTGGTTCTTCGCGGCGATGACCACCCAGTCGGCGAACAGGCTGCCGGTGCTGTAGTACTTCGTGCCGCTCAGCCGGTAGCGGTCGCCGTCGGGCACCAGCGCGGTGTGGATGTCGCCGGGGTGCTTGGCGGTGGTCTCCCCGGTGGCGTTGCCGAAGAGTTCGCCCGCCAGCGCCGCGGCGAACCACCGCTCGCGGTCCTCCTTCCCACCGTCGCTGATGAGCTTCTCGAGGAAACCGAAGTGCGGGCGGAGCGCCTGTGCCACATTGGAGTCGGCCTCCGCGAGGTCGATGACGGCCCGGAAGACGTCCACGAGGCTCGCCCCCGGGCCGCCGTACGCGGCCGGGACCCGCAGACATCCGATGGCACTGGTCCGCACCGCGTCCATGGACCGGTACGGCAGTTCCCGCTCGGCCTCGCGGCGCGCCGTGTCGACGCAGAGGGAGGCGGTCAACTCCGGTACACGGTCGAGGACTTCCCGTACCGTGACGGTCCGTGCGGCCGTGGTGGTGTTCATCGGGCCGTGGCCCCTTTCCGTTCGGAAGACTCGTATGACGGTGCCGGTACGGGGAGTCCCAGGTGGTCGCGGAGGGTCGTGCCCGTGTAGCCGTGGCGGAAGACGCCGCGTTCCCGCAGGATCGGCACGACGTGGTCGACGAAGGTGTCCAGGCCGTCGGGCAGCGCGTCGGGCAGCAGGGTGAAACCGTCCACCAGACCGGCCGACCACCAGTCGGTGATGTCGTCCGCGATCCGTTCGGGGGTGCCGATGACCGACCGGTGGCCGCCGATGGTGCGTGCGGCGAGCCCGGCCAGAGACAGTCCCTCACGACGGGCGATCTCGGCATGGGTGCGGAAGAACCCGGTGGGCAGCCCGTCAGGCGGTGGCCCGGACAACTGGGCCTCGGTCAGTGGGGCTTCGGGGTCGGGGGTGGCGGGGTCGAGGCCGAGGGTACGGGCCACCCGGGCGATCTGCCGCGCGTCCTGGTGTACGCCCGCCTCGAGCGCGGCGAAGCGCGCGCGGGCCTCCGCCTCGGTGCTGCCGATCACCGGGGTGAGGCCGGGCAGCAGCCGGATGCCGGACAGGTCACGTCCGTACCGCCGCGCCTGTCCGGCCAGCCGGGCGCGGTAGTCGCGCGCCGCCTCGTGGTCGAGGAGCGGGGTGTAGACGGCCTCGGCGAAGCGTCCCGCGAGGGCCACGCCCTGTGGCGAGGCCCCGGCCTGCACCGTCACGGGACGGCCCTGCGGGGAGCGCGGCACATTGAGCGGCCCCGCGACGTCGAAGAACTCGCCGGTGTGGCCGGCGGAGTGAATCCGGCCGGGGTCGGCGAAGCGCGCGCCGTCGGTGTCCGCGATGAGCGCGCCGCCCTCCCAGGAATCCCACAGCCGGTGCACCAGGCCGATGAACTCCTCCGCCCGGCGGTAGCGGGTGCCGGGGTCGGGCACGGTGTCGAGACCGAAGTTCCGCGCCGCCCCGGGGAAGAAGGTGGCGACCGCGTTCCATCCGGCGCGCCCCCGCGAGGCGTGGTCGAGAGAGAGAACCCGGCGGGCGAGGTTGTAGGGCTCGTTGAAGGTGGTGGACCCGGTGAAGACGACCCCGATGCGCTCGGTGGTGGCCGCGAGGTAGGTCAGCAGCATCGAGGGTTCCAGGCCCTGCCCGGGGCCCTTGCCGATGTCGCCGTAGAGAGCGGGGATGTCGGCCAGGAACACCCCGTCGAGAGCGCCGCGCTCGGCGGTACGGGCCACCCGCAGATGGTGGTCCGGGTCGACGTAGGCGTCCGGAGCCCGGTCGGGCAGGGTCCAGGCCCCGGGGTGGTTTCCGACGCCGGTGATGTTCACCAGCAGACTGAGTCGGCGTGTCATCGGACCAGAACCTCCGCCGTGTCGGGTGCGTGCCGGGCGACCGGCGGCCGGGCCAGGCCGAAGTGGTCGCGCAGCGTGGCGCCCGCGTACTCGTCCCGGAACAGTCCCCGGCGGCGCAGCTCGGGGATGACGTGTTCGGCGAAGGCCGCGAGGCCGCTGGGGAGCACGTCGGGCATCAGGTTGAAGCCGTCGGCCGCCCCTGAGGTGAACCACTCCTCGATGGTGTCGGCGATGTCGGCCGGGCCGCCCGCGACGACGCGGTGTCCGAGTCCGCCCCCGAGCCGCCGGATCAACTGCCGGGCGGTCAGTCGCTCGCGCCGGGCGAGGTCGGTGGTGACGGTGAAGAAGGTCTGCAGCCCCTGGACGTTCCCGGCGGGGCCGATGAGGTCCCACGGCAGCTCCGCGTCCGGGTCGAGGGCGTCGGCGTCGATGCCGAGGAGGGCGGCCAGCCGGTCCAGGCCGTAGCGGAGCGGGATGAGGTCCTGGAGGCTGTTCAGCCGCTCCAGCGCCTCGTCGCGGGTGGCGGCGACCACCGTCGACAGGCCGGGCAGCACCACGATCCCGTCGGGGTCGCGGCCGAGCGCGGCGGCGCGGGACTTGACGGCCCGGTAGTACGTCTTGCCCTCGTCGAGGGTCTGGGCCGCGCTGAAGACGGCCTCGGCGTGCGCGGCGGCGAGTTCGATGCCGTCGGGCGAGCCGCCCGCCTGGACGAGGACGGGGCGGCCCTGCGGCGATCGTGGGGTGTTCAGCGGCCCCCGGACGCGGAAGAACTCGCCCTGGTGGTCGATGGCGTGGATACGGGCCGGGTCGGCGAACACACCGCGCGCGCGGTCCCCGATGAGCGCGTCGTCGTTCCAGCTGTCCCACAGTGCGCCGAGGACGCCGACGAACTCGCCGGCGCGCCGATAGCGGTCGCGGTGGGCGGGCGCCTGGTCAAGACCGAAGTTGCGGGCGGCGGCGGGACCGGCCGTGGTCACCGCGTTGAACCCGGCACGGCCCCGGCTGAGGTGGTCCAGCGCTGCGAACCGGCGGGCGATGTTGTAGGGCTCGTTGTAGCTGGTGGAGGCGGTGGCGATGAGGCCGATTCGGCTGGTGTGGGCCGCGATCCCGGCCAGGATCACGGTGGGTTCCAGGGCGTATTCGGGGCGGTGGGCGATATCGGGGGTGAGGACGGGGGTGTCGGCGAGGAAGACGGCGTCGAGCTTCGCGGCCTCGGCGATGCGGGCGGTGGTGATGTAGTGGTCGAGGGAGAAGGCGGCGCGCGGGTCGCCGTCGGGGGCGCGCCACGCAGCCGCGAAGATCCCGGACTGGAAGACGTTGACGTTGAGGTGCAGGTGTCGCCTGCCGGACGAGAGGGTCATGGGGCGGCTCGCTGACGCTGGTGGGTGGGGATCTTGGCGGGCTGGGTCTCCACGTCGAGGTTGTGCTTGATGAACCGGGCCACCCGGGGGTCGGCGAACGCGGCCTTGAGCCGTGTGATGGCGGGGTCGTCGGAGTAGGCGTTGCCGACGACGAGCTGGATGGCGAAGCGTTCGTCGGCCGGGGGAAGCAGGATGCGCCGCTTGATCGGGATCTTGGCGACCCGGAACTTGTAGGCGTAGTTGATGGCGGCGTCGACATCCGGGAGGGACCGGGCGATGGCGTCCAGGGACACCTCGTGCCAGTGGAAGTCGTGCGGGTTCTCGGCGATGTCGCCCAGCTGTGCGGTGAGCGGGTCCACCTCCTTCTTGAGCTTGATCAGCCCCACCTTCTGGAGGACCAGCAGCGCCTGGGTCTGGTTCGCCGGGTCGTTGGGCAGAGTGATCCGCGCACCGTGCGGGAGTTCCCGCACGCTGCCGTACTTCTGCGAGTAGAGGGCGAACGCCTGGGTGAAGACGGGCTGGACCGCTCTCGCCTGGTAGCCCTCGTTGGCCACGATGACCTTGAGCCACTCGGCGTGCTGGGTGATGTTCGCGGCGAGCTTGCCGTCCGCGGTCGAGCCGTTGACCTGGTTGGCGTCGTTGACGGGGTACGGCTTGACCGTGATGGCGTGGTCCTGGTCGACCTTGTCGGCGATGTACTTCACGATGGCGCTCTGCGGAATGCTCCCCTGGTTGTAGCCGACCTTCAGGGTCTTTCCCAGGGGCGGGTGGTCCTCGCCGCCCACCCGCGCGGCGGCCAGCGAGCCGACGGCGAGGGCGACGGCGCTGATCGCGGCCGTGACGGCGAGGCGGCGGGGCAGTCTGGACTTCAGCTCGAAGCCGTGGTCATGGACGAAAGGCATGAGTGTTCCTCGATGGGATGAGGAGGTTCGGGGGCGTGGCGGCCTCAGTGGCCTCAATGGGCCAGATGGCGCACGACGCGGTCGCCGGTGAACTGGATCACCTGCACCATGACGACGAGCGTGACGATCGTGGCGGTCATGACCGTCGTGTCGAAGCGCTCGTAGCCGTAGCTGATGGCCAGGTAGCCGATGCCACCGGCCCCGATGGTCCCGGCGATGGCGGAGAATTCCAGCATGCCGACAATCGCGATGGTCAGGCTTCCCGCGAGCGCGGGCAGCGCCTCCGCCAGTTGCACGGACACGATCACCTGAAGGCGTGAGCCGCCCGCGGCGCGCCCCGCTTCGGTGGCCTCGCGGGGCACTTCCCGCAGAGCCGTTTCCACCAGCCGTGTGAAGTAGGGGATGCCCGCGAGCGACATGGGCACGATCGCGGCGGACACCCCGATGGTCGTGCCCGCCACGTACCGGGTGAACGGAATGATCGCGGCCATCAGGATCAGGAACGGCAGCGAACGGCCCAGGTTGACCACCCAGCTGAGCGTGGCCCGCAGGGCCCGGTGCGCAAACAGCGCGCCGGGCGAGCAGTTGTGGAGCACCACGCCCACGGGAGTGCCCACGGCGACGACGATGAGCATGACGGCCGCGACCATCTGCAGGGTCTGCCCGATCGCGGGGAAGAGCAGCGGCCAGAGCTTGTCGAGGTCGGTGCTCATACGACCGCCTCCGCGACCGCTTCCGTGACCGCCTCGGACGCGCGTTCGTGGGGTGCCGGTTCTTCGGCCGGGGCGCTGTGGTCCCAGGGCAGTGGTTCGGCGTGGATGCCCCAGCCGTCCAGGGCGGAGGTCAGCTCGTCCGCCCGGTCGTGGCTGACCGCGACGGTCGCACGGCCCGCGGTCCGCCCGGCGATCTCCTCCACCGTCGCGGACAGCAGATGGACGTCGAGCCCGTGGTCCGCACCGAGCCGCGTCAGCCAGTCCGTGGGCACCGCGTGTCCCTGATAGGTGAGCCGCCATGTGCCGTGCCCCGGCCGGTCCAAGGAGACCGGCCGGTCGGGAAGCAGCGCGTTGCCGAGCGCGGAGTGCGGGTCGGCCACCAGCTGGTGGACGGGACCCGACTCGACGACGCGCCCCTCGCGCAGCAGGGCGGCGGTGTCCGCCACTTCGCGGACCACCTCCATCTCGTGGGTGATCAGGAGGATGGCCAGATCCAGGTCGGTGCGCAGCTCGCGCAGCAGGGCGAGGACGGACCGGGTGGCGGCGGGATCGAGACCGGAGGTGGCCTCGTCGGACAGCAGCACCTTGGGTCGCAGCGCCAACGCCCGTGCGATGCCCACGCGTTGGCGCTGGCCACCGGAGAGCTGGGCCGGGTAGTAGTCGGCCCGGTCCGTGAGACCGACCCGCTCCAGCAGTTCGGCGACGCGGAGCTTCTCCTCCCGCGCGGTCACGCCGAGATACCGCAGTGGCATCGCGACGTTCTCCGCCGCCGTACGCCGGCGCAGCAGATTGGCCGACTGGAAAACCGTTCCGATGGCCCGCCGCGCATGGCGCAGTTCACGTTCCGGGAGGTCCGTCACTTCGGTTCCGGCCACCAGGACCCGCCCGGATGTGGGGCGTTCGAGCAGATTGACGCAGCGGGCCAGGGTGCTCTTCCCCGCGCCGCTGGGGCCGACGACGGCGCCGATGGTGCCCTGCGCGATGTTCAGGCCGACGTCATGGAGCACCGGCCGCGCACGGGTACCGGTACCGAAGGTCTTGTGCAGTTTCTCTACACGGATCACCGTGTGTACTCCTCGACGCTCTGGGGAGGGTGCGGGCGGGCGCGCCGAAGGAAGGAGACGGGCCGGCCCCGAGCGGGAATGAGATCAGTGAGAGAAACAGGCGGCACTGGTGATCACCATGTGATCGACCGTGCGGCGGCGCGTGCAGAAGAGGGTCCGCGACATGGGATGGGATGCTCACACCGCTGTCTGCCGAGGTCAACAGCGGACCGCATGGTGAGATGCGCGGTGCGCCCGGCGGCCGTCCACCGTTCCGCACGCTGGTCGCTACTTGACCAGTACACGAATGCCGGTGTTGAGTGGCGCCCATGGCCTCCACGCTTCTGGTGCACCGCCACCACATCGACCTCGGTCGAGTGGTGAGCGCGCAGTGTTGTTGAGGCATTGACGGCTGCCCGCAGGGGCGCCTTCTCCCATCTGTTTCTCGCGTGTGATCCGTCTGCCCGTACGGGGCCGTAGTTCCGTGCGCCGTGGCGCATGACGGGTCGTCAACTTGCCTGCGTCGGCGTCGAAGAGCCCACGCCCCCCATGAGGAAACCACCGTGACCGACACGTTCCCGCGGGAGCTACGCCAAGCCCTCGCCGAGACCTCCGCACCACTGCTCGACGGAGCGGACGTCCTGCCGTACCTCGACGACCGCTCCGGAGCGGCCGGGGGCCGGGCGCTCGGCGTCGTACGCCCCGGCGACGCGGCCGAGGTCGCCACCGTCCTGAAACTCGCCCACCGGCATCGCGTCCCCGTGGTGACCCGCGGCGCGGGCACCGGCCTTTCCGGTGGCGCGACCGCCGTCGACGGCTGCCTGGTGCTCAGCACCGAACGGCTGAACCGCATTGTGGAGATCTCGCCCGAGGACGAGGTGGCCGTCGTCCAACCCGGGGTGATCAACGCCGATCTCAACACCGCGCTCGCCGGCCACGGCCTGTACTACGCGCCCGACCCGGCCAGCCACGCCATCTCCACCATCGGCGGAAACATCGCCACCAACGCGGGCGGGCTGCGCTCCGCCAAGTACGGCGTCACCCGTGACTCCGTGCTGGCGCTCGATGTCGTGCTCGCCGACGGAACCGCCCTGCGCACAGGCCACCGCAGCGTCAAAGGGGTCACCGGCCTGGACCTGACCGCCCTGTTCGTCGGTTCCGAGGGCACCCTCGGAGTGATCGTCGGCGCCACCGTGCGGCTGCGTCCGCTCCCGGTGGCCACCGCCACGGTCAGCGCGTACTACCCGTCCGTGCGGGCCGCGCTGGACGGCGTACGGCAGATCTCGCGCACCGGCGTCGTCCCGGCGGTCGCCGAACTGATCGACCACCCCAGCCTCCGCAACATCGACGAGAACAGCGGCTCCCGGCTCACCGACGGCGGCCATGTCCTGCTGCTGGTGCAGACCGATGGACACGCCGCCGTGGCCGAGGCCGAGGACACCGTCACGGCGCTGCGCCACACCGGCGGGGACGCACGCCGGGTCACCGATGAGGCGGAGGCCGAACGGCTGTGGGAGCTGCGCCGTTCCGGACGCGGCCGCACCCGCCCGCTGTGGACGGTTGGCGAGGACGTCGCCGTACCCAAGTCGAAGGTGGCGCGGATGTACGAGGAGGGGGAGCGGATCGGGCGACGGCACGGGCTGGACTTCGCGTCCGTCGCACACGCGGCCGACGGCAATCTGCACCCGGTGCTCTCCCGGCCGGTGCCCGAGTCAGTCGCCGCCACGGCCCCCGCGCCACCCGAAC
Source organism: Streptomyces sp. NEAU-YJ-81 (assembly GCF_017592595.1). Taxonomy (NCBI): domain Bacteria; kingdom Bacillati; phylum Actinomycetota; class Actinomycetes; order Kitasatosporales; family Streptomycetaceae; genus Streptomyces; species Streptomyces sp. NEAU-YJ-81. The sequence goes on along the minus strand of NZ_JAGFNO010000014.1, from coordinate 213,644 downwards.
TGGACGCCGCCGCCGATGAGTTGGTGCGCGCGGCGCTCGCCCTCGGCGGCACCATCACCGGCGAGCACGGAGTGGGTGTCACCAAGCGGCGTTGGCTGGAGGACGAGCTCGGCGCGGCCGGACTCGCCCTCCAGCGCGGCATCAAGGCCGTCTTCGACCCGCTCGGCATCCTCAACCCCGGCAAGGCCCTCTGAAAACCGCCCGCCGAACCCGCCGACAGGCGCTCCGGCCACCCACCGACACACCCATCTGTTCTCTGGAGACACACCTCATGGCCCTCTCCCGCCGCGGTGCCGACACCACCGCCCTGGGCGGCTTCGGCGACCCGCCCCCGACCGGAGTCCCCGGTTTTCTCCCGCTCACCAGCGGCACCCCCGCCGCCGAGGCGCTGCCGGTCAAGGAGCTGGCCGAGGCCGCCGCCGACGTGCTCGGCGGCCCCGCGGCGGCCGATGCGCTCCAGTACTCCGGTGTGGAGGGGACACCGGAGCTGCGCGAGTGGATCGGCCGCCACGAAGGGGTCGCCGCGGAGCGGGTGCTCGTCACCAACGGGGCACTGCACTCGCTCTCCCTCGTCTTCGACGCGCTGCTCGACCCCGGCGACCTGGTCGCCGTCGAGGACCCGGTCTACCCCCTCGCGCTGCGCGTCCTCGGCCGGTCCCACGTCGGGTATCTGCCCGTCCCCACCGGACCGGACGGCCTCGACATCGACGCCCTCGCAGGGGCACTCGAAGGCGGCGCCCGCCCCAAGGTCCTCTACACGGTGCCCGACTTCCACAACCCCACCGGTGCGACCCTGCCCGCCCCCGCCCGGACACGGCTGGTCGAACTCGCCGAGACCTACGGCTTCACGATCGTCGCCGACAGTCCCTACCGCGAGCTGCGGTTCTCCGGCGAGCAGGTACCGCAGCCGAGCGCGGACAGCGATGCGGTGATCCGCGTCAACAGCTTCTCCAAAACCCTCGGCCCCGGCCTGCGCCTCGGCTGGATCGTGGGTCCGCGCCGGCTGCTCCCGGCGGTGACGCGGCTGCGCGCCAACCAGGACCAGCACTCCTCGACCTTCACGCAGGCCATCGCCGCCCGGCTGCTGACCACGCCCGGCTTGTTCGACCGCGTCACCGCCGACGCCCGGGCGCTGTACGGGCGCAGGGCTCGATCCCTCCACGCGGCGCTGCACACCGCTCTCCCGGGGCGCATCGAGGCCGCTCTGCCGGAGGGCGGGCTGTTCCTGTGGGCGAAGGTGCTGGACGACGATCCGGATCTGCACACGGCGCGCACCCGCGCCCACGCGCTCGGCACCGACTTCGGCGTCGGCGGCCACTTCTCCCCGCCCGGCGGAACCGGCTCCCCGGGCCACATCCGCCTCGGCATCGGCGCGGTGCCCGAGGCCGACGTGGCCACGGCGGTCGGCCGGCTGGCCGAGGCACTGCACCCGGAGACGGCCCGATGACCCATCCGCCCACCCCCGCCGCCGCACCCACCCCCGTGCTCGCGCCGGACGGACCCGTCCGCTGGGCGGCCCTGGGCTGGGACCATCCCGCCGCCGCCGAGCTCCGGGCCCTGATGGACGCGGAGATCAAGCCCCGCTATGCCGCCTACGGGCCGCGTCCGCATCTGCCGCCCCCGCCCGCCGCCGCCGAGATAGCCGTCACCTGGATTGCCTTCACCGGACCCGGTGAGCCCGTCGCGACGGCCTCACTGCACGCGCTGCCCGGCGACCGGTGGGAGATCAAGCGCGTCTTCGTCCGTGCCGACCACCGCGGCCGCGGGCTGGCCACGGCGGCCCTGGCGGCCGTCGAGGCGTCCGCGGCCGAACGGGGCGTCGTGGAGCTGCTGTTGCAGACGGGCGTCCGGCAGCCGGAGGCGGCCGCCCTCTACGCACGCGAGGGCTGGTACCGCATCCCGCCCTACCCGCCCTACTCCCGCGACCCGTACAGCGTCTGCTTCGCCAAACGGCTGCCCGCCACCGGCGGTGCGGAGCGGGGGAGCCATGCGTGACCCCCGGCGTCTGGCTGCCGTCGTGATCGCCCCGCTGCTGCTGGCCGGATGCGCCCCCTCCGGTGCCGGATCCCGCACCTCGGCCTCCGGCACCTCGCTGACCTGGGGTGTCACCACCGAGCCGCAGTGCTTCGACCCGCACCGCTCCACGCAGCAGAACGCGTTCATCATCATCCGCAACTACGTCGACTCCCTCGTCTCGAAGAAGCCGGACGGCACCTTCGCACCCTGGCTGGCCACGCGCTGGAAGATCTCCAAGGGCGGCACGGTCTACACCTTCCGGCTCCGCGACGATGTGACGTTCAGCGATGGCACCCGCTTCGACGCGAAGGCCGCGAAGGCCAATCTCGACTACGTCGCCGACCCGGCGAACGCCGCGGACGCCGCCAGCCTGCTCGTCAACTACAAGCGCAGCACCACGCCCGACCCGCGCACGCTGCGGGTCGAGCTGAAGAAGCCCGACTCCTCGCTCCTGGAGTCGTTCTCCAGCGTCAAGCTGGGCTTCCTGTCGCCCGCCTCGCTGAAGAAGGGCGACACGCTGTGCGACGCGAGCCCCTCGCTCGTCGGCACCGGCCCGTTCACCATCGACGGCTACACCCGTGGCCAGTCCGTACGCTTCCGCAAGAACCCCCGCTACGACTGGCCGCCCGGCTACTCCGAGCACCGCGGTCCGGCGTATCTGAACACCGTCACCTACCGCTTCCTACCCGAGTACTCCACCCGCGCGGGGGCCCTCTCCTCCGGACAGGTCGACGCGATCGAGGGCGTACAGCCCCTGGACGTACCGCTGTTCAAGGACACGAAGGGTTTCCAGTACCGCACCGGACCGTCCCGGCAGACCTCCTTCACCCTCAACGTCAACTACACCCGGGGCCCGGGCGCCGACATCCGGGTGCGGCGGGCGCTGCGCGACGGCGCCGACCTGGACGCGGTCGTGAAGGCCGTCTACCGGGGCACCGTGTCCCGGGCCTGGTCCAACATAGGCCCCGACAACTCCGACTACGACGCCTCGCTGAAGGGAAGCTGGGGCAACGCCCCCCAGAAGGCCAACCGGCTGCTGGACGAGGCCGGATGGACCGGACGCGACAGCGACGGCTACCGCACCAAGCACGGGAAGCGGCTCACGCTGGAGGTCGGATACCCCCAGCCATATGTGCGTGACAACCGCGATGTGCTGATCGAGGCGCTCCAGGCCGAGCTGCGGCAGAACATCGGACTCGACCTCGACCTGAAGATCAACACCGCCGGGGAGTTCACCGACCAGAAGGCCCACGGCACCTGGACCATCTACCCGAACACGCTCAACCCGCTGGACGCGGGCATGGAGCTGCGACAGGTCCTCGGCAGCACCGAGTTCCTCTACGGCAACGTCCGCGGCTACGACAGAAAGCTCGACGGCATGATCAACCGCGCCCTGGCCACCACTGACCTGGACAAGCGCCGCCCGCTGCTGGCGAGGATCCAGCGGCGCGCCGTGGACCGGGCGTACATCGTGCCGCTGTTCGCCCCGCACTACCAGATCGCCGCCACCGACAAGGTCCACGGCCTCGGCTTCGAGACCCAGCTCGACTCGCCCGCCAACAACTACGCGATACGGGTCGGCCGATGAGCGCCGCCACCGCCGCGGTGGAGCCCACCGGCGCCACGGGAACCCGAGCGAGCGCCATCGTGGCCTTGCGGCGGGCCGCCGCGCGCGTCGCCACCGGCATCGGCGTGATGTGGGCCGCCGCCACCACCGCGTATGTGGTGCTGCACACCATGCCGGGGAAGATCGAGGACATCCTGGTGGGCGACCAGACCTATCCGGGCGCGCAGGAGGCGGTCGCCGCGGAATGGGGCCTGGACCGGCCGCCGGTCGTGCAGTACCTCGACTATCTGTGGCGGCTGCCGCACGGCGATCTCGGCACCTCGTACGCGATGCGGCAGCCGGTCGCCTCCGTCGTCGGCGACCAGCTGTGGCCGACGGTCCAGCTCACCCTGGCGGCCGCGGGGGTGGCCGTCGGCCTCGCGCTGGCCGTGGCCGTCGGCACGGCGGGCCGGGCCCGACCGCTGCGCGCGCTCGCCTCCGTGGCCGAACTCATCGCCACCTCCATGCCGGTGTACTGGCTCGGCATTCTGCTGCTGATGGTGTTCTCCTTCGGCCTGGGCTGGTTCCCGCTGACCGCCGACAGCGGTGCGGCCTCGCTGGTGCTGCCCGCCGTCACCCTCGGGCTGCCCATGGCCGGGCTGCTGTCGCAGGTGCTGCGCGAGTCCCTGGAAGCCACGCTGGAGCAGCCGTTCATCACCACCGTCCGCGCGCGGGGTGTCGGCGAGACCATGGTGCGGCTGCGCCACGCCCTCAAGCACGCCATGGCGCCGGTGATCAACCTGGGCGGCTGGATGATCGGTTCCCTGCTCGGCGGGGCCGTCATCACCGAGACCGTCTTCGGCCGTCCGGGGCTCGGCGCCGTCACGCTGACCGCCGTGACCAACAAGGACGTGCCGGTCGTGCTCGCCGTCGTCCTGCTCGCCGCGTTCGCGTACGTGGTGATCTCCACGCTCGTCGACATCGTCAACCTGCTCATCGACCCGAGGCTGAGGACCCGATGACCACACGTCTTGGCCTGCTGCGCCACACCGGCACCGCCCTGTGCGCCGCGCTCATCGCAATACTGCTGCTCGCCGCCGCCTTCCCCGGTCTCTTCGGCGACGTCGACCCGCTGCGCTCCTCGATGCCCGAATCCCTGCAGGCACCCAGCGCGCGGCACTGGTTCGGCACCGACCTGCTGGGCCGGGACGTGTTCGCCCGGGTGGTGCACGGGGCGCGCTACTCCCTGCTGCTCGGGGTGGCCGCCATGCTCATCAGCCTGGTCCTCGGCCTGCTGACCGGTGTCCTCGCCGGGCTGTCCGGCCGGGCGGCCGACGAGGCCGTGGCGCGGCTGCTCGATGTGGTCTCCGCGTTTCCGGGCGTGCTGCTGGCGATGCTCGTGGTGGTCTTCACCGGGCCCGGTGTCCTCAACATCGCGGTGGCGATCGGCATTTCGGGCGTACCGAAGTTCGCCCGGGTGATCCGTGCACAGACCCGGACGGTGAAGGACGCCGGATACGTCACCCACGCCGTCGTGCAGGGCCGCTCCCGGGGCTGGAACCTGGCGCGCCACATCGCCCCCAACGTCCTGACCGCCGTGCCCGTCATCGCCACCATCGACATCGGCACCTCGATCGTGGCCGTGTCCGGGCTGAGCTTCCTCGGCCTCGGACCGCAGCCCCCGGTCCCCGAATGGGGCGTGATGCTCTCCGAGGGCCGCGACATCCTCCGTACCGCCTGGTGGGCCGGGCTCTTCCCCGGTCTGGCGATGACCCTGACGGTGATCGCCTTCACCGTCGTCGGCCGCAGGCTGCAACTCCTCCTGGAAGGCAGGACCCCATGACCGCACGTGACGCGGCGGCACATCGGCCGCTCGTCGAGGTGGACTCGCTCAGCGTCGCCTTCCGCGGCCGTACGGGGGCCGTACGGGCCGTGGAGGACGTCTCCTTCGCCGTCCATCCCGGCGAGTGCGTGGCGATCGTCGGGGAGTCCGGCTCCGGCAAGAGCGTCACCGCCCGGTCCCTCGTCGGGCTGAACGGCCGGGAGGCGATCCCCGCGGCCGCCGCCCTGCGGGTGGACGGCCGGGACGCGCTCGGCTTCTCCCAGCGGGACTGGCGGGCCGTGCGCGGGCGGTTCGCGGGGCTGGTCCTGCAGGACGCGCTGGTCTCGCTCGACCCGCTGCGCACCGTGGGCCAGGAGGCCGGCGAGGCCATCCGCCACCACCGGCTGGAGCCGCGCGGCCGGGTGCGGGACCGGGTGCTGGGCACCTTGCGCGCGGTGGGCATGCCGGACCCCGAACGGCGGATCGACGCGTATCCCCACGAACTGTCCGGGGGGTTGCGGCAGCGCGCGCTGATCGCCTCCGCCATCGCCGCCGAACCGCGGCTGATCATCGCGGACGAGCCGACCACGGCACTGGATGTGACCGTGCAGCGGCAGGTCGTGCAGGTGCTCGCCGATCGGGTGGCCGACGGCACCGGACTGCTGCTGATCAGCCATGACCTGGCCGTCGTCGCGGACATCGCCGACCGCGTCCTGGTCATGGAGCGCGGCCGGGTGGTGGAGGACGGGCCGGCGCGCGAGGTGCTGCGGCACCCCAGTGCCCCCTACACCCGACGACTGCTGGCGGCGATCCCCACGGCCGCCTCGCGCGGCGCACGGCTGACCGGCGACCGCCCGGCGACAGCGGCGTCCGCGACGTCCGCCACCGTACGCCGCCTTCCGCCCGGGCCCGGCGACGACGTGGTCCTGGAGGCGAGGGGCCTGACCAAGACCTACGCGGTGCGCGGCCCGAGCGGTGCGGGCGGCCGGCAGCGGTTCACCGCCCTGGACGACGTGTCCTTCCGGCTGCACCGGGGAGAGGCGCTGGGCATCGTCGGGGAGTCCGGCTCGGGCAAGACCACCTGCGCCGACATCGTGCTCGCCCTCACCCGGCCGGACTCCGGCGAGGTGCGGCTGCACGGCCGCCCCTGGAGTGCGCTGACCGAGCGGGAGCGCAGGGCCTCGCGCCGGCTGGTCCAGTACGTACCGCAGGACCCGCTGAGCTCCTTCGACCCGCGCTGGACGGTGGGCCAGGTACTGGCGGAGAACATCCACAGGGAGAATTCCCGCGCCCGGCGGCGCGATCTGGCCGTCGCCGCCCTGGAACGGGTGGGTCTGAGCGCCGGCCACCTCACCCGCCGGCCCCGGTCGCTGTCCGGCGGCCAGCGCCAGCGGGTGGCGATCGCGCGGGCGCTGATGGGCGAACCGGAGATCATCGTGTGCGATGAGCCGGTGTCCGCCCTGGACGTCCTCATCCAGGCCCAGGTGCTCGACCTGATCGCGGACCTGCGGGCCGAACTGGGCACCTCCCTGCTGTTCATCTCGCACGACCTGGGCGTGGTGCACCATCTCACCGACCGCGTCCTGGTGTTCAAGGACGGCCGGGTCGTGGAGCGGGGCGATGTCGACGAGGTCTTCACGGCGCCGAGCCATCCCTACACACGCGAACTGCTCTCCTCGCTCCCGGGGCAGGAGCTGCGGGCGTCGTGAACCGTATCCGCCTCGCGGCGGTCCGCCACGGCGGGCCGTCAGGCCCCGACATCCGTCTCGTCATCACCGGGAGTCCGGCATGACCAAACCCGCCAAGCAGGTGCACCTCGGGGCAGCCTTTCCCGGGGTGAACAGCCACACCGTCTGGAGCGATCCGCACTCGGGCAGCCAGATCGACTTCTCCTCCTTCCGCCATCTCGCGCGGACCGCCGAGCGCGGAAAGTTCGACTTCTTCTTCCTCGCCGAGGGGCTTCGGCTGCGCGAGCACCGCGGGAAGATCTTCGATCTGGACGTGGTCGGCCGACCCGACACCCTGCCGGTGCTGAGCGCGCTGGCGGCCGTCACCGACCACATCGGCCTGGCCGGGACCGTCAACGCCACCTTCAACGAACCCTTCGAACTCGCCCGGCAGTTCGCGACGCTGGACCACCTCTCCGGCGGGCGCGCCGCATGGAACGTGGTCACCTCATCGGACGCCTTCACCGGCGCGAACTTCCGCCGGGGCGGCTTCCTGGACCACGCCGACCGGTACCGCCGGGCCGCGGAGTTCGTCGAGGTCGCCCGCGCGCTGTGGGACGCCTGGGCCCCGGACGCGGTGGTCGCCGACCCCACCGCCGGGGTCTTCGTCAAGGACGGGGCAATCGCCGAAGTGCGCCACCGGGGCCCGCAGTTCGACATCACCGCGCGTCCGACGGTGTCGCGCGGCCCTCAGGGCCACCCGGTACTGATCCAGGCCGGAAACTCCCGCGACGGCCGTGAGTTCGCCGCCGCGACCGCTGACGCGATCTACACCATCCACGCCGAACTGGCGGCGGGCCAGACCTTCTACGCCGACGTCAAGAGCCGACTCGCCACGTACGGCCGTGCTCCCGGGGATCTGAAGATCCTGCCCCAGGCCACCTTCGTGCTGGGCGACACCGAGGCGGAGGCGCGTGAGCGCGCCCGCCACATCCGCCGCCAGCAGGTCTCCCCGCAGGGAGCGATCGCACAGCTCGAACAGGTATGGGGACGCGACCTGTCCGGCTACGACCCCGACGGACCACTGCCCGACGTCGAACCACGCGCCGATGCCGTCGGCATCACCCGCGGCCGGGCACGTCACCACCACGACCCCCTCGCGGTGGCACGCCACTGGCGTCAGGTCGCCGAGGCGAAGAAGCTCAGCATCCGCGACCTGGTCATCGAGCTGACCGGCCGCCACGCCTTCGTCGGCACCCCGGCCCGGGTCGCCGAAGAGATCAACACCTATGTGCACAGCGACGCCTGCGACGGATTCATCATCTCCGGGCACCTCACCCCCACCGGCCTGGACGAGTTCGTCGACACCGTGATCCCCGAACTCCAGGACCGCGGGGTGTTCCGCTCGGAATACCACGGCACCACCCTGCGCGATCACCTGGGCCTCGGCCCCGCACCCGCCCCGGTCCGATGAGCGACATCCGCATCCGCACCGCCCGCGCCCAGGAGCACGAACAGGTCGCGGCTCTCACCGTCGACGGCTTCCGCAGCCGCAACAGCGCACCCCGCCCCGAACGGCTGGCCCTGCTGAGCGATGCGCCCGGCCGCGCCGCCGCCGGAGATCTGCTGGTGGCCGTGGACGAACCGAGCGCCACACTGATCGGCACCGCGAGTCTGCTGCGTCCCGGCACCGCGTACGCCCGCCTCGCCCTGCCCGACGAGGCGGAGCTGCGCCTGCTGGCCGTCCTGCCCGAACACCGTGGTCGCGGAGCCGGCGGTGCGCTCCTCGCCGAGGGCATCGAGCGCGCCCGCTCCTGGGGCATGCGCGCCCTGGTCCTGGACACGGGCCGGGACAACCTCGTCTCCCAGCACGTCTACCAGCGGCTCGGCTTCGTCCGTCAGTACGCCCGCGAGGAGCGCGAGAACCGGCACAGACCGGTGAAGACCGCCGTCTTCTCCCATGACCTCGGCCGGGGCCGGGCCTGATGGCCGCCACCCGCTTCGACACCGGCCGACGCCGAGTGATCGCCGTCTGCATGGCCGCCGGAACGACCACCCTGCTGGACAACTCGGTTCTCAACATCGCGATACCCGCGCTGCGCGCCTCCCTGCACGCGGGCCCCACCGAAGTGCAGTGGATCGTGGCCGGGTACTCCCTGTCCTTCGGCCTCACCCTCGTACCCGGTGGCCGCCTCGGCGATGTGCACGGGCGCAAGACGCTCTTCCTCGCCGGTCTCGCGACGTTCACCGCGGTCGGTGTGGTGGCCGCCGTCTCCACCCACCCGTGGACGGTCATCGCGGCACGACTGCTCCAGGGCGCGGCGGCGGGCCTGGTCAACTCCCAGGTGATCGGCACCATCCAGGACGTGTTCAGCGGCCAGGACCGGGCCCGTGCCCTGGGCCTGTACGCGGTGACCAGCGGAGTGGCGGCCGCGCTCGGTCCGCCCCTGGGCGGGGCGCTGATCGCGGCCGCCGGGCCGGACGTCGGCTGGCGGCTCACCCTCCTGCTGACCGTCCCCTTCGGGCTGGCCACGCTGGCGCTCGCCGTACGGTATCTGCCCGCGCCCCGGCCGAACGCCGGCCACACCGACCTGGATCCGGTCGGCCTCGTCCTGGTCGGGGTCCTGGCACTGGTGGTGATGGTGCCGTTCATCCAGATCCCGTCGAACGGGGCGGCGGTGGCGGCCTGGGCGGCCACGGGCTGCGTCGTGGCCGGACTCATCCCGGTCTGGCAGCGCCGCTTCATCCGCTCGGGAGGCCGCCCGCTGCTTCATCCCTCGCTCGCGGGGTCCGCGCCGTTCGCGCTGGGCACGGCCGTGGCGATGGCGCAGTTCGGTGCCTCGATCGCCGGATCACTGGTGCTCACGATGTTCCTGCAGGACGGCCTCGGGCTGCCCGCCGTGGCCGCCGCCGTGGTCACCCTGCCCTCGGCGGTGGCGATGGGCATCTCGTCCGCACTGGCGTGGCGCATGGTGCGGCGATTCGGCCGGCACACGGTGACGCTCGGACTCGCTCTGGGCGCGTGCTCCTTTCTGACGAGCGGCCTCGCCGCGCTGCGCGCCCCGGCCTCCGCCCTGCCGGTGATCCTCGCGCTGACCCAGTTCTGCGCGGGCGCCGCTTCCGGGCTGATCGTCTCCCCGAACCAGGCGCTGGTGCTGCGCCATGCCCCGCGGGAGGCCGCCGGGGTGGCGGGAGGGGTTCTGCAGATGTCCCAGCGCATCGCGGCCGCCGTGGGTGTCTCGGCCATCTCCGGTCTCTATCTGCACACCGCGGCGCGGGGGACCGCCCACCACCGGTCGGCCTACTGGCACGCGAGCCTCACCTGCGCGGGCGTGCTGGCCGTCGCGCTGGCGGTATCCGCCCTGCGCGGCCGGCGAACGGACGACGGCGCACCCGACCCCCTCGAGCCGGCCCACGACGCCACGCCGCGGGCGGGGACATGGGGGAGACCGCAGCCCCACCCGTAGCCCGGCCCGTATCAGTGGCCGCGGCGGCTTGCGATGCCACGGTTCGTATGCGCGGTCGGTTATGTCCGTTTAGATGGGCAGTCCCACATTTTCGTCGGATGACATAGGGGCGTCGAGGAATATGCCGCAGCCCCGTCCGAGTTGACGATTGCGTGAGGTCACCGACCTCACGTAGCGTTCCGAGATATCACCCAGGGCCCGAAGGCCCGTCGAGAACGGGAACGGGAGGCGATGGTGTCGCGGCCGATGACCTGCCCGCCCACGCCGGCTCCGGCCCTCCGCGAGGGCGTCCGCCTGTACTCCCGGCACCACATCGACCTGTTGCGCGTTGCCGGCGCACTCTGTCGCCGCTGACCTGATCACCTCAAGTACACCGCGCCCTCCCGATGAGGTGCGGTGATCACCCATGGCCGACCAGGGAGGCACCCTTCGTGTCCGCGTCCTCATTCACGTCCTCATCCACACCCCTGCATCTCGCCGTCGCTCTCGACGGGGCGGGCTGGCATCCGGCCGCATGGCGCGAGCCGCACGCCCGGCCCCGGGAGCTGTTCGACGCCGCGTACTGGACCGATGTCGTCACCGAGGCCGAACGCGGTCTGCTCGACTTCGTGACCTTCGAGGACGGGCTCTCGCTCCAGTCCTCGCACCGCACCGAGCCCGACGGCCGTACCGACCAGGTGCGCGGGCGGCTGGACGCGGTGCTCATCGCCTCCCGGGTCGCACCGGTGACCCGGCACATCGGGCTGGTGCCGACCGTTGTCGCCACCCACACCGAGCCGTTCCACATCTCCAAGGCGATCGCCACCCTGGACTACGTCAGCACCGGCCGCGCGGGGCTGCGGCTCCGGGTGTCCAGGCGGCGCCACGAGGCGGAACACTTCGGCCGCCGCACCCTTCCGCGCTTCGGCCCCGAGGATCTGGACACCCCGGTGGTCCGGGAGCTGACCGCCGAGCTCTTCGAGGAGGCCGCCGACTACATCGAGGTGGTACGACGCCTCTGGGACAGCTGGGAGGACGACGCCGAGATCCGGGACGTCGCCACCGGACGCTTCATCGACCGCGACAAGCTGCACTACATCGACTTCCAGGGCAGGCACTTCAGCGTCAAGGGCCCCTCGATCACGCCCAGGCCACCTCAGGGACAGCCGGTCGTCAGCGCACTGGCCCATCAGAGCGTGCCCTACCGGCTGGTGGCAACCTCCACCGACATCGGCTACATCACCCCGCACGACACGGACCAGGCCCGCGCCGTCATCGCCGAGATCCGCGCCGCCCAGGCCGCGGCGGGCCGCGCGGCGGAGCCCGTGCACCTCTTCGGCGACCTGGTGGTGTTCCTCGACGACGAACCGGGTGCCGCGGCCGCCCGGCTGGAGCGCCTGGACGCCCTCGCGGGCTACCCGTACACCAGCGACGCCAAGGTGTTCACCGGGACCCCCGCACAGCTCGCGGATCTGCTGCTGACCTGGCAGCGGACCGGACTGTCGGGGTTCCGGCTGCGCCCCGGTGTGATCGGCCACGACCTCGAGGCGGTCACCCGCGGTCTGGTGCCCGAACTCCAGCGCCGGGGCGCCTTCCGCCGGTCCTACGAGGCCGACACCCTGCGCGGGCTGCTCGGCCTCGCCCGGCCCGCCAATCGCTACGCCACCGTCTGAGCGGGAAGGACCACCCGACCATGAGCACACCGCTCAAGCAGATCCACCTGGCGGCCCACTTCCCCGGTGTCAACAACACCACGGTGTGGAGCGATCCGCAGGCGGGCAGCCATATCGAGTTCAGCTCGTTCGCACACTTCGCGCGGACCGCCGAGCGTGCCAAGTTCGACTTCCTGTTCCTCGCCGAAGGGCTTCGGCTGCGTGAACAGGGCGGCAAAATCTACGACTTGGACGTGGTGGGTCGGCCGGACACCTTCACCATCCTCACGGCGCTGGCCGCCGTCACCGAACGGCTGGGCCTCACCGGCACCATCAATTCCACCTTCAACGAGCCCTACGAAGTGGCCCGCCAGTTCGCCAGCCTGGACCATCTGTCGGGCGGGCGCGCCGCGTGGAATGTCGTCACCTCCTGGGACGCCTTCACCGGGGAGAACTTCCGCCGTGGCGGCTTCCTCCCACAGGACCAGCGGTACTCCAGGGCCAAGGAGTTCCTGGCCACCGCCACCGAGCTGTTCGACTCCTGGCGTGGTGACGAGATCGTCGCCGACCAGGCGTCCGGCACCTTCCTCAACGACGCGCGGGCCGGTGCCTTCGCCCACCAGGGACAGCACTTCGACATCGCCGGGCAGTTCAATGTCCCGCGCAGCCCGCAGGGCCGCCCGGTGATCTTCCAGGCCGGTGACTCCGAAGAGGGCCGGGAGTTCGCCGCGGCCGGCGCCGACGCCATCTTCAGCCGGTACAGCACTCTCAAGGAGGGGCAGGCGTTCTACACGGACGTCAAGGGCCGCCTCGCCCGCCACGGCCGCACCCACGACCAGTTGCTGATCCTGCCCGCGGCCACTTTCGTCCTCGGCGACACCGACGCCGAGGCGCGGGAGCTGGCCCATGAGGTACGCCGCCAACAGGTCAGCGGCGCCACCGCGATCAGACACCTGGAGTTCGTCTGGAACCGGGACCTGTCCTCGTACGACCCGGACGGCCCGCTGCCCGACATCGACCCCGACCTCGGTGAGCACACCATCGCCCGCGGCCGTGCCCAGGTGCGGATGTACCGCGATCCGCTGGCCGTCGCCCGGGAGTGGCGGGAGCTGGCGGAGGCGAACAAGTGGTCCATCCGTGACCTGGTCATCGAGACCGGCAACCGCCAGTCGTTCATCGGCTCCCCGGCCACGGTCGCCGAGGCCATCAACTCCTTCGTCCAGGCCGATGCCAGCGACGGCTTCATCCTCGTCCCGCACATCACCCCCGGCGGCCTGGACGCCTTCGCCGACACCGTCGTCCCGCTGCTGCAGGAGCGCGGCGTGTTCCGCACCGAGTACGAGGGCGCGACCCTGCGCGACCACCTCGGACTGGCCCACCCCGGCACCGGGGCGCACCAGGAACGGGCCGCGTCATGAAGTTCCTGGCCATCACCCTCATCGTGCACGCCCCGGACCCGGTGACGGGGATACAGAAGCCGACCGGTGAGCGCTTCCGCGAGGTGATCGACAACGCCCTGCTGGCGGAGGAGCTCGGCTTCGACGGCTTCGGCGTCGGCGAACGCCACGAGCGTCCGTTCATCTCCTCCTCACCACCGGTCGTGCTCAGCCACCTCGCCGCGCTCACCTCCCGGATCCGGCTGTTCACCGCGGTCACCACCCTCAGTCTGCTCGATCCGGTGCGCGCCTACGAGGACTACGCCACCCTGGACCACCTCTCCGCCGGCCGCCTCGAGCTGATCATCGGCAAGGGCAACGGCACCGCCCAGCGCGAGCTGTTCCACGTCACTCCCGAGGACCAGTGGGACCGCAACGCCGAAGGCTACGAGTTGTTCCGCCGCATCTGGCGGCAGGACAAGGTGACCGCCTCACCGCGCTTCCGGCCCGCGCTGACCGACGCCGAGGTGTGGCCGAGGCCCCTCCAGCGGCCCATCCGGGTCTGGCACGGCAGCGCCACCAGCCGGGAGTCGGTCGACCTCGCCGCCCGCTACGGCGACCCGCTGTTCTCGGCCAACGTCACCCACCCCATCGAGCCGTACGCCGAACTGATCCGCCACTACCGGGAGCGCTGGGAGGCATACGGCCACGACCCCGCCCGCGCCGTGGTCGGCGCCGGGACAGCGGGCTACTACGCGGCCCGCACCTCGCAGGAGGCCATCGCCGTCTACCGCCCGGTGTTCGAAGGCCATCTCGCCTTCCAGAAGCAGCTCGGCCTCGAACCGGTGTTCCCGACCCTGGAGGACTTCGTCGAGCGCAGCTCGGCCCTGATCGGCAGCCCCCAGCAGGTCATCGAGAAGGTGCACCGCTACCACGAGGAGTTCGGACACACCGTGCTGCACCTGCACGCGGACGCGGGCGGGCTCACCGACGCCCAGCACCGCGCCTCACTCGAACTCTTCCAGTCCGACATCGCGCCCGTACTGCGACATGACATCCCGGATCCGCCCTTCGACTGGGCCCCGGTGCTCGGCACGCCCGAACCCGCCTCCCCGTCCGCCGACCGCTGAGGAGAACCCCGACCGTGTCCGGCATCCCCCTCGCCGTCCTCGACCTCGTGCCCATCTCCGCCGGCTCCACCGCCGCCGAGGCACTGCGCAACAGCATCGACCTCGCCCAGCAGGCGGAGCGGTTCGGCTACGCGCGCTACTGGTTCGCCGAACACCACCTCAACCCGGGCGTGGCCGGGACCTCGCCCGCCGTCGTCCTGGCCCTGACCGCCTCCGCCACCTCCACGATCCGCCTCGGCTCCGGTGCCGTACAGCTCGGTCACCGCACCGCCCTGTCCACCGTCGAGGAGTTCGGCCTGATCGACGCCCTGCACCCCGGACGGCTCGACCTCGGACTCGGCCGCTCCGGCGGACGCCCCACCGAGCGCACCGGCGACGCGCCGCCCACCACGACACCTGTCATCGACGGACGCACCCCGAACGGCCTGCGCATCCCACCCAAGTTCTCCTTCCAACGACTGCTCGGGTCGCCACGTGTCGCACTCCAGCGGCGGCTCCTCCAGCAGCCAGGCGCGGAAGCGCAGGACTACGGCGAGCAGATCGACGACATCCTCGCGCTCCTGCGCGGCGACTACCGCTCCGCCGACGGCGTCGAGGCACACGCGATCCCCGGCGAAGGCGCCGATGTGCAGGTGTGGATCCTCGGCAGCAGCGGCGGGCAGAGCGCCCAGGTCGCGGGCCGGGGCGGCGTGCGCTTCGCCGCCAACTACCACGTCAGCCCGGCCACCGTCCTGGAGGCCACCGAGGCGTACCGCGCCGCGTTCCAGCCATCCGACGTGCTCGACAAGCCGTACGTCAGCGTCTCCGCCGATGTCGTGGTCGCCGAGGACGACGCGACCGCCCGCGACCACGCCACCGGCTACGGTCCGTGGGTCCGCAGCATCCGCACCGCCGAGGGCGCCATTCCCTTCCCCGCCCCCGAACAGGCCCGGGCCCACGTCTGGTCCGACGCGGACCGGGAGCTGGTCGCCGACCGCGTGGACACCCAGTTCGTCGGCTCACCCGCGCGCGTCGCCGACCAGCTCGAACAACTCCAGGAAGCCACCAGCGCGGACGAGTTGCTCATCACCACCATCACCCACCGCCACGCCGACCGGGTGCGCTCCTACGAACTGGCTCGCAGAGGAATGGCAACGCCGCTGAGCCGAAGAGGCGGGGGCCGTAGAGCAGCCACGATCCGCACGGGGAGAAAGGCCGGTCACGGGGCGGAATCACGCAGCAGGGGCAGCAGTTGATCACCGATCCGGTTGATCTCCCGCTGATAGGGGGTGTCGGACAGGACGAAGTGGGTGATGCCGAGCTTGCGGTAGCCGTGCAGCGCCCGGGCCACGTCGTCGGCGGAGCCCACCAGCCAGGTGGTCCCCGCTCCGCCACCGCCGAACTTGCCCGGGGTGGTGTACAGGCAGGTGTCGAGAACCTCTCCGCGCTGGGCGAGATCGAGGAGCCGCTGCTGTCCGACCGCCGTCCTGCGATTCCCCGTCCACACGGTCTCGCCTGCACCGGACGCCATCTTCGCGACCTTCTCCTCGGCCGCGCTCCATGCTTCGTCGGTAGTGTCGCGCACCAGCGTCGTGATCCGCAGCCCGAACTCCAACGGCTTGTGCCGTCGGCCCACCTGCTCGCTCAGCGTTTTGAGCCGGTCGATGCGTCCGGCGATCCCGTCGAGTGGTTCACCCCAGAAGAGCTGGACATCGGCCTCGGCCGCCGACACCCGTTCGGCGGCCGAGGACGCGCCGCCGAAGTAGAGCGTCGGATGCGTCCTCTCGCCGGTGGGGTACGGGCGCGGCGCGACCGTTGAGCCGGTGACCTGGAAGTGCTCGCCGTGGAAGGTGACGTCCTCCTCGGTCCACAGGCGCCGCAGGAGATGCAGGAACTCCTCGGTGCGGGCGTACCGTTGTGGGGGTTCGACGTTGGTGTCGCCGTACGCGGCCGGGTTGTCCAGTCCGCTGACGATGTTGACGAGGACGCGTCCACGGCTGAGCTGGTCGAGGGTGGCCGCCGCACTGGCGAAGTTCGCCGGGTGCCAGTAGCCGGGACGGATCGCGATCAGGGGCTTGAACGTCGTGGTCCGAGCGGCCAGGGTGGTGGCGACGGTGAAGGTGTCCGGGCGTCCCCATCCGGTGCCGAGCAGCGCGCCGCCCCAACCGTGCTCTTCTGCCGTACGGGCAAGGTCGGTCGAGTACTCGATGGACCCCCAGCCGGATGTCGTGTCGTCGCCGCGGTGGCCCGGTTCGACGGTGTTGGGGATGTACCAGAGAAATTCCAGGCTCATGATGGATCCGATCGCTGCTTGGCTTGGGTGGGCACGACACGAGCCGGGCCGGTCATGGAGGGTGGGGGCCTGCGGGCGGACAGATCGAGGCCGGTGGCCCGGGCGAGGTCGGCGCCGCCGTATGTGAAGGTCCTTGAGGTCACCCATTGCAATCGTGTGCAGCCGGGCTCCGTGTCGCTTGCACGACTCCCCGATTCCGCCACGGCCGCCCGCCGGGTGGGGCCCGGCGGGCGGCAGGTGTGATCAGCGGCGGTCCGGTGCGCCGATCAGGGTGTCACTGCACGATCTTGAGCAGCTTGTTGGGGGAGCCCGAGCCGATGCCGGAGAGCGCCCCCGAGGTGGCCCCGTCCACCAGCGCGCTCCCCACCTCGGACGGGGACGCGGTGGAGTGGCCGGAGAGGTAGATCGCCGCGGCGCCCGAGACGTGCGGGGCGGCGAAGGAGGTCCCGGAGCCCGTGTACGTCGCGGTATCGGAGGTGTTCCAGCCGGCCGTGATGTTCGAGCCCGGGGCGAAGAGGTCCACGGTCGAGCCGTAGTTGGAGTAGCTGGCCCGCGCGTCCGTGTTGGTGGTGGCGCCGACGGTGAGGGCGGTCGGCACCCGGGCGGGGGAGTAGTTCGCGGCGTTGGCGTTGGAATTGCCGGCCGCGATGGAGTAGGTCACGCCGGACGCGATCGACTTGGTCACCGCGTTGTCGAGGGAGGTACTGGCGCCGCCGCCCAGCGATACGTTGGCGACGGACGGGCCGGAGTGGTTGGCGGTGATCCAGTCCACGCCCGCGATGACACCTGCCGTGGTGCCGGACCCGTCGTTGCCGAGCACCCGGACCGCCACGATCTTCGCGTTCTTGGCCACGCCGTAGGTGGTGCCGGCGGCGGTCGTGGCGACGTGCGTGCCGTGGCCGTAGCCGTCCTGCGCCGTGGTGTCGTTGTCCACGAAGTCGTAGCCGTATGACGCCCGGCCGCTGATCTGCGTGTGGGAAATCCGCACACCGGTGTCGAGGACGTAGACGGTCACACCACTGCCGGCACTGTCCGGATAGGTGTACGTGCCGCTGAGCGGCAGGCCGGACTGGTCGACGCGGTCCAGACCCCAGGGTGCGTTGGTCTGGGTCGCGTCGGCGTGGACCTTCTGGTCCTGCTCGACGGAGGCGACCGCCGGATCGGCGGCGAGTCTCCTGGCCTCGGTGGGCTCGAGTTTTGCCGCGTAGCCGTTCAGCGCGGCGGTGAAGGTCCGCTTCACCTTGCCGCCGTATCCGGATATGAGGTCCTTGCCCCGGGTGGATGAGGCTGTGAAGCCGGCGGTCTTCTTCAGGGTGACGATGTAGCTGCCCGGCACCGCTTCCGCGGCTTGGGAGTTCACAACCGTGCCTTCGGCCGGGGCGGCGTGGGCCGGGAGCACCGTGGCTGCTCCGATGGCCGCCGCGGCGGCGATTCCCGCGGCGATCCGCCGCTTGGTGGTACGCATCACTGCCATCGCGAGGGAGTCCTCCTCGGTCGGTGGCGCGCTGTGGCGCGTGCGCGCTCTGCGGGGTGTGGGCTTACGGGCTTACGCAGTTCGCGGGGAGCGCGTGGGTCACGCTTCCGGCTCGTTGAGGATTCGCCGGGTCGTGCAGGGGAAGCAAGAGATGGCATACGCATGACATGCACATGTTGCGGTGCGTCATGCGCCGTTACGGACGGTCAAACGCGTGCAATGACACGTACATACAGGGCACGCAGATCCGCGACGGCGCTTTCCGCGTGGTGTCGGTCGTCGAACTCCGAAGGTTGGTAACCCCGTTGCGGGGCTACCGAGAACGGTGATGGGCGCCAAGATCCGCCGCGCGGCGGGGGCGACCAGCGTGCGCACTATCCCTCTCCGGCGGGCTCTGGCCAGGGGCCCCGTGCGCGCTGACGATGCACCGCATCGGCCGCTCGATGCGGCGTACCGCCGGTGCGCGGGCCATGCCCTCAGCTGCACCACTGCCCGGGAAGCCGGGCACTCGCCGGGTACCGGCTGCGCAGCCGGTACGGGAGGCTGGGCACCGACCGCGCCGTCCGGTTCGGCGGCCTCGGCCCGCGGGTACCGGACCGCGCCCGGAAGACAGACCGACATGGCTGCGCCGGGGTGAGCGTTCAGGTGCCGCTCGGCAAGAGAGCCGTCGCGGAGGACGCGAGGGCGTTCTGTGTGTTCCGCGGCTGAAGACTCACGACGGCTGCCGGGCGTCGTACTCCTCGCGGGCCGCCAGGATGTCGTTCATCGAACCCTCCACACAGTGGATGAGGGCGAGCAGCCGCTCGGCGACCTGGCGGCCCAGGGGAGTCAGGTCGTAGTCCACGCGGGGCGGATTGGTCGGCTGGGCCTTCCGGTGCACCAGGCCGTCGCGCTCCAGCGCGTGCAGGGTCTGGGACAGCATCTTCTCGCTCACCCCCTCGACGCGGCGGCGCAGCTCGTTGAAGCGCAGCGGGCCCTCGTAGAGCGTGCCGAGCGTCAGTCCGCCCCAGCGGCCCGTGACGTGCTCCAGCGTGCCGCGCGACGGGCATCCCTTGTCGAACACGCTGTACGCGAGGTCGATCTGCTCCTGCTCCTCGGTCATGCCGCTCATGACGCAAGCGTACGCGAACGCAGCGCTATCGACCAGGTTGCGCTATCTGAAAGTTAGTGCTTTCCTGTGGTCACTGCTTTCGAGCTGCCCGTTCGGGCTATGCGAGTGCCCCCAGAGGAGTAATTCACCGTGACCACCCCTGTAGTGTCCATCGCGTACCACTCCGGCTACGGCCACACCGCCGTGATCGCCGAGGCCGTCCGCGCCGGCGCCGCCGAGGCCGGCGCCGAGGTGCACCTGATCAAGGTGGACGAGATCACCGACGAACAGTGGGAGACGCTGGACCGCTCCGACGCGATCGTCTTCGGTTCGCCCACCTACATGGGCACCGCGTCCGGCGCCTTCCACGTGTTCGCCGAGGCGTCCTCCAAGCGCTGGTTCCAGCTGGCCTGGAAGGACAAGCTGGCGGCGGGCTTCACCAACTCCGCCTCGAAGAGTGGCGACAAGCTGCACACCCTGCAGTTCTTCCAGATCCTCGCCGGCCAGCACGGCATGCACTGGGTCAACCTCGGCCTGCACCCCGGCTGGAACAGCAGCACGGGATCCGAGAACGACCTCAACCGCCTCGGCGTCTTCGCGGGCGCGGCCGCCCAGACCAACAGCGACGAGGGCCCGGAAGCCGTGCACAAGGCCGATGTGGCCACGGCCGGACACCTGGGACGCAGGGTGACCGAGACGGCCAAGGTGTTCGCGCGGGGGAGCGTCGCCGCGTAGGCGGGCCGCGGGTCCGAGCTGATCCCGGAGCTGTTCTCGTGCGCGATGCGCGCACATCGTCGTGACGCGCGCGCCGGCCTGGCGAGCGCGTCACCCTTCCGCTGCCGTCCCGAGCGGGCGCTGGAGCGTGCAGCATGTGCCCGCGCCCGCCGGAAGGAGGAGATCGCACCACCGGCCGCCCCCGGGGCCGAGGCGCTGGAGGCGGCCGATGAACTGGGCGGTCACGCGCCGGCCGTCGGGCAGTTCGACCCACACGGGCGGGCCGGGCGTTTCCGGGTGCGGGCTGTCGGGGGCGAAGGCGTAGGTCACCGCTACGCGGCGGGTGCGTGGACCGTGGGTGTGACGTGGAGGTGCTTGAGCATCGTCCGTGCGGTGACGCGGTCCGGGCCCTCCAAGGTGCTCCAGAAGGGGTGCGTGGCGATGTACTTGGCGGGCGCGCCGGGGGGCTTTCGGCCTTGGTCAAGTGATGGTTGGGCTGCGGCGTTCGATGAGGACGACGTCGCGCCAGGCGCCATGGTGGCGACCGATGCGTTCGCGGGTGCCGATGACGCGGAAGCCCGCCCGCTGGTGGAGGCGGAGGCTGGCGGTGTTCTCGGGGAAGATGCCGGACTGGATGGTCCAGATCCCTGCCGCTTCGGTAGACGCGATCAGTGCGTTGAGGAGGGCGTCCCCGACTCCTCGCCGACGGGCTTCGGGATGAACGTAGACGGAGTGCTCCACCACGCCCGCGTAGGCGCAGCGGTCAGAGACCTTCGTGGCGGCGATCCAGCCGAGGACCTGCCCGTCGGTGTCGAGCGCGACGTGCCGGTGGTCGGGGAGTTTGGCTGCGTCGAACGCTTCCCAGGTGGGTGCGGTGGTCTCGAAGGTGGCGTTGCCCTCGTCGATGCCGAGCTGGTAGATCGCCAGCACGTCTTGAGCATGCTCGGCGGTCAGCTCGGTGATCCGGAGGGTGCCGGTGGTCGCGGTCATGCGCGGTCACCTGGAGCGAGTTCGTTGATCAGGTTCTGGACGCGGGTGCGGATGTCGTCGCGGATCGGTCGCACCGCCGCTGTTCCTTGTCCGGCTGGGTCGTCGAGTTTCCAGTCGAGGTAGGTCTTGCCGGGGAAGACGGGGCAGGCATCGCCGCAGCCCATCGTGATGACGACGTCGGATGCTTGCACGGTCTCGGTGGTGAGGACCTTGGGGATTTCGGCGGCGATGTCGATGTCGACCTCGGCCATGGCCTCGACCACTGCGGGGTTGACGGTGTTGGCGGGGGCGGATCCGGCGGAGCGGACCGCGATGCGGTCGCCCGCGAGGTGGGTGAGGAAGGCGGCGGCCATCTGCGAGCGGCCCGCGTTGTGGACGCAGACGAACAGCACCGAGGGCTTTCGGGAGTCAGACACGGGCGGAACCTTCCGGAGCGGCGGCCGGGTCAAGGGTGTTGGTGGCGGGGGCGGGGAAGAAGCGGCGTGCGGCCAGGGCGACGTAGACCAGGCCGATCAGCACGGGGACTTCGATCAGCGGGCCGACGACTCCGGCCAGGGCCTGCCCGGAGGAGGCGCCGAAAGTCGCGATGGCGACGGCGATGGCGAGTTCGAAGTTGTTGCCCGCCGCGGTGAAGGCCAGCGTGGCCGCCCGCGGGTAGTCCAGTCCGACCGCCCGTCCCAGGGCCATGGATCCGGCCCACATCAGGGCGAAGTACACCAGCAGGGGCAGCGCGATGCGCGCCACGTCGACGGGCCGCGAGGTGATCGCCTCCCCTTGGAGGGCGAACAGCACGACGATGGTGAACAGCAGCCCATACAGGGCGAACGGTCCGATGCGCGGGATGAGCGTCGTCTCGTACCAGGTGCGCCCCCGGGCCTTCTCGCCCAGGCGGCGGGTGAGGAACCCGGCCAGCAGCGGGATGCCGAGGAAGATCAGGACGCTGCGGGCGATCTCCCACACGCTGATGTCGAGCCCGGTCTGTTCCAGGCCGAGCCAGCCGGGCAGGACGCTGAGGTAGAACCAGCCGAGCGCGGAGAAGGCGATCACCTGGAACACGCTGTTGAGCGCCACCAGGACGGCGGCGGCCTCGCGGTGGCCGCAGGCGAGGTCGTTCCAGATGATGACCATGGCGATGCAGCGGGCCAGGCCGACGATGATCAGGCCGGTGCGGTACTGCGGCAGGTCCGGCAGGAAGAGCCATGCCAGGGCGAACATCAGCGCTGGTCCGGCGATCCAGTTCACGGCCAGGGAGGGGATGAGCAGGCGGCGGTCGCGGGTGACGGTGTCCAGGCGGTCGTATCGGACCTTGGCCAGCACCGGGTACATCATCACCAGGAGGCCCAGTGCGATCGGCAGGGAGACACCGGTGATGGTCACCTTTGCCAGCGCGTCTCCCAGGCTGGGAATGAGCCGTCCCAGGCCGAGGCCGGCGGCCATCGCGAGCAGGATCCATACCGCCAGGAATCGGTCCAGGAACGACAGCCGGGCCGCCACCGGCCCGGTCTGCGGTGCTGGGGCGGTCACGACGCGGCCCCGGCGATGGTCTTCCCGGTCCGCTCGGGGAGCGGTGTTCCTGCGGGGCGGGTGAGGATGCCGGCGAGCCTGTCGGTCATCTCCGGCAGCAGCCAGTAGTACACCCACGTCCCCCGGCGCTCGCAGTCGATCAGTCCGGCCTGTCGCAGCAGCTTGAGGTGGTGGGAGATCGTCGGCTGGGACAGGTCGAAGGCGGGGGTCAGGTCGCAGACGCACACCTCGCCACCGGCCCGGGAGGCGATCATCGACAGCAGCCGCAGCCGGATCGGATCGCCCAGGGCCTTGAACACCTTCGCCAGCTCCACCGCTTGGTCCTCGTCCAGCGGGGCGGTCAGCAGTCCGGGGCAGCAGCCCTCGACCCCGTCCTGGCCGAGTACCTCAAGCTCTTGTTTCGACATGCTTCTATGTTGACGTTCTTCGATTCAAGATGCAACCTTGAATCGACAGGCATCGATACAACAAGGCCAGGGGGATCGTTATGTCCCGCGTTCAGCTTGCCCTCAACGTCGCCGACCTTGAGGGATCCGTCGCGTTCTACTCCCGACTCTTCGGCGTCGAGCCGGCCAAGCGCCGTCCGGGGTACGCCAACTTCGCCATCAGTGAGCCGCCGCTCAAGCTCGTCCTGATCGAGGGTGAGCCCGGCCAGGACACCCGCTTGGACCACCTCGGTGTGGAGGTAACGTCCACCGATCAGGTCTTCGCGGCCGCAGAGCGTCTGAAGGACGCAGGGCTTGCCACGTTCGAGGAGAACGACACCTCGTGCTGCTACGCGCTCCAGGACAAGGTCTGGGTCCACGGCCCCGGCAAGGAGCCCTGGGAGGTCTACACCGTCAAGGCCGACACCGAGCAGATTGGCCAGAGCCCTGCCATCGAGAACGGCTCCGGCGGCTGTTGCGGCGGGCAGGAGGACGGCGATAAGTCCGACGCGGTCGGTGCGGGCTGCGGGTGTGGCGCCTGAGGAGCGGTCTTCGGCCGATTCTGAAGACCGTCGATGATGGGTCCGCGGTCAGGTGTCGAGCTGCGCGATGAGCTGGCCGCGGTACTCCTGGAGTGCGGCATGGCCAAGCTGGTGAATCGGGCGGTGGCGTGCGCGCCGGTGGTCGGGGTTCTCTAGCCATAGGGATTCGCAGACGGCGGCATCCCGCACCTGTGTGGCCAGGGCCGCGCTGGCCACGGCGTCTGGTGGCGGGGCGTCGAGAGCCCGGAGGGTGGAAGCACGGTGGCCGCCCTGTTGGCGTTTGCTCACCGCTGTCAGGCGCTCTTCGACGTGTGACGCGATGACGTTGAGCTGGGGTGCGTCGGGGAACAGTTCCGCTGCGGTCGGCCAGGTACCGCAGATCAGCAGTGTGATCGCGCGGAGGTTGTTGAAGTTTGCTTCACCATGACCGTTGATCCGGCTGCGGCACTGGGCGGGGTGGAGGTTCGCCAGTGGGCTGGGCTGGCCGGACGCCATCGGCCCGCAGTACCGATGCCGGTGGAGAAGGCAGGATTGCCGAAGGCGGGGCAGTGCCAGTCGAGGAATCGGTGGTGTCGCAGGCAGGCGAAGGTCATAGGAAGCCGCCAGGTGCCGCTCCAGCAGCTCGCCGTGGCGGTGTCGTCTATGTCGCCCAGGCACTCGGGGCGGTAGCGGCTGAAGCGGGTGCACACCCATCCTTCGTTGACCACCGCCTCGAAAGGGCGCCCGGTGCTGAGGTAGTTGGGGTGCGGGGGCGGGAATCCGGGTGCTTGCCCGGCGAGGGTCAGGTTGTGGACCTCCTGGACGGACGGGCGGCAGATGCCCGCGATGTGGGCCGTGAGCTCGGGGGTGAGTCGCAGAAGATGACGGGGCGAGATGACGTTCCCTGTGCGGGGGACTAGGGTCCTTCTGACGGATCTCCGTGGGCGAAGGAGCGGCGTCCGGTGCGTGCTCTCGGCGTGCCGCGCGGAGGTCCTCGTGGCGGAGCTACTATCTACCTCCGCGGGCAGCAAGACCGGACCATCGCGACTCCGCTTCCGGACCGCTTCGCCGGGCGTTGCTCTCGCACGGAAATGTGGGACACCAGCCACTCGCCCTACCTGAGCCGCCCGGCCGCCGTGGCCGACCTGATCCAGCGTCAGCGAGCGGGCGACGGCAATTGAGCCCGAACCGAGGTGTCCGCCGCGACCACCCTGGACCTGTCTCCAGCCGCCCGGCCTCGTCAGCACAGACGCGGTACGGAACCAGAAGATCATCCAGTCCACAGGTGTGCGACCACACCGGCCCGAGCTCGACCTCGCAGGTACTGACTGACGGCCCCATGCAACCAGCACAGCGCTCACGGAACACGCGGTTGCCGATTCGCCCGAATCGGGAGCAGAGCCATGGTCCCGGCGCTACCCTGCCCGCCAACTAAGGCGCTCAGACTCGCCAACTACGGCGTTCAGTCACAGTCGTGTGACTGAGCGCTTCGCTTGGCGGGTTAGCGGTTTAACTGGCGGGTCAGAGCGCTTCAGCCGGCGGATTGCGACTTTTCCGGGCAGTGACACCTGGCCGCGATGGTTGGCGCCGGAGGTTGCCGGTGGCCCCGTTTCGAGGGAGCAGGCACTCACTCACCTCGGCCAGGAGCTCTGCGACCATGGGTCGAAGGCGGGTAGCGAGTGCGGAATCGGTTCGTTCCAGCTCGGCCACCGCGTGCGACGTTCATTCATAGTCGGCCATCCACCGGCGAAGCCGCCCAAACCTTGGCCGATGCGTTACAACCAGGGCATAACGCCCTACTGTCGTCGACATGACGGAGCCAGTGGCAGAGACGCACCCACACGAGAACGACCCCGGCGCGGCACGCTTGATCGTTCTGTCTGACGGCATCTACGCCATCGCGATGACACTGCTCGTCATCAACGTGGCGATCCCCGCACATCTGGAAGACGCCGCATTCCACAAGGCCCTGGGCGATGCGCTTCCCAACCTCGGCGCCTTCGCCCTCAGCTTTGCCCTCATCGCCGGATTCTGGCGTGACCACCGCCGCATCCTCACCGCACTGCCAACCGAAACGGCCGTGGTCACTCGCCTGATTCTCCTCGGCCTCGGCCTGGTCGCCCTGCTGCCCTTCCCCACCGCGCTGCTGGCCGAGTACGCCTCTCAGCCCGAAACCGTCGCCCTCTACGCGGGTGCCATGGCCGCGATCCATGCGGTGCACGCAACGCTGCTGGTGCTCACGCAACGCCAGGTGCACCCCTCGCCCGCATCATCCGCTGCCGCGGCCCGCCGCCTCTTCACCGCCCAACTCGGTTCCAGCGTCCTGATCTTCGGCCTCTCCGTTCCCTTGGCCTTCGTCAACACGGAAGCAGCCATGTGGTTCTGGCTCACGCTCATCCCCGCCCACTACATCCTCGGCCACCACCTCCGCCGACTCCCGCAACAGTGAACCGCCCGGTCCGGGCCTGAGCGCCGTATCTGGCGAAACCCGCCAACTACGGCGCTCAGTCACAGCCCTTTGCACCGCTACCTGAAGGGGTAGCGGCGCAGGGAGCCGGGGTGGCCGTCGCATACCTGCTATCGGCCCGTTCCCAGAGTCGTTGGGGCCCGAAGCCACCGCGCTCGCGGTCGGCTCGATTCGGCTACGCGTCGCGCCTGTGCAGCAGCAGGCTGCCGACCAGCAGCGCGGCCGCGGCCCACGCCGCGAGCACGCCCAGGCCGGCCCATGGGCCGATGGGCAGCTCGTGTAGATGGACGGTGGCTTGGACCGCGAGTCCGGCGGTCATGGGCGAGATCTGCTGGAGGTGGTGCTGCCACTCCGGGTCGTTGACCACCTGGGTGACGACCGGGAAGAGGTAGAGCAGCCCGAGCACGATCCCGATGGCGGTCGCCGCCTCCCGTACCGCCGTCGCCACGCCGAGGCCGATCAGGGCGATCAGGACGAGGTAGAGGACCGAGCCCACGGCCGCGCGCGGGGTCGGGCCGTCGGCCAGGGACAGCGGGGCATAGCCGTGCGCCTCGGTGAATCCGTTGCCGGGCAGGATGTAGCGGCCGACGAGGAGGGAGGCCAGGACGGCAGCCGTCCCGGAGGCCAGGACGACCGTGGTGAGGACCGTCGCCTTGGCGGTGAGGACGGTGAGCCGGTTCGGCACCGCCGTGAGCGTGGTGCGGATCATCCCGGTGCCGTACTCGCCGCTGACGGCCAGCACCGCGAAGATGGCGATGACCGCCTGCCCGACGGTGACGCCGGTCAGGGCGAGCTTGACGGCGTCCTGGCCGCACCCCGCGTCCGGGCACTTCACGGCCTTGGCGGTGCCGCAGCCGACGGCCACGGTCAGCGCGACGGCGAGCAGGAGCAACCTCCCCATTTCCCCTGCGGTGCGCAGCTTCGTCCACTCCGCGCGCAGGGCGCGGCCGAAGTCCCCTCGCCACGCGCCGTCCGCCGTGCTCGTGAGTCGTGCACCGCTCAGGAGACTCATACGTCCCTCCCGCGCAGCCGCACCACGGCCAGACCAAAGGCGAGCGCGGCGTATCCGCACAGCACGGCGAGGCCGGCCCATGGCGCCAGCGGGTAGTAGCCGGTCGACGGCTCGTACACGCTGAGCACCTGCGCGTACTGCGGCAGGGTCTGCTGGATGGCGAAGCCCGCAGACGGGGTCACCCGCAGCAGCCACTCCGAGACGCCCGGGGGCAGTACGCCGGAGGTGGCAAGCAGGAAGGGCAGCACGATCGACGCGATGACCAGGGCGACCGCCGTGCCGCTGCGCCGCAGCAGGGCACCGACGCCGAGAGCGAGCACGGCGGCGGCCGCGCAGAGCAGGCCGGTGCCGACCATGACGCGCACTTCGGTCGCCGACGTGACGGGGAAGACATGGAAGCCCCTGCCGCGCGCGCTGCGTTCCCCGATGGGAATGGTGATCGTGGCGGCCACCAGGCCGATGGCGAACGCGACGCCCCCGGCCACCAGCGCCTTGGCAGCAAGCACCCGGCCGCGCAGGGGAGTTGCCGCCATGGTCGTACGCAGCAGACCGCGCCGGTACTCGCCGGTGATGAACACCGTGCCCACGGCGATCACCACGATCAGCCCGGCGAAGGTGCCGACGAGGAAGTTCTCGACGGAGAAGCCGACGCCCATGACGGGCCCGCCGACGACCGGTGCGATGTCACCGGCCCCGGTCACGGTGAACCCGCCGTCGGCGGTCTGGGTGAAGCCGCCCTTGGTGGTGTTCGTGTAGCTGCCGGAGGTGCCCGCATCGCCGCCCACCTGTGTGCCGCTCCACGCGCTCTGGGACCAGCCGCCGGTGAGGCCGGGACGGCCGAAGGTGCCGGTGGCCACGGCGGGGCTGAAGCCCGTGCCCGCCGCGGTGTCCTGCTTCGCCTCCGGTGACGTCGCGAAGAGCCCGGCCTGCACGGTGCGCGCAAGCCCCGGCAGCTTCGCATGGCCGACCTTGGTCCAGTGGGAGCCGTCGGTGGAGGTGGAACCGGTGAGACTGTCACCGGAGCGGACCAGGCGCAGCCAGCGCGGGGACTCCTGGGAGACATTGCCGGAAGGGACCGCCGTGTCGTGCGTGTAGTCGTACTGCATGCGCACGCCGTGGCCGCCGGTGGCCATGACCGCCGCGTACGGGGATCCCTGGGTGAGGCTTTCCTTCACGATGATCCCGGCCTTCGCCCAGGGCTGGGCGCTCTGGGCTGTCTTTCCGGTCCCGGTGTCGGCCACACCAGTCAGCGACCGCAGGGGAACGGTGAGGGTGCCGTCGCCGGTGAGCGTCTTGCGGACGAAGTAGAAGCTGTCGTTGACGGCCTCGCCGCCGGGGCCCTTCGGGTACGAGGCGGAGTCGGCGCCGCGACCGCCGGGGGCGGGGGCGGCCGTGCCGAGCAGGCCGACCACGATCGTCACCAGGAGCGCCCCCGCCATGGCGAGGACCCAGCCGCGTACCGTACGGAACTTCGTCCACTCGGCGTGCAGCGTCCTGCGGAACCCGCCCCGCTCAGCGCGCCTCGTGGCCGGGGGGCGAGGGATGAGGGTGGCGGTCATCGCGTGGCCTCCCCCGCCGGGATGCCCCGGTACTCCACCGCGTCCCGGGTGAGCTCCATGTACGCCTCTTCGAGCGTTGCCCGGTGCGCGGACACCTGGGAGAACGGCACCTCGTTCCGGGCGAGCAGGGCCACGATCTCCTCGTCGGGCAGGCCCGTGACGTCGAGGGTGTCGGGGCCGGTGGCGAGAACGGTGGCGCCCGCGCCGTGCAGGACCTGGGCGGCGCGCGGAGGCGCGGAGGTACGCAGGGTGACCCGGCCGCCGGACGCCTCGGCGAGCAGTTCGGACACGCTGGTGTCCGCGACGACCCGGCCGCGGCCGATCACCACGAGATGATCCGCGGTGTCTTCGAGTTCGCTCATCAGGTGACTGGAGACCAGGACGGCGCGGCCCTGCCGGGCCAGCGACGACAGGAAGCCGCGCATCCACACGATGCCGTCGGGGTCGAGGCCGTTGAACGGTTCGTCCAGCATGACGACCGGCGGGTCGCCGAGCAGCGCCGCCGCGATCCCCAGGCGCTGGCGCATGCCCAGCGAGAAGCCGCCGGCCTTGCGCCGGGCCGCCGTGCCCAGGCCGGCCTGTTCGATGACCTCGTCCACCCGCCGGGCCGGCACGCCCTGTGAGTGGGCCAGCCACAGCAGGTGGTTACGAGCGGTGCGGCTCGGCTGCAGCGCGGAGGCGTCGAGCAGTGCCCCCAGTTGCCGAAGCGGGCGGCGCAGGGTGCGGTACGGCACCCCTCCGACCAGGGCCTTTCCCTCCTCAGCCGCGTCAAGGCCCAGGATCACGCGCATGGTGGTGGACTTGCCCGCGCCGTTCGGACCGACGAAGCCGGTCACCCGTCCGGGCCGCACGGTGAACGTCATCCCGTCCAGAGCCAACTGTGGCCCGAAGCGTTTACGCAGACCGATGACCTCGATCGTCGCCTTCGTACTCGCATTGTTCATGGGCCCCACCCTTTGACGGAGCGAGTTACAGGGGCCGAACGGCCGCTGTCATCTCGCTGTTAGGCGCCTGGGCTTAGCCTGGCCTGGTACGTGTCCTGGCGCGGTGGCGAGAGGGGAGCATGCGGATGGAATGGGGTTCGCCCCCACGGCTCGCGGGCCTGACCGCCCGGCTCGGCCTGCGCCGTGGCACTGCCCGCACCCGCTTCACCGCCTTGTACGTGACTCTGTTCCTTCTGTCGGGAACGGCACTGCTCGCCATCGCGGCCGTGGTGGCATCAGGCGGATCGCGCTCCAGCCAGACCGCCCCCGATGGCGGCACTCAGCCCGCCACGGCGGCACAGGCCCAGGGCCGCATCGATGACCTGGAGCAGCAGCTGGCTCAGGCGCACGGCACCCAGTCCCAGCAGATCCTGATCGGCTCCGCCATCGCCCTCGGCGTCATGGCTGTGATCTCGGTCGGCCTCGGCTGGTTCGTCGCCGGCCGGGTGCTGCGCCCGCTGCGCGTGATGACAGCGGCCACCCGCCGGATCACCGCCGACAGCCTGCATGAACGCCTGGCCATCGGCGGCCCCGGCGACGAGGTGAAGGACCTCGCCGACACCATCGACGACCTCCTCGGCCGCCTGGAGGGCTCCTTCGACGCCCAGCGCCTCTTCGTCGCCAATGCCTCCCACGAGCTGCGTACCCCACTCACCACGATGCGGGCCTCCCTGGACGTGGCGCTCGCCAAGCCGGGCCCTGTACCCGAGACCACGGCCACGCTGGCCGCCCGGATGCGCGCCGAACTCGACCAGGTGGACCGGCTGCTGGAGAGTTTCCTCGTCCTGGCTCGCACCCAGCACGGCGAGTTCACCGACTGGGCGCGCCTCGCCCTCGGCCAACTCGCGCTGACCGCCCTGACCGGACGGGCAAAGGACATCGCGGCCAAGGGCCTGACCGTGCGCGAAAACCGGATCGACGGCTCCGCGTGGGTGTGGGGCAGCCAGACGCTGCTGCGCCGCGTGGCCGACAACGTGGTCGACAACGCGATCGCGCACAACGACCCCGGGGGCTGGATCAGCGTCGCGGTACGGGCCGAAGGAGACGACGCGGGCGCAGTGTCCCTCGTCGTCGAGTCCAGCGGACTGGTCCTCGACCAGCAGCGGGTGGCGGACCTCGCGCAGCCTTTCCGCCGCCTTGGCGCCGACCGGACCGGCACCGGCCAGGGCAGCGGCCTCGGCCTCTCCATCGTCGCGGCCATCACCCAGGCCCACCACGGCACCCTGGACCTGCGGGCCCGCCCCGACGGCGGCCTACGCGTCACCATCACCCTCCCCCGTACGGACGGCAGGGCGACGGCGGAAGCCCTCGACACAGAGACGGGCGTGGCGCGTTGAGAGTCCTGGTGGTCGAGGACACCCGCCCTCTCGCCGAAGTCATCGCCGAGGGACTGCGCGACCAGGGCATGGCCGTGGACGTGGCCCACGACGGGCTCGACGCCGCGGCCAAGCTGGACGTCAACACGTACGACGTCGTCGTGCTCGACCGCGACCTGCCAGGCATCCACGGCGACACCCTCTGCCAGATGATCACCGAGCGGGACGGCCGCGTGATGGTCCTGATGCTGACCGCCGCCGACTCACCCGGCGACCGCGTCAGCGGCCTGATCCTGGGCGCCGACGACTACCTCGCCAAGCCCTTCCACTTTCCCGAACTCGTCCTGCGCATCCGCGCCCTGGCCCGCCGCCGCCCCGCCGCCCGATCCCGCACCCTGCGCACGGCGGGCATCGAACTCGACCCGATGCGCCACACCGCCAGCCGCGACGGTCGCCAACTCGACCTCTCCGTCAAGGAGTTCGCGGTACTCGAAGCCTTCCTGAACGCGAGCCCCGCCTTCCTCAGCACGGAGGACCTCCTCGAACAGGTCTGGGACGAACACGCCGACCCGTTCACCAACACCGTCACGGTGACCATCAGCCGCCTGCGCCGCAAACTCGGCGACCCCCCGGTCATCGCCACCACACCCGGCGTGGGGTATCGGATCATCGACCCGGCCGTCCCACCCGACTGAGCAGCCGACAGGGGCCGGCGGCCCGCGAGCGGAGGCCGTGCTCAGCACACCCGACTCCAGTCATCTGTGCAGCCGACCGCAGGTGGGCCGCCGGGCGTGCAGGTGTTTCACGAGCGATCACCTATGAAACAACCTCCGGGGGTACGAGGTCGTCCATCGCGAAGTCGGCGCCCCGCACCACCGTGTAAGGCACGGGCGCCAACAGGGATTGCCGTCGTCGGTGAGGTGGCTGAGGAGGCGGCGGCCAGGTGCAAGCCTGTGGTGGGCTTCTAGGACTCGCCGCGATTCAGCGGCCGATCCCTGGGCGCCCTTACCGCCGCGGGGTGGTCACTGATGCCGGCGGTGACGCCGTCGT
The DNA here is from genome assembly GCF_017592595.1 of Streptomyces sp. NEAU-YJ-81. Classification (NCBI taxonomy): domain Bacteria; kingdom Bacillati; phylum Actinomycetota; class Actinomycetes; order Kitasatosporales; family Streptomycetaceae; genus Streptomyces; species Streptomyces sp. NEAU-YJ-81. Next base: position 181,592 of record NZ_JAGFNO010000014.1, on the reverse strand, counting down.
TCCTCGGCGGCGTCGAGTGCGGGGATGAGTGGCGCGAGCGTGGTGCGGAGCAGGTCTGGTAGCGAGCTGGACGGCACGACGAGTCCGCCGGTCGCGCAGGGCGCGGCGGCCGTCTGCAGCCATTGTCCGAGTGCGATGCGGACCGCGGCGGCCACGCTCGCCGCGAGCACGCGGGCGGTGTGCCGCTCCGTATCGCCGAGGCGTTCGGCGATCGCGTCGGTGAGGGGATGTTCGATCGCGGTGGCGGTATCGACGAACGCGACGCGCAGCGTGGGGCTGGTGGTGATCAGCAGCAGTGCGCCGCGGCCGGGTTCGCCCGGGGCGGTGTACTGATCCACGATCGCCTCGATGACGGCGTCGGCGAGGCCGACGCCGTCGGGCCGGTCGGCCACCGCCGCGGCGACCCGCGCTTCCCGTTCGCTGGTGACGGCGGCGACGATCGCCTGCTCCCGGCTGGAGAAGTAGTTGTTGTAGGTCCTCGGTGAGACGCCGGCGGCCTCGGCGATGTCATCGACGCGCACGTTGTCCGGTCCGCGCTCAAGGGCCAGCCGCAGTGCCGCCGCGCGCAACGCCTCCCTGGTGGCCTGCTTCTTCTGCTCGCGCAATCCCGTTCGCCGTGTCGTCACCGTCTCAGCATCCCAGCTTCAATGCGTGCACGCAAACTTGCGTGCACGCATTTTTTGCTTCTACTCTGGCGCCTCACCCCGGCAGGAGGGACCAGGACCATGAGAGCCAAGGGCATCAGCTATGACACCGGCTTCGTCCGCAATGGAGAGATCTCCCGCGGGCGCTTCGACCCGGACGTGGTCAAGCGCGAGCTGGGCATCATCCGGAACGACCTGCACTGCACCGCGGTCCGCGTCATCGGAGGCGATCCCGAGCGCCTGGAGCTAGCGGCGGCGTACGCCGCCGACCTCGGCCTGGAGGTCTGGTTCTCGCCCTACCCTCTCGAGCTGACCACCGAGGAGATGCTGTCTCTGTTCGCCGACTGCGCCGAGCGGGCGGAGCGGCTCCGGCAGCGGGGCGCCGAGGTCGTCTTCGTCGCCGGCGCCGAACTGAGCCTGATGAACAAGGGGTTCCTGCCGGGCGAGACCCAGGAGGACCGGCTCGAGCTGCTGCTCAACGAGCGGGATCGCCTAGCCGACCAGGTCGGCCGGATCAGCGCACAGGTCAACGACTTCCTCGGCAACGCCGTGGCACTCATCCGCCGGCGATTCGGTGGCAGGATCACCTACGCCGCCGTACCCCTCGAACGCGTCGACTGGGCACCCTTCGACATCCTGAGCATGGATCTCTACCGGTCGGCCGAGATCGCCGATCAATTCGCCGAGGGCGTCCGCACCCTCGTCGCGCAGGGGAAGCCGGTCGCGATCACCGAATTCGGCACCGCCGCCTACCGCGACGCGGGCGACAGCGGCGGCCGCGTTCTGGAGGTCCTCGAGTTCGACAAGGACACCGGCGCGCCGCTCCGTTTGAAGGGCGAGTACGTCCGCGACGAGTCCGGTCAGGCCGCATACCTGCGCGAGCTGCTGGACATCTTCGACGCCGCAGATGTTGACAGCGCCTTTGTATTCCTCTTCGCGCTCGACAACTTCCCGCACCGCCCCGACGGCGACCCCCGCGACGACCTCGACCTGGCCAGCCCCGGCATCGTGAAAGTCCTCGACAACCGCCGAGGAAACACCTACCCCGACATGCCCTGGGAACCCAAGGCAGCCTTCACTGCCCTCGCCGAGCACTACCGCGGCTGACCACGGCACCCCCGGCAGCGAGCCCCTGCCCGCCAACTACGGTGCTCAGATTCGCCAACTACGGCGCCCAGCCACACGAGTGTGGCTGGGCGCCGTAGTTGGCGAGTGAGCGCTTTAATTGGCGGGCCCTGAGGTTTGTACTTGGCGGGCGGGGGGATGGCGGCTTCGTCTTGGTCAGGAAATGGTGAGGCTGAGTCGTTCGATGAGGACGACGTCGCACCAGGGGCGGGAGCATCGGGGTGGATGTGCCGCCTTCGGCATCGTGGGTGAGTGCGGGGTGCCGCAGTCGGTGCAGGGTCAAGCCGTCCAGGTCCTCAATGTCCTCGGGCGAGGCGAGCGGGTTGGCCAGCGGCCGGGCGATCTCCTCGAAAATGTCCTCAGCCCGGCGGTACGAGAGGCGCGCCCGGTCCGTCTCCGGGCACACGCCGAGCGTCGGCGTCCCGGCCGGTCCTCGCGGCCGGTGGGGAACAGTGGGCCACGCTGCGGTGGTCCCCTGTCAGGACGCCAGGCGAAACGCACCGTGCAGATGAGCTTTCCGCTGAGGTTGGCGTCCATCCCGGCCGGTCGGCGACGGCCTCTGCCAGACCTTAGGTTGCACCCTTGAGCCACTGCTGGGGCCTGCCTGATCTGGAGTCGAGTCACTCTTTCGCGGCATTGCCGGGACCCCCGAGCGCACGCATCGTGACGGGCGCCGTCTGGATCAACGACGGGCCACGCCTCGCCCCCGATCTGCCGTTCGGCGGCCACAAGGCCTCAGGACTCGGCGTGGAGAACCGGCGGCGGGCGTCCTCGAATACATGGACACACAGGTGCTCTGGTCCCGGACGGTCTGACCCCGCGACGGCCGCCCTCGGCTCCGGCCCATCGCCTCCCCCACGTGGCAGCGCTCACCCGCCCTGGGAACTCTTCGCGGGCTTCACGCTGGTGATGTGGCGACGGTCAGGAACCCGCGAATGTACCCGGCCACGGTGTCCAGATGGCTTTCGAGCAGGAAGTGTCCACCTCCGGGAACCAGGTGGATCTCCGCGTCCGGCAGGTCCCTTGTGAAGGCGCGTGCTCCGTCCGGGCCGAAGATCTCGTCGCCCGCGCCCCAGACCGAGAGGAGTGGAACCTGGCGTTCCCGAAAGTAGGCGTGCACCTGAGGGTAGAGGGGTGGATTGCTGGCGTAATCGCGAAACAGGGCGAGCTGCACGAGGTCGTTCCCCGGCCGGTTGACCTCGCGGTGGTCGGCGGTCCAGGTGTCGGGATCGACCAGCTCGGGTCGGTCCACTCCGTGCAGGTATTGCCAGCGGATGGCGTCGAGCGAGAGGGCGGCACGGACGGCGGGTTCGGTCTGGGGGCCCGGATTCTCGCAGTACGCCCATACGGGCTTCCAGAAATCCGGTACGAAGCCGTCCGCGTAGGCGTTGCCGTTCTGCGTGATCACCGCGGTGACCGCGTCCGGGGCGCGCAGGGCCAGCCGCCAGCCGATGGGTGCGCCGTAGTCCTGGACGTACAGGGCATAGCGGGTGACGTCGAGCTGGGCCAGCAGGGCTTGGGTGATGTCGGTCAGGGAGTCGAAGGTGTAGGTGAACGCGTCCACGGATGGGATATCGGAGTTGCCGAAGCCGAGATGGTCGGGGGCGATGACGTGGAATCGATCGGCCAGTGCCGGAATGAGGTGGCGGAACATGCGTGAACTGGAGGGGAATCCATGCAGGAGTACGAGCGTGGGCGCCTCGCGGGCTCCTGCCTCGCGGTAGAAGACGCGATGTCCCCGCACTGTCGCGTAGTGGTGGCGGATCTCAACCATGACTAACCCCTTCAAGGTCTTGTGGTGGTTATCTCTTGGCGTCCAGTAGACCGCCCTTGGAGTAACCTGTCAAACCACTTGATGGAGTTAGCTGGGAAGGTGAGGTCCGTGCTGGACGACCAAGCCCTCATGCAGGCGCTGAACAGCACCCCTGTCGTGGATGGCCGACGCCAGGACCTGTGGCGTGACGACGATGAGGTGGATAGGTGGGCGCGGGAGCACGGGGGTCTCGGCGGCGACGAGGAGCGCCGGTGGCTGCGCACCGCCCGGGACGCGCTTCAGGCGGTGGAGTCGGGCACGTCGGCGGAGCCCCGTCTGCGCCGAGTCCTCGCGGGTGTTCGCAAAGCCCCGCAGCCCAGCGCGTCCGGTATCGAGTGGCACTTGGAGGTGGAGCCGGAGCGCAGGCTCGCCGTGGAACTCGTGCTCGCGTGGGCGGACGTCAAAGAGCGCATGCCCGGCCGTCTGCGGCCGTGCGAGAACCCTGCGTGCCGCCTCTTTCTCTTGGACCGCAGCCGTGCCAACACCGCGCGGTGGTGCTCGATGAAGACCTGCGGGAACCGGCTCAAAGCCCGTCGCCACCAGGCTCGGGCACGGGAGGCCCCACGACCCGAGTAGAGCGCCGGCGAGTCGGCGCTCCCACGGGGGACTCGTGCCCGGAGCCCGGCTGCCCCGCTGTCCACGAGAAGGCCGTGCTCGAAGTCGGCGTCCACGGCGAGGGTGATCGCCGCGAGCGACAGGTGGCAGCCGCCGGCGCGGCCGAGGCGTCGCCGCCACCGGCGCCGTAGAACTGCACGTCGAGGCTATGCACTCTGCGCTGATTGCCGAATGATCAGATCGGTCAGCAGGGCCAGCGGGGGCCAGCTGTCGCGACCCCGGCGGGCGACGGCGAAGGCGCGCAGGACAACGTCCGGCGCGGTAAGCGGCACCAGGTGGACACCGGGCAACGTGGAGGTGCCCACCGGCAGCAGCCCCACGCCCATTCCTGCCGCGATCATGCCCTGTACGAGGTCGAGGTTGTCCGCCTGGTGAGTGAGGTGGGGGGTGAAGCCGGCCATGGAGGCGAGGGTCCGGATGACGGTCTCGTCACCGGTGTTGCGCGAGTTGCCGATCCAATCCGCCGTGCGGAACCAGCGGAAGACCTCCGGGGCGCCCGGCGCCGAGGGACGGGCGACGTTGTCGGGAATGCCCAGACCCCAGGGAGCGGTCCACAGCGGGGTGATCGCGACCGCGGGGTCCGGCTCGGCCGGTGCCAGGTTGTAGTCGTAGGTGAGCGCGAGGTCGGCCTCGTCGTTGGCCAGCAGATGGAGGGCTTCGGCTGGTTCGTGCTCACGGACCAGGATGCTGAGCTGAGGATGGTTCGTGGACAAACCGCTGATGATGGGCAGCAGTTGGGCTCGGATAGCCGTGGCGAAGCCTGCCACGCGCACTGTGCCGGTCGGCGGGGCGCCGGGGCTCAAGTCCCGCTGTGCGGCCTCGACTGCCGCAAGGATCGTCACGGCGTGTTCCGCCAGCCGGCGGCCCGCCGGTGTGAGCCTGACCCTGCGTCCATGCGGCTCGATCAGTGCCGTGCCCATGTCCTGAGCCAACGCGGCGATCTGTTGAGAAACCGTCGAGGTGGTAGCGCCGGTGGCCTCGGCCACCGCGCGCATCGAGCCTCGCCGGGCCAGCTCGGCCAGCATCTGCAGGCGGCGTGTTTCCATCCATCCATTGTCCATAAATTCCGAACGAATCATTCGGGATCGACACGTGGACGTGAACGGTGTCGAGGATCTGTACTGGAGCCCATGAACGCTCCCGAACCGCCTGAGGCTCTTCCTTCCCACCGCTCGCGCCATGCCGGCGCCGGGGCCGGTCTACTCATGGCTGCCACCTCGATGTGTACGGTGCAGCTCGGATCGGCTCTGACGGTTCCGCTTTTCGGACAGCTCGGCGCGCTGGGAACCGCAGGACTGCGCCTGGGCTGGGCAGGGCTGATTCTGCTGGTCGCCATCCGCCCCCGGCCTCGTGATTTCAGCTCCCGGGATCTTCTTGCCTGCATGGTGCTCGGTCTCGTGACCGCTGGAATGATGGTCTTCTTCATGCTGGCGATCGCCCGTCTCCCGCTGGGGACCGCAAGCGCACTGGAATTCCTGGGACCGCTCACCGTCTCCCTCTTCGGCCCGAGGAAGGGACGCCTCGTCTGGGCGGCCGCGGCGGCGACGGGCGTCGTGCTGCTGACCGAACCCTGGCATGGCGGCGCCGACCTTGTGGGGGTCGGGAGCGCGCTGCTCGCTGCGGGGTGCTGGGCCGCCTACATTCTGCTGACCCAACGGGTTGGTGATCGCGTCACCGGCCTGAAAGGACTGGCTGTCTCCATGCCGGTCGCCGCGGTGCTGGGGCTGGCTGTCGCTGCCCCGGACCTCGCCGAACGTCTCACGTGGCCGGCGCTGTGGACCATGCTGGTTCTGGCGGTGCTCAGTCCCGTCATCCCCTTCGCTCTCGAGTTTCTCGCCCTGCGTCGTCTGACCGCGTCCGCGTTCGGCACTCTGATGAGCCTTGAGCCCGCCATCGCCCTCATGGTCGGTCTGCTCGTTCTCGGCCAGCGCCCCGGGACGGCTGCGACACTTGGCCTGGTTCTCGTGGTCGTGGCCAGCGTCGGTGCCACCCGGGCCGGTGTCCGTCCCGAGGCATCCTCCCAAGAGGCACCAGCTTTCCGGTATGAGCCTGATCCGGAGCCTGCACGACGTGATCAGGACCGGGCTGCTGTGTGCCAAGGCAGCCAGCCGCTGTGATCCTCAGCGCCGCGGTAGCCCTGTTGCGCTTGCCCGAGTAGTACGGCCGGTCGGCGGCGATCCGGTCGATCGGCAGCAGCGTTCATTCAGGTGTCACCGAACATGGCAACCTACTCAGGTTGAACTCGTAGAGTCCGGTGGTCCGACCGCGTCGTCGAAATGTCACGTAGCGCCGCTGCTACCTCGGTTCGGCCGGCGCGCCATTGTTCCAGCAGTGCTGATCGCGGTTTGGCTGCTCCCACGACAGCGTCGAGATCGGCGTAGTGGCTGCCTGCGGCCTCTGCCTGCTTCTGCACAGCGTCGAACGCATGCTAGGGCGTCGAGTTCATCTCCTCCAGCCACCAAGTCGGGCAGGGCCAGGTCGTGCTCTACGCTGAGGCGGCCGTAGCCAACATCAGTGTCACCCTTGTTGTCGCCGGGGGCAGCACGCTGAAGATCTCCCGCTTTGCTTGGAGGGGACCATGTCCACATCCATCGGCATGCCCGCCGATCCGACGTTGAGCTACCGGGCCATCGAGAACTTGATCGCACGTTACGCCGAACTCGTGGACGACGGTGATTTCGCGGGACTCGGAGTACTTCTCGCCGAAGCCACCTTCACGGGCGTGGGCGAGCCGGTCAGCGGGCGCGACGCGATCGAGAAGATGTTCCAGGACACTCTGATCGTCTACGCCGACGGCACGCCGCGAACCCAGCATGTCACCACCAACGTTGCCATCGAGGTCGATGAACCGGCGGGCACGGCGGTCTCGCGTTCGTATGTCACCGTGTTGCAGGCGCTGCCCGACCTGCCGCTGCAACCCATCGCCGCCGGTCGGTACCGTGACCGCTTCGAGCGCCGTGAGGGGCAGTGGCGCTTCGTGGAGCGACGGGTCCGCATCAACCTGATCGGCGATGTGAGTCGCCATGCGCGCCAGGCTGCCGCACAGCGGTAGTCGCCCTGGCCGCACGCTGGAGGGGCCGCGCTCCCGGACAATGGGATCGCGGCCCCTCGCTCACCTCGACGGGCTTGGCTCGATTCCCAGCTCGCGTCGCCTCAGATCATGAGCAGCAGCCGCGTGTGCGGTATCAGCTTCCGGTTCACGCTGGTGCTCTGCACGAATATCGTGAAGTCGTCGTTGTGGTCCGGCTTCACGCGAACTTCCGTGTCGGGCAGGCCGAGCAGGGATCGGGCCTCCGGCCCCGTGTACACCCGGTCCGTCTTCTTCTCCAGCACCGCGATCTGCTTCCGCGCCTGGATCTTCTCCGATTTACTCAGCTGATAAAACGCACCACCGGTACGGTAGGTGTGCCCGCATTCGATGACCCATTCCCGGATTGCCGCTTCGCGAGCCACTGGAATCAGCTGGTACTCCGACGGATTCACCGGGGCGAGACCGGCTGCCTTGATGGTGTCCTTGTTGACCGCCTCCGCACCTGTGGAGAACACCGCCCGCGATCCCCGGATGCCCTGGGCCCGGCCCATCATAAAGTTCTCGGTGGCCTGCTGGATAACCTGCCCTGCCTCTTCCAGGCCCTGTGTGCTCGTGGCGTCCCAGATGGCGATGTTGTCCTTCGGGAAGCCGCACTGCATGGCCTCGCGCTTGCCCATCTGGTCCGGCACAAGGACGGCCAGTGTCCAGTTGTCCTCCTGCGTCTGCATCATCTTGGCCACGGCCTGAACGAGTTCGCGTGGATTTTTGGTGGGGGCATCCGGGCAGCGGTGACTCGCGTTCTCCTGGCCGTCCGTGAGTACGAACGTCAGGAAGCTGTGGTCGCCGTACAGTTGAGCAGTCTGCGCAAGCTCCCGCTGCGACTTCAGCGTGGCCGCCAGCAGAGCCGTCATTCCACCGACCTGGTAAAGCTGCTTCAGGGACGGCATACGCAGCACGTCCTTGTCGTAGATGACGCACTCCACCTTGTCCGCGAAGACGTAGACCGTGACGCGGGTTTCCTGGTCCAGTTCCTTCGACCGTCGGGCCAGATACGCAATCTGCTGGTCGGCGACTTCGACGACCTTGCCGCTCAAATGTGACATGGACGAACTCGCATCCAGCACAAGAGCAACGTGATTGATGTAGTTCTGGGCTCCGGACATGGAGGCTCCCCCTTTTCCTTTTCGATGCTCCTACCTTCTCACCCACCACTGACAATCGATCTTGGACTCCGATGCGTGCGAACGGTGCGTTGGAACGGGTGGGGCAGGCGCTGCGTGGCCGCCTCCCGGATCGCGGTGTCAGGAGGAGAAGCGCATGTAGTCGAAGCGTGCGGTCACTCCCTTACCGGCCAGGGACACGAGGCCGATGCGCGGGTCGGAGCCGGCGGGCAGATGCCAGACCCCACCCCAGATGTAGTGCTTCCCGTCCCGGCTCGTGGCCGACTGGAACCTGTGCTCGCCGGTCGTCGGATCGACGGTATGGCGCAGCCGCAGCCACATGGTGTCGGCCGACGGGCCCAGCTGCATCTCCGGCCAGCTGTCACGGTCCCGGCCGATCCACAGAAAAGCCTGCCGCGATGGGCCGGTCCGGGTCGGAGCCAGATGGATCGAGTCCTCCGGGCTCTGGAAGGCGATCAGCCCGGCCTGGCTGCGCCCGTCGGGGGCGTCGGTGATCGGGAAGTGCAGCTTGGTCTCGACCGTGTAGGTCCCGGTCGGAGCGTCACGAAGCAGCGCCGATGCCATGGTTCCCTTGCCGGAGAAGTCGGCATCCTGTGTCGGCCACACGTACTGGCCGTCGGCGACCTTTCCGTCGGCGGGGCCGAACCACGTCCAGCCGTCCAGCTGGTTGTCGTCGAAGTCCTCGTCGTACTCCGGCAGTCGGGCTCCGAGCCCAGGGTCCGGCTGTTTGACGGTCGTCGGCGTGTAGAGCCGGGTCACGCCGACGTTGTCCACCTCGCCGGCGCCGCGGGTCGAGGCGACACCACCGCGGCGCCAGTCCCTGGGTACGTCCACCTTCAGTTCGGCCAGGGGCATGTCGAGCATGGCCGAACTGACGTGTACGTGCGCCGCCCCGTCGCGGAGCTCGGCCGTGAGCGAGTGCCAGGTCTGCAGATCGGCGTTCACGTGCAGGCGAGCGGTCCGCTTCCGCACCACCTTCTGGTCCCGGGTGACCTCGACGGAGAGTGTGCCGGTGGAGTCCAGCCAGGCCACGGCGCGGTTGAACCGGCCCGCGGATGCCAGGACAAGGCCGACCCGGCCTTTGTCGTCGCGCAGCCGAACGTCTGCCTCGATCCTCACATCGCCGTCCGGGGCCCGTCGCGGCAGCAGCAGTTGCGGGACCGAGGCCCGGGACCGGCTGCGGGCGTACCGCCCCGAGTCCGGATCCGAACCCGTGGTCCAGGACCCGTGCCCGGCGGTGTCGAAGCCGGCGAGACCGTCGTCGAAGGTGCTGCCCGCGTCCCATGCGCTCGTCGGCGCGGTCTGCCGGTCCTCGCTGGTCCAAGCGCCCGCACGCACCGTCGGCCAGCCGTCGATCCAGTCGAGCCGGTCCATCATGGTGGGCCGTCCGCCCCAGTTGGGATCGGTCTCGTGGCGGTCGAATCCGTTGGTGAGGATCCAGTCCTGGCCGGACTTGTCCACGACGTTCGCCGAGTGGCCGGTCGCGACCCACTTGTTGCCGTTCGGCGCGTTGACGATCGTGCCGCCGACGTGCAGGTCGGCAAGGCCGACGCCCTCGGCGTCCTTGAACGGGCCCATCGGGTTCTTGGCCCGCCCGACGAACACCGGATAGGCGCCCTGGTCCCGGGCACAGCAGCCCAGGCCGGAGTAGAACAGGTAGTACCAGCCGTCACGCTTCACCACGTACGCGGCTTCGCCGCGCCGGGCGCCGACCACCTGCACCGGATCGCCGACCGGTGCGGTGCCCTCCTCGTTCAGACGCACCGCCTGGATTCCGCCGTCGCGGAACGAGCCGTAGTAGAGGTACTTCTGGCCGTCGGAGTCGACGAACACCGACGGATCGATCTGATTGACCGTTGTCCCGTACGGCAGTACGGGATGGCCGATGTCCTTCCACGGGCCTGCCGGATGGTCCGACGTGGCCAGCGCGATGGTGTTCTTGTCGCCGCCGGCGACCGAGTAGTAGAGGTAGTACTTCCCGTTGATGTAGCGGATGTCGGGCGCCCAGTAGTAGGTGGTTGCGAAGTCGCGCCACTCCGGGTGGTTGTCGGGCCCGAAGACGTCACCGACGTAGGTCCAGTTGACGAGGTCGGCCGAGCGCGTGATCGGCATGAAGTGCTGCGACTCCCACGGGCCTGACTGGTTGTCCCGGCGCATGCTGGTCTGGGTCGCATACGCGTACCAGTAGCCGTCCTTGCCCCGGATGATCGACGGGTCGGAGAAGGCGTCCGCGATGTTGTCCATGACGGGGTTCTGGTACGTCCCGGGCGGATCGGCGGGATCGGCCGCGGCCGATCCGGGCTGCGCACTGCCCAGGCCGAGGACCATGAGCAGGGCGAGGAGGAGGGTGCCGGGTCTGCCCCGGACCGCGCGAAATCGTGCTGACGTCGATGCCATGTCGGGAGCTCTCCTTCGTGGATACCGGATATGCCGGAGATATTGGAGATGCCGGGTCGCGGGCCGCGCCCGGAGGCAGGTGTACGGCGCGGGGGTGGGCTCAGACGATGACCAGGGCCGCGATGCGCCAGAGGCCGTTCAGCTTCGAACCGGTGATCTCCAGGTCGGCGGTGCGCCCGTCCGCTCCACCGTCGAGTCCGAAGGCGAACCAGACGAAGGCGCGGCTCGGCAGGCTGTCGTCGCCGGAGCGTCCGAGGACCGTGCCGTCCTCGGAGATGGTGGTGACACCCGAATCGGTGAGGGAGTCGCCGGTCAGCACCCACGCCGTGTGCTTGCCGGCCGGCACCGGGATGCGCAGGACGCTGGGCTTGCCCCTCTGCATGACGATGTCGCGGCGCAGGTCGTCGGCGTTGCCCCGGTCACGGGTGTTCGGCCGGTCGCCGATCCAACCGAAGCCGCGGTCGTCGGTGTAGTCGTCCTCGGGGGACAGCCTGGTGTACCCGGTCAGCAGTGGGCTGGACGGCGGGCCGGCGTCGAACGCCGTGGCCGCGTCATCGGGGTGTGGCGTGGTGACCACGGACACCGACCGGCCGCGCTCGATCTCCTCGTCGCCGCTGGTGAGCCGGATCTCGACGGTGGCGAATCCCGGAGTGGACACCGGGGTCCCGGTGACGGTCAGCTCTCGCTCGGCTCCGGCGGCGACCGTCACGGTCCGCTCAGTGCTGGACCAGCCCTCGGGGGTGACGAGGCGGGTGGTGACGTCGCGGTCCGCCGTGCCGGTGTTGCGCACCAGCACCGTGACCGGGTTGGCCCGGCCCGCCCACCACACCGGATCCGCCACCGCCCGCATGACGACGAGGGACGGCACCGGGGCGCCGGGGTCCGTGACGGCGAACGCGGACAGCCGCCACGGGCCGCCTACCCCCGTGAACGTGATGTCCGTGGTGCGGCCGGTAGCACCTCCGTCAAGGGGGAGCTCCAGCCAGGTGAAGGTTCCGCTGGGCTGCTTCGGACTGGTGGCGACGGTGGCCCCGTCCACCGCGACCCGGGTCGGCGAGGCCGTGGCACCGGTGTCACCGATCAGCACGTACCCGGTGTGCTTGCCGGCCGGTAGGGCGACGCGCAGCACCCGGGACGAGTTGTGCCAGAGGTGGTCGCGCAACAGGGGCTCGCCACCGCGGTCCCTGGCCGACGGGGCGGCGCCGACCCAGCCGTGGCCGGCCGACGCGGACCAGGCCGATTCGGGGGTCAGCGCGTCGTAGCCGGGCATCGAAGTCCCGTTCCGTGGACCGGCGTTGAGCGCCATGAGGCAGCGCCTGCCCTCGGGGGCGACGACCAGGGACGGCGGCCGGCCGTCGAGCCGGGTGAGCTTCGGCGCCACATCCAGGTCCAGGGCGGCGACGGTGCCCGACAAGGGGGGTGTGACCGGCAGCTCGAGCTCCGCGGTCGCGGCGTCGGCCGCGGACTGTGCGGCGGGCTCGGTGCGCCAGTCCGCCGACGGTGGCCGCAGTGCGACCGTGAGGTCGCGGTCCCGCGCCGAGGCGTTGGTGACGGTGACCGGCAGGAGGTTCGGCCGACCGCCGAGCAGCACCCGTGAGCCGTTCAGCGCCGCTTGCAGCCATTCCCGCTTCGCGTCGACGATGCGGCTCTTGTCGAAGAAGAATCCGACCACCGTGTCGCGCCAGAACCTCGCGTGCTCCCGCTGGGCCTCGAAGCCCGCCTTGACGGCGGCATGGCGCTGCCGGTCGATCTCCCCGGACAGCGTGCTCCACCGGGCGAGGTACCGGTCGATGCGGTCGACCCCGGTGAAGTGCGTGTCGTAGATATGCTGGATGACCGTCTTGCCTGAGCGCAGCCGATGGTCGTACGGCACCCAGTGCATGAACAGCAGCAGGTCGTCGGGACAGGTGGCCGTGGACTCGTAGTGCTTCTGCCACGGCCGCGGGTAGAGCCCGGTGAAGCCGCTGCCGGTCGCCTCGGTGCGGTCGAAGCCGGTGCCCTCGGTCGTGGAGTGGTGTGACTGGAAGAGGGTGCCCAGCGGGCTCGGGTCGAGATGGTCGCCACCGGGGTCGGTGAGATAGCCCATCCCCAGCGGCGAGGTGTAGTCCTCGTACGTCCGGCGTGAGCGCGTCAGGATGTCGGCCACGACCTCGGTGATCGCGTCGTCGTGGCCGAAGGTCAGCCCGGCCCACTCCGCGGCCAGGTCCCGGGGATCGGCGTCCGGGTTCCAGCACATCCTGCCGAAGGCGTAGGTGTTCGCCGCTCCCAGCAGATAGCCGGTCCAGTTGCGGGCATTGCCGAAGTTGCCGACCCCGGCGATGCCCGCCCGCGGCATACGGTCCGTGCCGTCCGAGAGGATGTCGGCGACGGTCGGTCCGGTGCCGGGCCCCTGCGTCGGGAAGGTCAGCACCTCCCGCCACAGCGGAGCCAGATAGGTGGTGTGGATCTCGTGGCCCGTGTACTCCTGGGTGAGCTGGAGTTCCAGTATCTGGTTCGTGTGGCGCATCGCGCCGAACAGGGGGTGTACGGGTTCGCGGATCTGGAAGTCGATCGGTCCGTACTTGGTCTGGAGGATGACGTTGTCGTCGAACGTGCCGTCCAGCGGGGCGAACACCCGGTACTGGTACTCCGCCCAGTCGCTGAAATCCTCGTGGACGAAGCTGCGCCAGACGATCTGGCCGTCGTGCGGTGCGACCATGCGGGCCAGCATGTTCGCGCCCTCGGCATGGGTGCGTCCGTAGTCGAGTGGACCGGGCTGCCCCTCCGAGTTCGCCTTCACCAGGAACCCGCCGAATCCGGGCAGGCTCTTGAAGATTTCGGCGCTCTTGTCCCGCCACCACTGCTGGACCCGTCGATCGGCGGGATCGGCCGTCGTGATCGGATCGGCGTCGTCCGCGGTCAGGATCATCGGGCCGGCGTAGTTGACGGACAGCCAGACAGAGATGCCCCACGAGTGGAGAAGCGCGGCCAGGGGTCTGAGTCTGGTCAGCATCTCGCTGGTGATGAAGTCGGCACTGGCGTTGACGTTGTTGAGCACCGAAGCGTTGATGCCGATCGATGCCATGGACCGCGCATAGTCGACCACCCGGCCGGAGATGTCCGGCAGCTTGTCCCACTCGAAGAGCGAAGTGCCCGCGTAGCCACGCTCGATCGACCCGTCGAAGTTGTCCCAGTGATTCATCATGCGCAGTGCGGTGCGCGGCCTCTCCAGGACGGACAGCTTGTGCAGCGGCCGCTCGAGCTGGAGCAGACGGATGAGATGGAAGACCCCGGCCAGCACGCCCCGATCACTGCGGGCGCCGATGACCAGTCGCCGCCTGCCCGGCGGGCCGGTCATCTCGATCACGAACCCCTGCTGGCCGATCAGGGCCAGCCGATCGGGACTCACCTGGGATCGCACAAGCGGCGACTCGTCCACCGTGCCGATGACAACGGAGGCTCGATCGGCGGGAACCCGGGCCGGTGCGCTGCCGATGAGGCCCTGGGCGGCCCGCCGCAGTTCCAGCTCGGCGTTCGCCATGACCCGGCCCTCGCCCTGACGCGCCAGGCCGGCCAGGGCCTTCCGGTACTCGGCGAGCCGCCGGGGATCGGCAGTGGGGCGGTAGCGCAGCCAGAGATCGTAGCCGTCCTCGTCGGGGATGCCCGCCGATGCGGCGAAGCCGGCCGCCGTGCCCCACGGGCTCAGCACGGTGGCGAAGGCGAGGGCGGATGCCTGGAGCACTCGGCGACGGCTGTACTCGTACTCGGATCGCGCCATTGCGGTTTCTCCTCTACGCGAGAACGAAGGGAATTGCACCGAGCCTCAGATGGCGGCGAGACCCGCTATGCACGGGTTCGGGTGAGAATTTCGCGCAGTTCGGCCAGGGGAATCTTCGGTTGGCGGTCCGGTGTGAGCAGGCCGTTGGTCTCTTGTTCCGTGTCGGTGAACTGGGTGTAGCAGAAGCCCGCGAGCCCGGAGTCCACCGCGGCGGCCACCAGGCCGGCGAGGCGATCGGCGAAGTCCTCCTTCGTGGCCACGGTGTCGTAGCCGAACCACTCGGCGCCCTCGGCCGGTTCGAAGGTCGCGCCGCCGAACTCGCTGAGGACGACGGGCTGCCCTTGGTGGCGGACGCCGTCCAGGGTCAGCCGTTTGGCGCCGGGCCACTGCTCGGCGAGCTCGCCCTGCCGCAGCGAGGCGTGGCCGTAGCGCTTGCGCAGTACGTCCCCGTGCTGGGTGTAGTCGTGGACGCCCCAGATGTCGGCGGCGGAGATCTCCCAGCCGTCGTTGGAGACGGCGGGGCGCGAGGGGTCCAGGGCCTTGGTCAGATGGTAGAGGGCGTCCATGAAGTGGCGCTGCGCGGGGACGAGCGCCGGGTTCGGCACGGACCAGGACTCGTTGATCGGGACCCAGGCGACGATTGAGGGGTGGCCGAGGTCGCGGGAGATGGCTTCGGTCCACTCGGCGATCACGCGTTCGACGGTCTGCGCGCCGAACTGGTACGCCGACGGCATCTCCTCCCACAGCAGCAGCCCGAGCCGGTCGGCCCAGTACAGGAAGCGCGGGTCCTCGATCTTCTGGTGGACGCGCAGCCCGTTGAGGCCGATCTCCTTCGCCAGTTCGACATCGCGGCGCAGTTCGTCGGCCGAGGCCGACAGATGCGATGCGGGCCAGTAGCCCTGCTGGAGCGCGAACCGGAGGAAGTACGGCTTGTGGTTGAGGAGGAAGACACCGTCGTCCCAGCCGATGTCGCGCAGACCGAGGTAGGACGTCACCCGGTCGACCGGTGTGTCCTCGGCCGCGTCGCGCAACTCCACCACCGCGTCGACCAGTTGCGGCCGCTCCGGACTCCACAGCAGGTCGTCGAGGTCCTGCCCGTGACGCAGGGCGGGCACCGCGACATCGAACTCCGCCTCCTGGCCCTCGATCAGCGTCCGCTGCTCGGCGAGCACCCGCTCGCCCCGCGTGAGGCGGGCCGTCACGGTGAGCGGGCGCCGCGGCCAGTGGCCGAGACGCAGCCGGCAGCGGACGCGGGCGTGGGCGACCTCGGGGGTCCAGTGCAGCAGCGAGATGTGCTCGGCCGGGACCTCTTCCAGCCACACCGGCTGCCAGATCCCGGAGGTGCGGTGGTACCAGATGACATGCGGATCCCGGCGCCAGTCCTGCTTGCCGCGGGGCTGCGCGGCGTCGAGTGGCTGGTCCTCGGCGCGGACGACGACGGTCTGCTCGCCGTCCCGGTCGACGGCGTCGGTCAGATCGCAGGTGAAGCCGGTGTGCCCGCCCTCGTGACGTCCCACCAGGCGGCCGTTCAGCCAGATCTCGGCCCGGTGGTCGACCGCACCGAAGTGCAGCAGGAGCCGCCGCCCGGCGGCCGGCCGGGCCACGTCGATCGTGCGCCGATACCAGAGCACGGGGTGGAAGGCGGTGTCCGCCACCCCAGAGGCCGCGGACTCGGGCGGATAGGGCACGGTGACGGTGCCGGTGAACGGTGCCGAGGTTGCCGGGTCCATCCAGCGGTCGGCGCGGCCGCGGTCCTCGTCGTCGTGGGCGAACTGCCAGGGACCGCCGAGGTCGCGCCAGTCGGGATCGCGGATCAGCTGCGGCCTCGGATGGCCTGCGGCGTTCAGGTGCGGGTGGGGCATGCGTGAACTCCGGTGGTGTGGTGCGTGGGTGGGGGACGGGGAGGTGGCGCGCTGCCGTTCAGTTCTCCTGGGAATCCGCGGGGGAGCGGAGGTCCACGACCGTGGCGGCGAACGCCAGCGGGCCCGGCAGCAGCGGAACCAGCAGCGGAATCGACCAGGCCAGGAGCCCGCTGAGGAGCACGGCACCGGCCAGGAGGAGACTGCCACGCGGGTCCGCGGCCGAGCGGAGCAGCGCCTCGCGTGCGGACAGCACGTGCGGTGTCTCCAGCGCGGTCGCCCGCAGCGCCACGACCGTGGCGCCCAGGACGAGCAGCGCGAGGGCGGGCGCCATGACGGCCGCTCCGGGCAGCGCGGCCCGCATCAGCGCGGCATCGATCAGGACGACCACCACGAGCAGCGGCGGCACCAGACCGAGGGCCGCCGACCGCGCGGACAGCCGGGCACGCAGATGAGCGCCGTACGTACCCGCCCTGACCTGAACGCCGTTGCCCGCGGCCTGCCGCAGCGTCGCGGACGCGGCGGCGAACGCGGCCGGGGCCGTGACGACCGGCAGGCAGGCGAGGCCGGTGAGCAGGCCGATGAGCAGCATGTCCGCGAAGAGGGTGAAGCCGGAGCCGAAGACCTCTCCGGGTTCCCGGCGCTCGCGCCGGGGCGCGATCGGTGCGTGAGCCATGGTGTGCCTCACCCCTTCAGTCCGGACGTGGCCATGCCCTGCACCAGGTAGCGCTGGAAGACGAAGAAGAACAGCACGATCGGCAGCACCGAGATCACCGACATGGCGAACATGGGCCCGTACGCGGAGGTGCTGGACTGGTCGACGAAGCTGCTGAGGGCGAGCGTGATGGTGTACTTCTCCGGCGCGAAGAGATAGATCATCTGCGTGAAGAAGTCGTTCCACGTCCAGATGAACGTGAAGATGGCCGTGGTGATCAGCGCGGGCCGGGCCAACGGCAGCGTGATCGACCAGTACGTACGGAAGGGACCGCAGCCGTCGATCCGCGCGGACTCCTCCAGCTCGCGCGGCAGGCCGCGCATGAACTGCACGATGAGAAAGACGAAGAACGCCTCGGTGGCCAGGAACTTCGGCAGGATCAGCGGCCAGTAACTGTCCACCAGACCAAGCCGGTTGAAGATGATGTACTGCGGGATCAGTACGACATGGTGTGGCAGCATCAGCGTCGCCACCATGAAGGCGAACATCACCTTGCTCATGCGGAAGCGCAGCCGGGCGAAGGCGTAGGCGGCCAGCGAGCAGGACAGGACGTTGCCGAGGACGGCGCCCCCCGCGATCAGCAGCGTGTTGCCGAGCAGGTGCGTGACGGTGACGCCCGAGACCCCGTCCAGGGCGGTCGTGTAGTTCGACCACTCCAGATGGCTGGGCCACAGGTCGAGGCTCGTCATCACCTCGTCGGCCGGCTTGAGCGAGGTGGCGAGCAGCCAGACCAGCGGATACAGCAGGACGAGCAGCGCGGCGGCCGAGATCGTGTGCGGCAGCCACCGCTTCGTGGCGATGTTCATCGGCCCTCCTCGTCCGCGTAGAAGACCCAGGACCGGGAGGTCCGGAACAGGATCAGGGTGATCGCGCCGATGGCGATCAGCAGCAGCCAGGCCATTGCCGCCGCGTATCCCATATGCGAGGCCGTGAAGCCGCGCTCGTACAGGTACAGCGTGTAGAACATCGTGGAGTCGGCGGGTCCGCCGTCGCCGCCGCTGATGGCGAAGGCCGGGGTGAAGACCTGGAAGGAGTTGATGACCTCCAGGACCAGGTTGAAGAAGACGACCGGGGACAGCATGGGCACGGTGATGGACATGAACTGCCGCCAGCGGCCCGCGCCGTCGAGCGCCGCGGCCTCGTAGAGGTCGGGCGAGATCTGCTGGAGGCCCGCCAGGAAGATCACCATGGGTGCGCCGAACTGCCACACCGTCAGCAGGACGACCCCGTACACCGCGAGATGAGGGTTGCCGACCCAGCCGCCGGTGTGGATGCCGACGGTGTCCAGGACGCCTGCGACGGTGCCGCCGTCGTTGAACAGCGCCTTCCACACCAGGGCGATGGACATGCTCGCGCCGAGCAGGGACGGCGCGTAGAACGCGGAGCGGTAGAAGCCCCGGCCCCGGCTGAGGTTCTTCAGCAGCATCGCCACGCCGAGTGCGAGGCCCAGCTTCAGCGGGACGGCCACGACGACGTACAGCATCGTGGTGCCGACCGACCGCCAGTAGCGGGGGTCCTCGGTCAGCATCTCCTGGTAGTTGCGCAGGCCCACCCAGTGCGGCGGATCGAACAGGTTGTAGTCCGTGAACGACAGGTACAGGGATACGGCCATCGGCACGAGGGTCAGCACGACCGCGCCGATCATCCACGGGGAGAGGAACACATAGGCGGGCCACTGCCGTTCACGCACCTGGCGCCGCTTGCTCTTGCGCGGGCGCGGATCCGTCGTGCGGACGGCGCGCGCGGGCGCCCTCGTCGTGGACACCGTGCTCATGACTCCAGCTCCCGGTTCGCCTCGTCGATGAGTTCACGTGCCGCCTCGCGCGGGGAGGCCATGCCGTAGATCATGCGCTGGTGGATGCGCTTGAACGCCGTCTGGATCGCGAGATCGCCGGGCGGCGGTGCGGTCGGCGGGATGTCCAGCCCGTACTTCTCCATCGTCTGCGCGTAGTCGTAGATCTCCCGCTCTGGTCCCTCGAGCGTCTTGGCGACCCGGGCGGCGATCTTGCGGTTGGGCGGGGTGGACCGGGAGAAGCCGAGGATGTCGCCGGCCCGTGGGTCGTTGAGGAGGAAGTCGATCAACTGGGCCGCCTCCTTGGGGTGCTTGCTCTGCGAGCCGATGCCGAGGAGCATGCTCGGCTTGAAGTACGTGCCCTGGTGGCCGCCGGTCGTGGGCACGGGGGCGAAGTGGATGTTCTCGCCGAGCAGGGCGGTGTATCCGGGGAAGGGCGCGTCCCAGGTGAAGTCGGCGGCCCCGAGGCGGCGGCCGATGGGGCTGGTCTCGGTGCTCTTGGCCTGCACGGTGTCCCGGGCCTGGGCGATGGCGCCTTCTTCGCGGAGTGTGTTGAGGAATGACCAGAAGGCGGTCAGGTCGTCCTCGGTGAAGCCGAGTTTCGTCTGGTCCGCGTAGAGGTTCTTGCCGCGGCCGCGCAGCCATGTCTCGAAGACGTCCTCGTTGCCACCGCCGTCGTTGGCGCCGGTGAAGGGACGTCCGTCGGGGGACTTCAGCCCCAGGGCGGCGATCTTCTTGTTGGCCTTCGCCCAGTCCTGCCAGGTCCAACTGGGCCCGGGCGTGGGGATACCGGCCTTCTTGTAGACGGCGGAGTCGTAGGCGTATCCGGTGATGCCACGCCCCATCGGCAGGGCGAACTGCCTGCCCTCGTAGGTGCCGGTGCGCAGGAAGTCCTTGTCCATGTCGGACGTGCGGATCGTCCGGTCCTTGATGACACCGTCCAGCGGCATGATCGCCTTGCCGCCCGCGTACTGGGAGATCTGCCGGTAGTCGAGCTGGACCACGTCGGGCACACCGCCGCCGGCGGCCTGTGTGGCCAGTTTCTGGAGATACGCGCCGAAGTCGCCGTTCGACGTGCGCACGGTGACGCCGGGGTGTTCCTGCTCGAAGAGGCGGACCGCCTTCTCGGTGCGCGCGGCACGGTCGTCGTTGCCCCACCAGGAGAATCGGAGGGTGACGCCGGACGTATCGCCGCTCGCGGCGGAGCACGCGGAGAGCGTGCCGGTCAGGGCGGTGCTGAGGCCGATGGCGGCGACGGCCAGGACGGCCCGGCGGCTCGGGCGCGGGAGCCGGCCGTCCTTGTCGCGCAGCCGGGACACGCCGACCGGCGCGGGGAAGCCGTCGTACGTCGCGCTCACCATGCGTGCCCGTCCAGGTGGGCCGTGACCTGCTCGCGGTCCCAGGCGCCGTCGGCGACGGTCACCCGGTAGCCGCGGGAGAGGGTGTCGCCGGGGGCGAGGACGAGCTCCTCGTGGAACGCCCAGGACGGCGCGACCGCGGCGAACGGGTCGCTGCGCACGAACCAGTGCGCCGGGTGCGTCCCCTTGTCACCCGTGTGGTCGTTGGCCGGGGCGTGCTCGAAGACGACCGTGGCGTGGCCGTCGCGACCGTCGTGCTCACCGACGTACGCCAGCCAGGGCGCCTGGCTGCCCATGAGGTCGCCGCCGTCCGCCTCGGCGGTGAAGACGTGGCCGTCGCGGAAGGCGCGCGGGCCCCGCCAGAACAGGCCGGTGTATCCGGCGGCCGGGCGGCCGTGGGTGGTGGGGCTGCCGAAACGCAGCGGTTCCCGCCGGCGGTTGGTGATCGCCGAGGTCCACGTCAACGACCAGCTGCCGGCCTGCGGATCGACGTCGCGCACCTCGATGCGGCGCTCCTCCTCGGCCCACAGTTCAGCGTCGTACGGATGCCAGGTCAGGCGCTCGGCGATCACGGCCCGGTCGTCCGCGGCGGCGACCTCCTCGAATGCGACGTGTGCCATCGAGCCGATCCGCTCGGGCAGCGCGACATACCCCTCGCCGTGGACATAGGTGTTCCCGCCCCACAGGTTCTGGCCCGACAGGTGGGAGGCCGTCAGCTGGAGCCCCTTGTGCCAGCGATGGTCGTTGGGGCGGTAGTCGGTGACGAGTCCGCCGGAGAGGGTCCGGACCGGGTGCAGATACGGCTTGGGGGCCTCCCACGGGGCTTCGGGGCGGTACACGTAGGCGAACAGTTCGGTGCCGGTCGCCTTGTGGGTCACGGTGATGCGGTCGCCGTGGGCATGGGTGAGTGCGAGCGTCATGCGTGGGCCTCTTCCTCGCGGGTGGTGTCCGGTGCCCAGCCCTGGGCGCCGCCGTGCAGCTCGGTGTAGTAGGGGTCGCCGGGGCCGATCTCCCCCGCGCGGACCGGGGTGTCGGTGAACGCGGACTTGTACAGGGCGGTGATGAACTCGAGCGTCTGCCGGCCGCCCGCGCCGCTGGTCGCGTGGCGCCGTCCCGCCCTGATGTCGGCCACCAGGGCATGGAGCTGGGCCAGGTGTGAGCTCGGCTCGTCCGTGCCGAAGTCGCGCCAGGCGGCCACGGTCTCCTCGGGGACACCGGGGGCCGGGGTGATGCGCCAGTCCGCGTTGCGGTAGCCGTAGAGGTGGGTCAGTTCGATCGTGGCGCGCTCGCAGTCGATGCGGATCCGGCTCACCTCGTCGGGGCTCAGCACGCTGTTGACCACGGTGGCCACGGCGCCGCTCGCGAACCGCACCTGCGCCGTGGACACGTCCTCGGTCTCGACGTCGTGCACGAGCCGCGCCGCCATTCCCCGCACCTCGCTCCAGGGCCCCATCAGGGCCAGGAGCAGATCCGTCTGATGGATGCCATGCCTCATGGCGGGCCCGCCGCCCTCGGTCGCCCACCGCCCGCGCCACGGAACGGAGTAGTAGGCGGCGTCCCGGTACCAGGTGGTCTGGCAGTGGGCGACCAGCGGGCGGCCGAACGCCCCCTCCCGCAGCAGCCGCCGCACATGGCGCGCGCCGGAGCCGAACCGGTGCTGGAAGACGATGGAGGCGTACGGTCCCGCCTCCCCGGGCTTCTCGGCGGTCTCGATGGCATCGAAGTCGGCGAGGGACGGGCACGGCGGCTTCTCGCACCACACCCAGGCGCCCGCCTTCAGCGCGGTCACCGCCTGGTCGCGGTGCACGGCGGGCGGTGTGCACAACACCACGAGATCGGGGCGCAGTTCGGCCAGGGTCGCGTCGAGGTCCGTCGAGGCGTACGGAATCCCGGCGCCATCCGCGAACGCGTGCACCGCGGCCGTGTCGACGTCGACGGCGGCGACGGTCTCCACCTCGCCCGCGTCGGCGAGCGTCCGCAGCGCGGGCAGATGGCTGGAGCGCGCGATGCCTCCGGTGCCGACCACGGCGGTGCGCAGTGGGGTGGTGGAGCGGTGCGAAGACATGCGGACCCTCTCATGAGATATGCGGTGAGCGCGGCGCCGTGGGCACGGGCGGGCAGCCCGGACCGTCCGACGGACAGCCGTCGGCCGCCCGTGTGACGCCCCCGGTAGCAACCGCTTGCTATCGATTGGTTCCAACGTTGTAACCGCGAGATCTCGCCACGGTCAACCCCTCGTCCGGAACGGGATTCCGAGCCGCCCCGGCGCTGACGGCCCGCCGAGGACCCTGCATAATGCAGAGAAACACAGGTGAGGAGGTCGGCCAGTGGCCGCGGTGACACTCAAGGACGTGGCGGAGCGGGCAGGGGTCTCGATCAAGACCGTGTCCAACGTTGTACGCAATGCTCCCCGCGTATCCGAGACCACGCGGAAGCGCGTGCTGAAGGCGGTGCACGAGCTCGGCTACCGGCCCAACCCGTCGGCCCGCCGCCTGCGCACCGGGCACAGCGGCCTGATCGGCCTCGCCGTCCCGGATCTGGCCACGCCGTACTTCGCCGAACTCGCCCAGCACGTACGGGCCGAGGCCGCGCAGCTGGGCCTGACCGTCCTGATCGAGGAGACGTTGGGCGACGCGACGGAGGAACTGCGCCTGGCCACCGGCGTCGGCGCGTCACTGCTGGACGGCGTGATCCTGTCGCCCCTGCGTGTCTCGCCCGACGAACTCGCCGCCGTGGCCAACGAGTTCCCGCTGGTCCTGCTCGGCGAGCGCAGCTACGAGCACGACCAGGTGGGGGCCGACCACGTCCTGATCGACAACGTCGCGGCGGCGCGTGACGCCACCGCGCACCTGTCCGGCCTCGGTCGTACGCGGATCGCCGCCATCGGCGTGGACCAGCAGGGGTCGGCGACCAGTCGTCAACGCCTGGAGGGCTTCCAACTCGCTCTGCACGAGGCGGGGGTGACCTACGACCCCCGGCTCGCGCCCGCCATCAAGGAGTTCGACCGGCGCAACGGCCTGCTGGCGATGCGCGCCCTGATCGCCCTGCCGGCCGGCGTACGCCCTGACGCGGTCTTCTGCTTCAGTGACCTGCTGGCCGTCGGCGCCCAACGCGCCCTGTTCGAAGCGGGGTTGAACATCCCGGACGACGTCGCCGTGGCGAGCATCGACGGCTCCGACGAGGCGCTCTACAGCACGCCGTCCCTCACGTCCGTGGTCCCCGACAAGACCGCCATCGCCTCACTGGCCGTGAAGTGCCTGGCGGCCCGCATCCGCTCGGACGTGCCCCTGCCGTTCGAGGTGCATACGGCTCCGCACTGGCTGCACGCCCGGGAATCCACGAACGGCGGGCGCCAACAGCTCTTTCCCTGATCCCTGCCGACTTTTCGCTGATCCGGACCGAGGGACCGCCAGACGAAGGACGGCCCCTCGGCGCACGAGCGCTCAGCCGGCCCTGGTGATGGTCAGGCGCCGCCCGCTCGCGGTCCCGGCGTGGCCACGTACCCCGACCGTCGAGGGCATCGGCCCCTCGCCCGGGTCGGACGCCCGCACGACGAATCCGGCCGCCGCTCCGCCGTCGATGCGCACATCGCCCGCGAGGCGGTAGTCGGTCCACCCCGTGGAGCCCGCGATCGACTTGTTCCCGCCGGTGCCCCCGCACGTCTCGGACAGGACACCGCCCGACGTCGTCCAGCAGCCCCCGTAGTCGACCCAGCCGGACCTCCCCTTCGCGAAGGCGTCGGCGTAGGGCAGAACACCGCTGTTGGCCACTGCCGTGGCTTCCATGCGGCCGGTCGGACCGGTGGCCGTGGCCGTGGCCGTGGTGAAGCGGACCGTCCTGCCGGAGGCGTCCAGGAGCAGATGCGGGCTGTAGCTCGTGCTGCAATTCTGGGCGGGGTCGACGACGGGCCCGATTTGGGCCTCGCAGTTGCGGCCCTCGCCGCAGATCTCGTACGCCAAGACCATCCGCTCGTCCGGCAGCGTGGCGACGGTCGGCATCCCCGGGCGGTCGGTGTTCACATCACTCCGGACGTCGACGACGAGGCCGGGCGCGAAGTTCGTGGAGCGGGCGGGATTCGGCATCGGGACGTCCCACCCGCGAACACCCCCGATCACCCGCGGACTGCGGCCGACCGCGGCGGGATCGATCAGCGCCCGGTAACCGCGGATGACCCCGGCTCCTCCAGCTGACGCAACACGCCGCGGGCAGGGTGACGGCGACAGCCCGACCCGGGCGGCGAGCTCGCTGTTGCTGATCCGACCGTGCTGTTCGAGCACGGCCAGAATCGACCGGCCTACTTCATCTGCGGTGGCAGATTATTGCTCCCGTGGCTTGACTACCACAATCATGCGCCTGCTCCGAGCGCAATGTGCTGCCAAAGTTGCCAAGATCCGGTCATGCGGGAGCGCCGGTCGGCCACGCTTCATGGCGTCACACCGACGGTCCACGGAAGGGCAGCCATGCCGGGCAAGAGCACCATCACCGTTCACGCCGATCGCGAAGTCCATCCCAGCCGTGCCGTGGCACCGCCCATCTACCAGACGGCGACGTTCTGGGCCGAGGACGGCGAGACGTTCGCGCAGGTCGCCGTCGACCGGCGGGGCAAGGACTTCTACACCCGCTTCGGCAACCCGAACCACGCACAGGTCGCCACCGTCGTCGCCGAACTGGAGCGCACCGAGGCGGCCATGGTCACCGCGTCCGGGATGGCCGCGCTGACAACCGCCGTGCTGGGCCTGGTGTCCGCGGGTGACCACGTCATCGGGCAGAAGTCCACCTACGGGGGCACGGCGTCGGTGCTGCTGAACATGCTGCCGCGCCTCGGCGTGTCGACCACCCTGGTGGACCAGACCGACCCGGAGGCGTTCGCGAAGGCACTGACCCCGCAGACCCGTCTGATCCTCGTGGAATCCCCGAGCAATCCGCTGCTGCAGATCACCGACTTGCGCGCCGTCGCGGACCTGGCCCGCGCGCACAACGTACTGACGATGGCGGACAACACCTTCGCCACTCCGCTGAACCAGCGACCGGCGGACTTCGGCATCGATCTGGTCTGGCACAGCGCGACCAAGTACCTCAACGGCCATTCGGACGTCTCCGCCGGAGTGCTGGCCGGGCCGGCAGAGCTCCTGGACCGCATCTGGGACGTCGGCCTGCTCACCGGTGCCACGCTCGGCCCGATCGACGCGTGGCTGCTGTTGCGCGGCATGCGCACCCTGCCGCTGCGGGTGCCGCGGCACAACGCCAACGGCCTGGCGCTCGCGGAGGCGCTGAACGAGCATCCAGCGGTGGCGAAGGTGCACTATCCCGGTCTGGCGACCCACCCACAGCACAAGCTGGCCGTCGGCCAGATGAGCGGCTTCGGCGGGGTGCTCGGCATCGAGTTCGCCGGCGGCTTCGAGACGGCCGACGCCTTCCTCGGCCGGCTGCGCTACCCCCGCCGGTCGGCCAGCCTCGGCGGCGTGGAATCGCTGGCCGTGCATCCGGCGTCCATGTGGCGCGGGATGCTCAGCGAGGAACAGATCGCGGAATCGGTTCCGCTGGGCCTGGTCCGGCTGGCCGCGGGCACGGAGGACACGGCCGACCTGGTCGCCGACGCACTCGCCGCGGCCGACGCGGTGGTCTCCACTGCCGTGGGTACCTGAGTGGATCGTTTGTGCCGTGGCCGCGTCAGGACACCGTGACAACGACCGATCTGCTGCAGGGCATGTGCTGCCGAAACGGTCCTACCCCTGTGCGACGAGAGCCCGCCCCTCGCCCACCGTGGTGAGATGATCCGTGGGGAGCGGCGTGGTGACTCCCCTCCGGCGGCGCGATCGAGATGGTCCGGCACTCACGGGGTGGGGGTGGAGAGCGTCTTCATGGTGACGTAGCTGTTCACCATGGCGACGCCGGGAAGGTCGGCCAGCCGGTTGGCGTGGAAGTCCTCATATGCGGTCAGGTCGGCGACCTCGACCTGAAGCAGGTAGTCGTAGTTGCCGGTGACGTGATGGACGTGAACCACCTCGGGCAGTTGGACGACCGCGCGTTCGAACGCGGCCACGTCGGCGCGTTTGTGCCTCATGAGCCGGACACCGGCGAAGACGCGGAGGCTGCGGCCGAGGGCCGCGGGGTCGATCTCCGCCCGGTAGCCGCGGATCACTCCTGCTTCCTCAAGCCGGTTCACGCGCCGCAGGCAGGGTGACGGCGACAGGCCGACCCGGGCGGCGAGCTCGGCGTTGCTGATCCGCCCGTGCTTTTCGAGCACGGCGAGGATGGACCGATCCACATCATCCATAGGGGCAGACTATTGCTCATTCGCCCCGCGTACCACAAGTTCATGCCCCACTCCAGCGCAATTTCCTGCCAAAGTTGCCGAGATCGGCTCACGTCGACGTGCTGACCAACAACCCTTGACCGAGTCATCAACTCGAACAGACAACCCCCTTTCACAGAGGAGTTTTCAGATGAGGATCCTGCTCACCGGCGGCACCGTGGTCAGCATGGACCCGGCCGTCGGCGATCTCGAACGCGGTGACGTGCTGATCGAGGACGGCGTGATCGTCGAGGTGGCCGAGGCGATCGAGGCTCCGGACGCCGAGACGATCGACGCGACCGACCGGATCGTCATGCCCGGCTTCGTCGACACCCACCGGCACACCTGGCAGACGGCGTTCCGAGGTATCGGCGCGGACTGGACGTTCCCCGAGTGGGCGGTGGCGATGCACGGCACGCTCAAGCCTCATTTCCGGCCCGAGGACGTCTACCTGGGCACCCTGCTCGGCCGCCTGGAGGCTCTGCACTCCGGTGTGACCACGATGCTGGACTGGTGCCACTGCGCGCAGAGCCCCGAGCACGCGGACGCCGCCGTCGCGGCGCTGCGCGACACAGCCGGACGGTCGGTCTTCTGCCACGGCGCGGGGTGGGGCACCACCGGCTCGGTCGAGACCGAGATCCGCCGTGTGCGCTCCGCACTTCCCGGGGACGGCCTGGTCACCATGTCGTTCGGGCTGCGCGGTGCGGAGGACACCTCCATGGACACCGTCGCCGAGGAGCTGAAGCTGGCGGCCGAACTCGGCCTGCGCACCAGCCTGCACGTCGAGTCCGACGGCACCCGCCGCCCGGTCGCCGACCTGCACGAGCACGGCCTGCTGCGGGACACCACGACGTTCGTACACGCCAACGGGCTCGGCGACGACGAGCTGCGGATGCTCGCCGACGCCGGCAGCTCGGTGTCGATCAGCCCGGACGTCGAGCTGAGGATGGGGTTCGGCTGGCCGATGACCGGCCGGATGCTGGCCGCCGGGCTGCGCCCGACACTCTCCATCGACGACGTCCCCTCCGTCGGCGGCGACATGTTCGCCACCATGCGCACCACCTTCGTGGTACAGCGCGGCCTGGACGGCGGCCTCAACTCCCGGGACCTGCTGGAGTTCGCCACCGTCGACGGCGCCCACGCGCTGGGACTCGCCGCCCGCACGGGCAGCCTCACCCCCGGCAAGGACGCCGACGTGATCCTGCTGCGTGCCGACGACATCACCGTGCTCCCGGTCACCGATCCGGTCGGCACGATCGTCGCGGCCGGTCACCCCGGCCTGGTCGACACGGTTCTCGTCGCGGGCCGCGTCGTCAAGCGGGACGGTGTGCTGGTGGGCGTGGACCTGCCCGCGCTCAAGGCACGACTGGTGGCATCCCGCGACCAGGTCGCAGCGGCCGCCGGCATCCCGCTCGACGGCACCTGGCGTCCACAGCCGAAGGCGGCGTAACCGCACGAACCGGAGTCCCCGCCCGCTCAGTTCCTCTCATGAAGCATGAGGCCGACCCGTGAAGCCGGTGACATTCACCGAATCCGAGCGCGTGGCGCTCGGCCGCATGGACAACGACGGCAGGGCGCCCGACCTCAGCGATGTGGTCGGCGCCCGCACGCTCCTCGAAGTCATCGACGCGTGGGAGTACCTCGGCCCCGTGATCGCCACGGCCGCCGGTCTGCCCGGCATTGGCCGGAGGCGTGGGAGACGCGTCAGGCCGGCGGGGGTGCTCTATGAGTCGTCCGGATTGAGCGTGATGGTGGCGGGTGTCGGACCGTCGGGGCGGACGGTGATCCCGAAGACGGCCGATGTCGGGACGGCGCGGAAGGAGGGGGTGAAGGCGGGCAGCAGGTGCTCCAGGAGGACGGTCATCTCGCGCATGGCGAACTGCGCGCCCAGGCAGGCCCGGGCGCCGATGCCGAAGGGGTAGTACGCGCCGTGCCGGGAGGGGCGGCGGTCCTCCTCCACGGTGGTGAACCGTTCGGGGTCGAACTGCTCGGGTTCGGGCCAGAGCGCCGGGTCGCGATGGGTGAGGTACGGGCACACGAAGATGTCAGTGCCGGCCGCGACGCGGTAGCCGGCGATGGTGTCGTCTTCGGTGGCGTGACGGGGGATCAGCCACGCCGCGGGATAGAGCCGCAGGGTCTCCGAGACGAGAGCCCGGATGGCCCTCTCGCGCTCGGCTGAGCCCGCGGCTCCCGCGCCCAGGGCCCAGTGGCGGGCTTCGGGATGGCGGTCGAGCAGCAGATACAGCCAGGACAGCGTCTTTGCAGTGGTCTCGTGACCGGCGGCGAGCAGGGTGACCAGCTCGTCGCGGATCAGCGGGTCGGTGTATTCGGGGCAGCTCTTTCCGGCGTCCACCAGGACGCGCAGCAGGCCGGGGCCTTCCGGTCCCGCCTCCCCTCGGCGGGCGGCCGCGATCGCCTGTTCGGCGACGGCGTCGATCCTCGCGAGGTCCGCGGCCACGGCGGCGCGCAGCTCGGCTGCGTCGGTGGACGCGGACGGCGTGGTCGGAAGGGCGGCGCCTACCGCCTCGACGGCGGCGAGTTCGCGGTTCGTGGTCTCGTCGAGGGGGTGGCCGGTCAGGGAACGCCAGATGGTGTCCAGGGCGAAGAAGCGCATGTCCTCGCCGACGTCGGTCGGTGTGCCGGTACGGGCGCACTGCGCCCAGTGGTCGGCGGCGCGGCGCGCGGCGCCGGCGATCCGCTGCTCGTAGCGACGGATCCCTGCGCCGGTGAACTGGGTCTGCAGCAGGCGGCGCTGACGCTTCCACGGTTCTCCGGTGGCCGAGAGCACGCCGTCTCCAACCAGCACGCGGGCCCGATGGGAGCGCTTGACGTAGCGGTCGGGATGATGGGCGAGGACGTGCTGTACCGCCTCTGGGGCGGTGACCAGCACCGTGGGGCGCGGGCCGAGGCGCACCGCGCTGACCCCGCCGAGCTCGCGCGCCTGGGCCAGCAAGTCGACCACCGCTCCCGAGGAAGAGCGCCATCGCTTGACGGCCGCCGGGTCGAGCTCTGGGGGCAGGGGCATGGCACCGGGTCCGGGTGGCGGGAGGGGGACGCCTTGCGGGGCTGCGCTGGCCAATGGGCTCTCCTGCTCGGTGACTGCATGGGCCGCGCCACGGCTGCGCCGGTGGCTCCAGGAATGGACCACCGAATGATGGCACAGCGGTCCGCCGACGCGGTTCGCCTGCCGCGTAGATGGGGCGCTTCCGGCACCGCCCGCCGGGGCCCTCCACCAAGCAGCCGCCGCCGTTCCTCAACTAAGGAGGTCACGCGTTGGGAAGGCCGGTCGCCGCGCACGAGCGCGGCCTGATCGGCGTTCAGTTCTCCGAGCTGGACGGTCGACCAGTTGCCGTTACCGTGGGGCGTGACGATGCGTCTGTATGGGTGTGGGCACGTGACCG
The DNA here is from genome assembly GCF_017592595.1 of Streptomyces sp. NEAU-YJ-81. Lineage (NCBI taxonomy): Bacteria > Bacillati > Actinomycetota > Actinomycetes > Kitasatosporales > Streptomycetaceae > Streptomyces > Streptomyces sp. NEAU-YJ-81. The sequence continues at coordinate 151,609 of NZ_JAGFNO010000014.1, read as the reverse complement.
TTGACCGCGGCACACCGGCGGGATCTGGCGAGTCGGCGCCATATGCCGCCCGACATGGTCACGGAGATGATCGCGGCCAGGCCCTGACGGTCACCCGTCCACCGGGCCATCGACGCCATCGGCCCACTGCCGCCGCTGGTACAACAGCCCTTGGATGACGCCGGGACGGTGGCGTGCCTGAAATAGGTTGTCGCGGAGGTCAGTACATGTTGCGGCTTACGGTCTCCGGGTGGATGACGATACGAACCCAGTCTGCGGGCAGGTTCCCGGCGCGGTCGTCGGCGCGGGCCGGGTCGTCGAGGTCCCAGTAGCGGGCGGCCAGGTCGTGTGCTCCGTCGGGTTCCACCGTGGTGTGTCCGGCGACCGACAGCCGGCGTTCGCGTTCACCCACGGGGGCGGTGACGACGATCGGGGCGCGGGGGTCGCTGCGCAGGTGCCGCACTTTGAGCGAGCCGGGGCCCGTGAACAGCCGGATCGTGCCGCGGCCCTGCGGGGTATCGACGAGTTCGGCACCCGGGCCGAACCGATCGCGTGCGGCGAGCACTGCGCGACGCCCGAGCGGGGCGGGACCTGGTACCGGCGCGGTTGGAACGCCCCGGGCGGGACGCCGGTGGCGGCCTCGGCGGGGACACCGGTGACGGCCGCGGTGCGACGACCCTGATCGTCGGCGCCTATCCCGTGCGCGGCGAGATCAGCCGCCGGCTGCTGGACGCGCTGCCCGTCGTGCTGCGTGTGGACGCCGGGGGCACGGCCGAGCCCGTGTTGGACCACCTCGCCGTCGACACACCGGGCCAGCAGGTCGTACTCGACCGGCTGCTGGACTGGATGATGGTCTGCACGCTGCGCGAGTGGTTCGACCGGCCCGGCGGCGAGCCCCCGGCCTGGTGGGCCCAGCGGGACCCGGTGGTCGGCGAACCCCCGCTGACCTGACTCACCCGCTGGCGCATGACGCTCACCCGCTGACTCGGCCCCGTAGGTGCCAAGCACCAGGTCCGTGCCGGGGCCGGCGGCCGCTGGCGCCGGCGGTCGCCTCGCCCGCCTGTTCCGCGGCCTGTTGGTCACAGGCCGTGCGTGGCCCGGAAGAACTCGTCGATCTCTCGACGGCCGGGGGCGGGGCGGGCGAGGGTTTCGGCGCCGGGAGCACGCAGCCCGTCCAGGAGGACGCCGATGTACCGGTCGGCCAGGTCGGACACGGGGCCGTCGTCGTCCGCCGTGTCGGTCGCGTGGCGCGGCGGGATGGAGTTGAGCATCAGGACGATGTCGTACGCGTTGACGTCGTCGCGCAGGACGCCCGCCTGCTGGGCCCGGGTCACCAGGTCTTCCAGGGCTGCCAGGAGGCGGGTGCGGACGTCGGCGAGTTCGGGCCCGGGGTCGGTGGCGCGACCGCGCGACACCGGGAAGAGCTGGCTGCTGCGCAGGCGCGTCATGTGGCGCATGACCTGGCCGAAGGCGGACCACGTGAGCGGTTCCTCGGCCAGGGCGCGCCGCACTTCGGTCAGGCTCTCCCGCATCACCTTGATCGCGATGTGTTCGACCAGGGCGGTCTTGTTGGGGAAGTGCCGGTAGATCGTGCCCATGCCGAGGCCCGAACGCCGGGCGACCTCCGCGATGGACGCCTGGTAGCCGAGGTCGGCGAAGACGGCTTGGGCGACGTCGAGGATCTGCTCGACATTCTGGCGGGCGTCGGCGCGCAACGGGCGGTCGGCGGGGGGCTTGGGCGGGCTCATTGGCTTGATGTTAGCCTCCCACAAGGTAACCGGAAATTGGCTTTCCGGTTATCGGTGTCTGATCACGTGCGCTCCCAGGAGGCCCGGCATGGCACTCTCCGAAGACCCCCACACCGACTTCCCCGACGACTTCCGCGGCACGCTGCTGCGTCCCGGCGATGACCGGTACGACAGGGCACGCGCCCTGTACCAGGGCCGCGCCGCCGACGAAGGGCCCGCGCTGATCGCGCGGTGCGCGAACGAGGACGACGTGGCGACCGTCCTGCGCCACGCCTTTGCCCGCCGTATCCCGGTGGCCGTGCGCGGTGGCGGGCACGGCTCGGACGGGTACGCCATGCCCGGTGGCACGCTGGTCGTCGACCTGTCGCCGATGAAGGCGATCACCGTCGACCCCCGCACCCGGGCGGTACGGGCCCAACCCGGTGTTCTGCTGGGTGAGCTGGACGCCGCGACCCAGCGGTACGGCCTGGCCGTGCCCGCCGGAACGGTCAGCACGACCGGTGTCGCCGGGCTGACCCTCGGCGGCGGTATAGGCCACTTGATGCGCCGCTACGGCGCCACCGTGGACAACCTGCTGGCATGCGAGATGATCGCCGTGGACGGCCGTAAGGTGCGCTGCGACGAGACCGAGAACTCCGAGCTGTTCTGGGCTCTGCGTGGCGGTGGCGGCAACTTCGGGGTCGTCACGGCATTCGAGTACCGCGCGCACCCGGTCGGCCCCGATGTCGTGGCAGGCGAGTTGATCTTCCCCTTGGACCAGGTAGCGGACATCCTCGGCAAGCTGCCGACCCACATGGCCACGGCCCCGCGGGAGCTGGGCCTGCTCGCCGCGATCGCACCCGCCCCCGCGCTGCCGGCGCTGCCCGAGGAAGCACACGGCGAACCTGTGCTCGTCCTCGTTCCCGTTTACACCGGAGACCCGGCTCAAGCCGACGAGGTCATCGAGCCGCTCACCGCGCTCGGGCGCCCGCTGGCCAACCTCGTCACGACGATGCCGTGGCCGCGTGCCAACCGCATGCTGGACGCCGCGGCCCCCCACGGCAAGCGCATGAACGCGCGCGGCGGCTATCTGCCGGCCCTGTCCGCCGAGGTCATCGACGTCCTCCTCGCGAACGCCGCCGCCGCGCCGTCCGGCCCCGGCGCGGCGACCACGATCAACCTGTGGTGCATGGGCGGCGCGATCTCCGAGGACACCGCCGAGGATGCCGTGGCCTTCGCCCGCGAGCGAGCCGCCTGGCTGTGGGAGGCGGTCGCCATGTGGAACGCGCCCGAGGACGACACGCGGTATGCCCAGTGGGCGACGGCCCTCGACGCGGATGTGCGCCCGCACTCCTTGACCAACGGCTACACCAACCTCACCGACGACCTGGGCGAGGACTGGCGCCGCACAGTGCACGGCAGCGCGGCCAAATACCAGCGGCTGCGCGCGGTCAAGGCCACCTGGGACCCCGACAACCTGCTCCGGTTACTGGCGCAGAGCAGTTGTTCCGCAGGTGTCGTATGCCTGGTCTCAGAGAGCGGGTGAATCCTCGGCTCGCTGAGCGATGCCCTGGGTTGAAGCGGACTGCTGAGCCGGTGGGGTCCATCGCGTTGCCGTCTTGATCGCTGCCGGGCCGCTGGCTAGCTTGACCGGCGTGATGGACCTCAGACCCCTCGCCTGGCCACCTGCCCCGATAAGGACCGAGCGGCTCGTACTCCGCGAGTCCGAGGGCCGGGACCGCGCAGCGGTCATGGAGCTGAACGCCTCGCCGGAGGTGGGCACCTACCTCTGTGGTCCGCGACCGCGTGCCGAGCTCGAACGCACGGTGCCCGAGGTGCCCGGGCGGCGCCCTGGCTTCTTCGTGGTCGAGCTCGATGGAGCGACGATCGGCACAATCCAGCTCGACCCGCAAGACCCCGAGCGTCCGGGAAACCGCCTGGAGGCAGGGGGGACCGAGCTCGGCTACCTGTTCCTGCCGGAGGCGTGGGGACGCGGGTACGCCACCGAGGCGTGCACAGCGGCACTCGACTGGTTTGCCGATGCGCTTCCCGGTGAGCCGGTGGTGCTCTACACCCAGACCGCCAACGTCCGCTCGATGCGCCTCGCGGCGAAGCTCGGGTTCACCGAGCTGGAGCGATTCGAGGCGTACGGCGCCGAGCAGTGGTTCGGCGTGTGGTCTTCGGTCGCGCCGCTCGCTTGAGCCTGTGCTCGACGGCGCGGATCTACGAGGCCAGGCGAATTTCTCCACTGCCGCGTACGGCGCAGTGGCGCGGATCAGCCGGGCGGGAGTGCGGGGGGTAACGGGTAGCGGGGGCGGCGCTGGGTGTATCGAGCGGGGTCCGTCGTCGCTTACACTCTGGGCGCTTCCGAAGAGCTTCAGCCGAAGCAGATTCCGCGCTTTTCCGAATATTTGAGTTCGTTCGCCACGCGACGACGAGGGGGATGACGTGTTGGGGATGCACAAACATCCAGGAAAGGCTTTATTAGCCGGTTTTGCCCTGCTTTTGCCAGTGGCTCTGGCGGGCTGCGGGGGCGACGAGAAGAGGACAGGACAGCCGACTACAAGTGCGTCCGCCACGCAGGGGGGCGGTACGGCGTCCGCATCCGGCGCGTCGGGGGCTCCTGCATCCGGGCTGCTCTACCAGGGCAAAGAAGTGACCCTGAGCAATGTCTGGGCCGTCAAGCACGGCTGCCCGACAAGTGTCTATGTCGAGTTCACCGATGGTGGGCCACGTGTTGCGACTCCCGAAGAGGGAAGCCCGCGTCACGAGGAAGGCTCGCCAGAAGAGGAAAGCCGGCCCGTTCTGGAATGGGCGCCCCCCTGCTCACGGATGAATTCCCAGATCGACTTCGACCAAGAGCCGGTCGCCAAGGTCACCGGGGAGCCGACACAGGAGAGTTGCCGGGACGCCGCGCAGGAAGCGCTCGGCAGCGGGACCACCCAGCAGGGGTACAACTCACGTGCCCTGGCGGTGGGGGACCAGTTCTGCGAGGACTTCGCACCCGGGGGGCGCGTGGTCCTCATGCAGGTGAAGAAGCTGAGCGGGACTCCGGTCGCCGAGATCACGTTGGCCATCACCGTGTGGGCGGGCCAGCCTGAAGAGAAAGGGAAACCCGCGCAGCCCGGTGAGATGGTCTACGCAAACAAGCCCTTCACCCTGGGCGATAAACTGGCCAAGGCGAACGACTGCGGTCTCGGATATGCCAACATCGCCTCCGACGCCCCGATCGTGAACTACAAGAAAGGGGTGGCATTCGGGTCATCCGAGGACATCACATACTTCCCATCCTGCCTGACCCATAACCCGAAAGTGCGCTTCGAGGGGTATGTGGCACGAGTCAAAGGCAACGCCGGCATCGACGTAACAGCCTGCCAGAACGCCGCTGCGGGGGGAGCAAGCGGCAGCCTCGACGTGCGCGTCTCCGAGCTGAAGACCGGAAGCCGGTACTGCCGGTACGACAGTCTCCTGGACAGTGTTGCCCTGGTGAAGGTGACCGCAGTCACGAGTACGTCCCCCGCCTCCGTACATTTCTCGGCGACTCGCTGGGAAGCGCCAGAGGCATCGTAGTCATGGCGCCGACGACCGCCAGAAAACCGGCCTGTAACCCCGTCGGTCCGTCGGCCAGGACCAGGGCCACCGGTCGGCGTCGCTGGGCGCGCCCCTCTGCTTATGGCGAGCAAGGCGATGTCCGCGACCGTCAAGGCCCTGCGGTCTCGAGGCCGGTTGCTCCCGCAGAAGGTCGAGGGACGAGCGCAGACGGTTCCGCCAGACGCCGACTTGTCCAGTTTCCGCTCACCCCGGCGGATGAGTGAAGACCCAGCCGTGCGTAGGCGGTGGGCGTTCACGTCAGCGGGTCGCGGCGTCCGCGAGGATTTCGGCGTGGTCGAACGCGAGGTGGGGGAGCGCGTCCAGGGGCCACCAGCGGGCGGCGGTGGCGTCGCCCCCTGCCATCGGCGGGACAAATGAGGGCAGGGTGGCCGTGTAGGTGACGCTGACGTACCGGCCGCGGGGGTCGCGGCCAGGGGCGTCGTAGGCGGCCACCTGCCGGAGGTCGGCGGTGGAGACAGTGATGCCGGTCTCCTCCTCCAGTTCGCGCGCCGCGGCGGCCAGACTGGTCTCCCCGGTGTCCACGAGACCGCCGGGCAGCCCTCAGCAGCCCTCAGCAGCCCTCATACGGGGCCCAACCCCGCTCGATCAGCAGGACGTGCCCAGCAGCAAGCAGGACGACGTCAGCGGTGCGGATCGTCTCGTCGGTGGTGTCGGTGGTCATGGGCTGGTGTCCTCTGGGATTAGGCGGCCAGACGCTGCGTGGCCGGGGAGGTCATGTAGGTGCCGGGGCTGGGCTCGAAGCCCTGGTGGCACGGGTCGCAAACGCCCTGGGTGCGCAGGGGTACTGGCGGGGAGTAGTTGCTCCTCGGCTGGCGTATTGCTTCCGAGATCGCGCGCTGGTCCTGGTGGGAGCGTCGCCGGGCCCAGCGTGTGGTGTGCTCGGATCCGATGGAGTTGATCAGCGCTGCTTGCGGCTGGCGAGGTAGTCGAGCCAGTCCCGCTTGGCGTATCCGGTCCAGCGGGTGGAGTTGCTGATGCTGGTGCCGGTGAAGTCGGCGAGGACGGATGCTGGCAGGTCGGTGGCCAGCGCGAGACGAGCACTGTTGCGGCTGGCGAGGGGCGCGATGCCGTGTCGGCGGAGCTTCAAGTAGAGGTAGGTGGCTCCGAGAGCGCGGGCGGGCTCCTGCCCGGGGAATAGCCACGGTGTTGTGCTGGCCGTCTGGTCGAGCTGCCAGCGTTCCTGGCGCTGGTCGCGCAGTGCGCGGACCAGCTGGGCGACTTCGGGCGGCAGCGGAAGACGATGACCGTCGAGGTTGAGCTCCACCACCGTGTCGTCGTCGATGACGTCGTGCACGGTGAGTTCGAGCAGTCTGGTGTGCTGCAGCCCGAAGAGGAGTGTCAGGGCGCCAGCCGTGCGGACATCGAGAGGCAGAGCATCGTCGCCGAGACACCGGTGCAGTTGTTCGGCCTGGTCCTCGTCCGTGATGAAGACGCTGGGTGCGGCGATGGGAGCTCGGGGGACTACGAGCTCGCCGACAAGGCCCCGGCCTCGCGCCCAGGTGACGAAGGCACGCACTTCACGACGCTTCTCAGCCCCTTCCTCCAGCCACATCTCGAGTTCTGGCTGTGTGAGCTCCCCAAGAGGGATGCCGTGCTCATCGAGCCAGTCGAGCAGTTCCAGGGCTCGGCGCAGTCGCGATCGCATCTGGTGCTGCGTGCTGGCGCGTATCGGGCGGTTCCGGTGGGCCCGGCGGATGCGGTGGAGCAGGTACCAATGGGTGAAGGGGGTGAGGAACTTGCGCCGGGGGAGCGGCGCCTGGGCCAGGAGAGCGTCAGCCCAGCGGGGCAGGGCCTCCAATCGGTGGTCCCGCGGTGGCAGCACCGCGGCGGCGATGAGGACGTCGCGGATGTAGCGAGTGGTCGGTGTGTTGGGCAGGTCGTCGAGCTGTTGGTGGGTGAACTTTTCATCAGAAGCGCCTAGTTGAGACAGGAGATCCGGCACTCCGTCGCGGGTGAGCCAATGCGCCACTCGGCGGGGGTGTCCGGCGGCGGCGAGAGCCGAGTAGAGATCTTGCCTCTGTGCGGGGACCGTTGGCCTTCTCCATCGAGCGCCTCGGCCAGTTGCTTCGTGGCGAAGCAGCGGGTGCACAACTGCTCGCGGAAGATCCTTTCGCTCGTGCCGCAGTGCTGGCACGCGTAGGTGAGCTCGACTCCGGCGCAGGGTCCGCAGATGCCAGTACCCGTGTCGGTGGAACCGACGAGCAGACGTAGCTGTTCGCACTGGGCGCAGGCGCCAGGGTGTTCGCGCACTGCCGCATAGCAGCTTTTGCAGACCGGGCCCATCGGCCAGCAGGCGTGGACAGGACGGTCGCGGAGACAGCGTGCGCATGGGCTCGACGGGCGGGGGTAACAGCTCTGGCAGAGCGACTGACCCGCCATCTTGCCCGCGCAAGGCCGAAGCCGACCGCAGGTGGAGCAGGCGACCGGCGGTGCGTGATAGCAGCGTGAGCACAGATCCGGTGTGCCATTGCCGCCGCGCCGGGCGACCTCGCGGACCTGTCCGCAGCTGCCGCAGCGGCGCTGGGGTTGCCGGTAGCAGTGGCGGCAGATCGGACCGTCCCCCAAGACTGCGTGAGCTGGGGCTTGGGCGCCGCAGCCGACGCAGGTGCGCTCGGGGCGTGGGTGGCACCGCTGACAGCGGACACTGCCGTCGGGCATGCGGACGCTCGCGCGGCGTACTCGCCCGCACTGCCCGCATGCGGTGGCAACGTGCTTGCCGTAGCAGGTGCCGCAGAGCGGACCGTTTGGGCCACTGGCGTTGATCCTCATCTGTCGGCCGCAGCCTGAGCAGGTCTTCGGCGGCCGCACCCGGTAAGCACAGCTCGAACAGCAGTGTCCGGCCGGGAGGCGATGCGTGAGTTCGCGCGAGGTCTTCCCGCAGCCGGCGCACGTCGGCAGGGTGATCAGGCCGTGTCCGGCGGCCGTCAGGGCATGCGCGAGCCTCACCAGATTCTGCGGAGGCGTCGGGCCCGGATTCGTCAGGGCGTCTTGGTGCTCCTGGAAATGGCGGGCAAGGCCGACGCAGGAACGTGCTGTGATCTTCCCGCGCTCCAGTGCCTCCGCCACCTGTTCGCCGGTCACCGCCGTGAGCCGGGAGGTCAGGTGGGCGACTACTTGTCGATGTGCCTCGTCGAGGCGGAGGGGAGCGGTCATTCCGGGCCTGGGCGCCGGATCGTCGTGCGACGCGCCTGCGGCCGGGACGCCGTCTGCTCGCCGGCGGTCTTGCGCACCTCAGCGTTGGCAACCTCCACCTGGATCAGGTCGTTGGGCTCACAGGCCAGGATGTCGCACAACGCGGCGAGCGTGTCCATGGACAGTCGCTGCGGTGTCTGGGTCACGAGACGAAAGACCTGCTCACGTGACAGATGCACGCCGCGTTCGGCCAGCAGCGGGACGAGTTCCGTGGTCTGGAACATGCCCTTCTCCGCCATCCGGATCCGTAGCTGCCAGTCGATACCCATCTTCCTGATCATGCTTCCTGCCCCCATAGATCGCCGTGCCGGGCTTGCAGTGAGCGTCGCAACAGCCGGTTTCGGAACTCGTCCGAGACGTGGCTGTAGATGGCCGTGGTGCTGGCGTAGGCATGGCCGACCTGGTCCTGGATTATCTTGAGTTCGCTCATGCGGCAGGCCGCTGACCTGTGTGTTTGCTTCGCGGTGGTTGTGCATGACGTAGCGGATGAGGGCACTGGGGTTCCTTTCAGCACGGGCCGATCGTTACCGACCTGGGATTGCTCGCCTCCGCTCGTGGCGGGCTTGTGCGAGTCGTTGCGGTGCGTTGTTCGCCGAGTGCGTGCGCGAGTTGCTGGCGAAGTTGCTGGTTCTCCTCGGTGAGCCGCCGGATGCGGGTGTTGGCGGCTTCGAGCCGCCGCAGCAACGAACCGTCGGAAGTGCGCTGACGTGCGGGAATGGGGGATGCGGGATCTCGACGGTGAGCTGCTCGCAGTCGCTCGATCTCCGCCCGCAGGTCCGGCTGGGCATACAGCCAGGACCGGGATACTCGGGCCCGCTTCGCGACTGTCTCGAAGGTGACCGGTTCGCCCTCTGCGTCGAGTGAACGCAGGGCCTGGACGGCCTTGGCGCGGGTGTACTCGCTGCGGCGGCGGGCGGCATCGACGATGTGCTGGCTGTTGTCAGCTCGCATCGGCGGTCCCCTCCGATTGCCCAGGGTCGGACTCCAGACCAGTGATGATCTTCTCCAGGTTTCCGAGGACTTGGCTGTTCATCTCGACCACGCGCGCTTGGCCACGGGCCTCGGCGGCGGAGACGATCTGCAGCAGCTGCTGCCGTTGCTCGCGATGCTGCGGCAGGAACTCGGGAGTGGTGACGAACATCGGGCATGTCAGGCAAGCGTTGGCATGCGGACAGACCTTTTGAACCGGCAGGCCGCAGAAGCCATTGGGCAGGGCCTGGGTCACGCGGCCGAGACGCTGCTTGGCCCAGGTGGCCTCGGCCAGCGGGCCTTCGGGATCGACGGTGACGCTCTCGCCCTTGATGTTGACCTTGCGGGCCTTCTCCCAGTGCCGGCGGACCGTGGTGTCGTGCAGCCGGGCATAGTGGGCGGTCATCTCGCCGGAAGAGTGGTCGAGAAGGACGCGTACGACTTCCTGCGGGACGTCCCGGTTGATCAGCCTGGTTCCAAAAGTGTGGCGCCATTGATGAGGCGTCAGATGGACGGCCCTGCCGTGTTCGTCACGCACGTCGCACCGCTCCAGCCAGCGATCGAGCTGCCCGCGGTAGGAGTGTGTGGTCAGCGGCCGGGTGCCATCGGGATTCATGCGGGGCGCTGGGAAGAGCCACTGGCTGCCGCCGGGCCAGCGGTCCAGGACGCGCTGCTGCTGGGCGGTGATCTCGTTCTCGACTTCCTCGTCGATCGGGACCAGGGCTTCGCGTTTCATCTTCCGGTTGAGGTAGCGCAGGTAGGCGGCGCCGTCGGCGTCCCGGATGAAGCAGTCGAAGGCCAGATTGCAGGCATCACCGACCCGCAGCCCGCAACGCATGAGGATCAAGGTCAGAACGCGACCGTCGGGATTGTGCCAGCGATCGAGGTTGGCGGGCTGCTCGACCTGGGCCATCACGTTCTCGGCCAGCCCCCGAGGCAGCCGCTTGTCAGGACGGGGGAAGTCGTCGGGATAGAAGGTCGCGTTCGCCGGGAGGCTTGGATCCCAGCCATGGCGGCGCACGGCGTTGAAGAACGCGTTCAGCGAGCCGATGTCCCGGCTGCGGGATTGGGTCGAGCGCGGATCCAAGGCCAGGTCGGCGAGGTAGCGTTCCAGCACGGTTCGGTCCACGCAGGCGGGCTTGTCGGCGGCGACGCGGGGGTCGGCCAGGAAGCCAGAGAACCGGTTGAGCGCCAGGATGTCGATGACAGCCTGGTTGACGCTGCGGCCGATGCTCAGCCGCCAGCGCACGAACCGTTTGGCCGGCTCGCGCAGCCACGGCTGGGTGATGCGGTTGAACCGCAGCCGGGCCCGGGTGCCCTCGATGCCGAGCCGACGCAGTTCCCACACGTCGCGCGGGAACTCGCTCTCCCAGCCGCTGCCGTGGACGAGGTCTTCCAGATGTGTGTACGCATATCGCAGGAAGGCCAGTTGCCCGTTCTGGCTGTGGCTGGCACCTCGCATCGCCGCGTAGTACTCGCTCCACCGCTCCATCGGCCATTCCAGCAGGGACGCGGTGCCGCTGGCGGCGGTCAGTCGGATTACCGGGGCGACGGCCGAGCTGTGGGTGTTGACCTGCCGCTCGTCGTGCCGGCACTGGAGCGCGTACTGCAGCTCCAGCCGCAGCTGCCTTTGTCTGTCCAACGGTCGGAAGTCGAACCGGTCGTCGCCGGCTGCCTCGCAGCGGCGCACGAACTCCTCGATCTCGGGACGGCCGACGGCCTGCCAGCGGGATCTGTGGTTGTGGCAGAACGGCGACTTGCCCTGGGCCCACAGGCTGCAGAACGACAGCCGGCAGACCTGGCGGCCTTCGTCTTCGATCACCGGCAGGCCCGCGGTCCAGGTCTCCTTGTCGGGCTTTCCTGCCCGCTCCCAGAAGCCCTGGTGGCTCACGCACAAGCCTTGGCGGGCCGCCCCGAAGCGGCATCCGACGATGGCGCAGGCCGTCAGTTCGGCCCGACCAACCGGGCCAGAGCCGGGATCGGCGATGAACTTTTCAACGTCCGGTTTCCCGTGTTGCTGCCAGCGGTAGTAGTGGCCGCGGCAGAGCTGGCGGGTGCGGGGCTGGCGCGGGCAGCCGGGAACCCGGCAAGCACCCAGACCGAAGATCAGTTGCCCGGGTTCGGGGATGAACACATCCACCCGAAACTCCGGCCGGACGGCAGCCATCAGCTTGCCCAGCAGCCCGGCGCCGGGAGCCGGAACGGCCGACATCGTCTCGCTCACCAGCGCACCTCCCGGCCATTCAGGAATCCCGCAGCCTCCAGAGCACGGCGAGCGTCCTCCACGGACAAGTGGCCATAGATATCGTGCGTGGTGGCGATCGAGGAATGTCCGAGCAAAGTGCTGACCACTTCGATCGGCACCCCCTGCCGCAGGAGCAAGGTCGCTCGGGTATGCCGAAACCAATGGGGATCGAAGTCGAACCCGGTGTCGCGACGCAGCCGCAGGACAAGATCGTAGACCGCCGCGTAGGTCAGCGGGCGCCCGTAGGAGCCGCCCCACAGGTTGACAAACATGTAGTCGCTGTCGAGGTCGCCGTACTCACCGTGCAGGTAGTCGGCGTAGAGCCGGACGATCTCGGGACCGACGGGAACAGTGCGGGGCGAGACGGACTTGGCCCGTGCCCGGTTGTCGTTGACACGCGGCGTGATGGTCAGCTCGCCTTCCGCCGCGGCCAGATCCTCGTGCCGCAGGCCCAGGGCCTCGCCGATCCGGATGCCGGTCTCCCACAGCAGCGCGAACAGGAACCGGTCCCGCAGCCGGGTGCAGGCGTCCAAGATCGCCTGGCCCTGGGCGGCGGTCAGGATCGTCGGATGCGTGCGGGGTGTCTTCAGCTTGATCGTGCGGCGCCGCTCCGGCTGGCCACCGGCCAGGTGGTAGAGGAACGGCTTCCAGCCCGTGCGCCGGGCGCGGACCGGCTGCAGCTCGGTGACGAGATCGCCGAGGTCCACACCGTGTCGTGCATGGAAGACGTACAGGCCGCTGACGGCGGACAGCTTCCGGTTGACCGTGGTGACCCCGCAGTGATGTTCCGCCGACGGCAGCAACGTCACACCACCATTCCGGCCCGCTGGCGGCAGCCGGAGCCAGGCAACGAATTCGCCCAAGTCCTCCAGCCGGACCTCACGCCAGTCCAGACCGCGCCGGTCGAGGAAGACGAACCAGTCCTTCAGATCGTGGGCGTATGCCTTGATCGTGTTCGGCGACCGCTCGATGTCGGTCAGGTAGGCCAGATAGCGCTCGACCGGCTCGACTATTCCGCCCTCGTCGCCGAGGACCGTCCACGACTCAAGCGACGATTCGGGCATCAGCACCCGTTGGACCAGCATCAAACCTCCTGGAGGACTGCGTGATGGACGGCGGTAGATAACCACCTCCACCACACAGATCTCCGCCCGCCCCAGGCTCGTGCTGCACGTCATGGACACGCCGCTGAGGACTCAAGAGAACCTGGACGAACTTCTCTGGATAACCGAACTCGATCAGATGGGTCACGTAGCTGTGCCGCAGCGAATGCAGATCCAGCTCCGCCGGCAGGGCGGCGGCCTGGCGTGCCGTCTCGAAGGCGCCGTTCAGCCGTCTCAGGGACATCCGGTCGCGGCGCTCGGTGATCCAGAACGCCGGGTGCTTGCCCGGCAAGAAAGCGGGGCGGACCTCGCTGACGTACTGGTCGAGAACGTCCACGATCCAGTCCATCTCCGGGACGGTCAGAACGCTGCGGCGCTTGGGAGGTCCGCCTTTGGACGCCTTGCCGTAGCGGACGAAGATCGCTCCGAAACGGCCATATTCGGCGACCTTGGGGTTCCGGCGCAGGTCGCACAGGTCCAGGCCGCACGCTTCCTGGCGCCGCAGGCCGAAGGCGTAGACCGTCTTCAAGAGCATGGCGTCACGAAGGGCCGCGAGGGAGCCCTTGCGTCGTCGTGTGCGGCCCTCCTCGACGCGGCGGCGGCGGCGTCGAAGAGGGCCTGGACTTCGTCGTAGGTGAGCGGACGGCGTTCGGCGGCTCCTTCGTACTCGCTGGAGTGGGTGATCGTGTTCCACTCGTGCAAGAGCTACAGCCGTAGGTCGTTCTGGTAGTTCCGTGCGGTCGACACCGCCAGCGGCTTTCCAGGCCGCCGGGTGCGAAGGTCGTCGAAGAAGGCCTCCACCTCGGCAGGTTCCCATTGCCACGGGTACTCATTGGTGAAGCGGGCCAGCCGACGCACCAGCGCGATCCGGGGATGGATCGTCGACTCCCTCAAGAAGCGCGTGCGCTGCTGCAGTGCCCAGCCCTCCAGCATCGCTTCCAGGACGGCGGGTTCGGGGTCCAGGTGCACGACTCCGTCGGCAAGGACCAGATGCGCGGCTCCTGGCATATCAACGACAGCACTCACGATGCATCTAACGCATCATCGTTGAGTTGGTAACGGGTGCCTGGTCCGAGCGACCCGACCAGCCACCAACCTGGCGTTAACCTGGGCCCAACTGCAGCTCAGACAGTTGGCCCAGCGCGACAAGTGTTGCATCCGATGCAATACGGCAGCCTGTCAACAAGAACATCCCCCCGGCCGGCACCGACTCCGCGACTGCCGGATGACGAAACATCGCCCCTCGGCCGCGGCGGTAACGGCGGGGCGGGGGGCGGCGGTTCAGGCCGTGGGGGCGGTCGGCACCGTGGCCATCCCGGCTGCCTGGCGCAGTGCCTCGACCATGCTGCCGGCCTCCGCCGTGCCCGTTCCGGCGATGTCGAATGCGGTGCCGTGGTCGACGGAGGTGCGGATGACGGGCAGGCCCACGGTGAGGTTGACACCCGCTTCGATGCCCAGGACCTTGACCGGGCCGTGGCCTTGGTCGTGGTACATCGCCACGATCAGGTCGTAGTCGCCGCGCGAAGCGAGGAAGAAGGCGGTGTCGGCGGGGAGTGGACCTCGGGCGTCGACGCCGTCGGCGCGCAGCTTCTCAAGGGCCGGGACGATCTTCTCGTCCTCCTCGCCGTAACCGAACAGGCCGTTCTCGCCCGCGTGCGGATTGATGCCGCAGACACCGATGACGGGGGCAGGGGTGCCGGCGCGGACCATCGCCTCGTGGCCGCGGCGCACGGTGCGCTCGACGAGGCCCGGCTCGATGCGGTTGACGGCGTCGATCAGGCCGATGTGCGTGGTGACGTGGATGACCTTCACCTTCTCGGTGGAGAGCATCATCGAGACCTCCTCGGTTCCGGTCAGGTGGGCGAGGAGTTCGGTGTGGCCGGGGTAGATGTGGCCCGCGGCGTGCAGGGCCTCCTTGTTGAGAGGTGCGGTGCAGATGGCGTGCGCCTCGCCCGCCACGGCGAGTTCGGCGGCGCGCTCGATGTACGCGTACGCGGCGCCACCCGCGACCGGCGACAGCTTGCCCCAGGGCAGGTCGGCGGGGAGCAGGCCGAGGTCGACCACGTTGACGCGGCCGGGTGTGAAGTCGGCGTCGCGCGGGTGGTCGACGGCGGCGATCTCGCAGTCCAGGCCGAGGATGCGGGCGGCCTCGCGCAGCCGCCGCGCGTCGCCGATGACGACGGGGCGGCAACGGGTCAGGACGGCGTCGTCGAGCAGGGCCGCGACGACGACCTCGGGGCCGATGCCGGCACCGTCGCCCATGGTGACGGCGATGAGGGGGAGGGGGGTGGGCATGAGAACAGCTCCTAGACGGGAGGCGGACGGTGACAGGTTCGGGTGGCTGCCGTGGAGGCGGCCAGGCGGGGCCGCAGCGCGACAGCGATGCGCAGCAGCGAGTCCTCGCCGCCATAGCTGCCGGGGCGGGTGACGACGTGGCGGCCGTCGGGGGTGCGGGAGTGGACGGCGCCGTGGTGGATCTCGCCGAGCGGTTCCAACTCCCGGATGCCCAGGGCGTCCAAGGTGGTGCGGGCGGTCTCGCCGCCGGTCAGGACGAGGTCGGGGCGGCCCGGGCAGGTGGCGGCGAGCGCACCCAGGGCGGTACTGAGGGCCCGCCCCGCGCCGGGGCGCGGGCCCGCTGAACCGTCGATGGACAACACGGTCACGGAGGGACCGGCGGCGGCAGACGGCAGACGGACCGTGCCCGCCGCCACGTCAGCCGGGTCCAGCGGCACGTGGCGCGCGCCGAGCACGGTGAGGCGCGCGATCTGCGCAACCGCGCCGGGCTCGGCGGTCCCCACGACGAAGAGCAACGGGGTGTGGTCCCGCTCGAGCATGGGCGGGGGTGCGGCGGCAGCGGGACGCGGCAGCGCGCGTCCGAGCGCGGCCGCCAGACCACCGCTGCCCAGGAGCCGGAAGCCGGGGCCGAGCCGCAGCGCCGCCGCGGCCACCGCATCCAGGTCGGCGTCGGTCTCGGCGTCCGGAGCGGGATGCGCACCGGACGCGGCGATCCGCCGGAACGCCGCGTCCAGTGCGGCGGGTGCGGACCGTACGACGTCGAGGGGGATCGTACGGACCGGCAGACCGGACAGTGCCTCGGGCAGCGAGCGGGGCGCGGACGCGCGTTCCGCGCGCCAGCCGTCCGTGTGGTGCAGTGGAACGCCGTTCATATGCACGACACCGCCGATCACGGTGCGCCGGGCCGCGGGCAGCGCGGGGGCGACGACGACGGCCTCGGCACCCTTGGCGTAGGCGGCGGCCTCCGCGGCGAGACGGCCGCGCAGCTGTGAGTCGACCTTCTTGTACAGCAGGGGAGGCGGGTCGGCCCGTGCCGCGCGCAGCGCCGTCCGCACGGCGTGTGCCGCGTCCGCGGGCGGCAGGTGCCGGGTGTCCAGGTCCACGACGAGGTCGTGCGCGGCAGCGGTCCCGGCCACGTCAGCGGCGTCGAGCGACAGACGGACGGGACCGCCGAGCGCGCGGGCGGTCTCGGCCGCGCCGGACACGTCGTCCGCGAGCGCGACGACGTACGGCAGCACGGGCGACGGGGCGGATGGAAGCGGCGGTGGGGGCGGGGAAGCCACGGGATCGAACCTCCTCGGGCGCGCCCGGCGGTAGGCGGCCCGGTGAGGATCATGACATATATTGCGTGAACTGCGCGATACATCTTGCGTGATTTACGCAACCGTGCGAGCGTTCCCATGGCGCCGACGGCCGTCACCCGTGGACCGTGGTCGCCTTCGTGGACGCGACGCGGACCGGCGCTTACACAGCACATCGCATCGCATCACACCCGGTCGCGGCGGAGCGCGTCGGCGGGAACCACCGCGGCGACCGGTCGAGGCCGGGTAGCCGTATGGTGCCACCCGCCATGCGCACATCACGCATGTGATCGCCTACGAGTACGACCGCATCACCCGCACGACCGGCACTATGCACGACCAGCACCACGCATCACCCGCAGCACCCGCACCACCCGCCTCGGAAGGAACCCGCCGTGACCGTCGGCCTCGCACTCCCGCACGTGCCCGTCCCGTTGTCCCCGCTCGTCCTCGGGACGATGACCTTCGGCGACACCGCCGACCGCGCGACGGCCGCCGCGATGGTGGACGCCGCGCTCGATGCGGGCATCACCGGCGTGGACACGGCCAACGGCTACGCGGGCGGTGAGAGCGAGCGCATCCTCGCCGAGCTGCTGCCCGGCCGCCGCGACCAGGTGGTCCTCGCCACCAAGGCCGGCATTCCGCACCCCGACCAGGGCGAGCACGCGCCGCTCTCCCCCGAGGGCCTGCGCGCCGCGCTCGACGGGAGCCTCAAGCGCTTGGGCACCGACCGCGTCGATCTCTTCTACCTGCACCAGCCGGACCGCAGGACACCGCTCACCGAGACCCTGGCGACCATCGCCGAGTTCGTACGGGCGGGCAAGGTCCTCGCCCTCGGCGTCTCCAACTTCGCCGCGTGGCAGATCGCCGAGCTGAACCGGGTGGCCGACGAGGTCGGCGCACCCCGCCCCGTCGTCGCCCAGCAGCTCCACAATCTCCTCGCGCGCCGTATCGAGGAGGAATTCACGGAGTACGCCGCCACCACCGGACTGCGCACGATGGTCTACAACCCGCTCGGCGGCGGCCTGCTCACCGGCCGCCACCGTTTCGAGCAGGCCCCGGGCGACGGGCGCTTCGGCGACTCCAAGCTGGCCGTGATGTACCGCGAGCGGTACTGGAACGAGGACTTGTTCCGTGCCGTCACCGACCTCACCCGCATCGCCTCCGAGGCGGGCCTGCCGCTGACCGACCTGGCCCTGCGCTGGCTGCTGTCCCGGCCCTCCACCGACGCGCTGCTGCTCGGCGGCTCCAAGGTCGAGCACCTGAAGGCCAATATCGCCGCCGCGTCCGCGGGCCCGCTGCCCGTGGATGTCGTGGCCGCCTGCGACGAGGTCGGCGCCCGCCTGCGCGGCCCGATGCCCGCCTACAACCGCTGACCCCGCCACCCACCTCGCAACGTCGCAAGGGAGACACCCATGGCCACCGGCCGCACCTCCGCCCAGTTCGTCGCCGCGCTGCGCAATCGCGAGCGGCTCATCGGCTACTGGTCGTTGCTCGACTCGCCGATCGCCGCCGAGCGCCTCGCCCGCGTCGGCTACGACTACCTGGCCTTCGACGCCCAGCACGGCCTCTTCGGCTACCAGGGCATGCTGCACAACCTCCTCGCCATCGACACCAAGGGCAGCACCGCCGTCGGCATGGTGCGCGTCGAGGCCAACGACCTCACCTACATCGGCAAGGCGCTCGACGCGGGCGCGAGCGCCGTGATCGTCCCGCTGATCGACAATGCCCGGGACGCCGCCGACGCCGTCGCCGCCGTCCGCTACCCGCCGCTGGGCCGCCGCTCGTACGGCCCGATGCGTGCCCAGCTGCGCATCGGCCCGAACCCGGCCGACACGCACGACCAGACCGCCGTCCTCGCGATGATCGAGACGGCCGACGGCCTGGCCAACGTCGAGGAGATCTGCGCGACCCCCGGCCTGGACGGCGTCTACGTCGGCCCGTCCGACCTGCGCCTGGCCATCGGCGGCGCGACGTCCACCGACTCCTCCGTACAGGACGAGTTCGAGCAGGCCCTCGCCCGCGTCCGCAAGGCGGCCGAGGCGGCGGGCATCGCGGCCGGCATTCACAACGCCGACGGCGAGAGCGCCGCCCGTCGCCTCGCCGAGGGCTTCACATTCGCCACGGTCGCGGCCGACGTCGTGCACCTGCAGCAGATCGCGACGTCCCACCTTCAGGCGGCACGCGGCGAGGCCCGCTGATGCCGACCACGCTCATCACCACGCCCACCTTCGCCCGGCATTCGGCGCGCCCCTGGCAGATCCTGGAGGAGGCCGGAGCGGGTCCCCTGCGGCCCCGCGAGGACGCCGCGCTGCCCACCGCCGAACTGCTTCAACACGCGGCCGAGGCGGATGCGCTGATCGTCGGCATGGACCCGATCACCGCCGAGGTGATGGACGCCGCGCCCCGCCTCAAGGTGATCGCCAAGCACGGCGTCGGCGTCGACACCATCGACGTGGCCGCCGCCCACGCGCGCGCGATACCCGTGGTGTGCGCGCCGGGCAGCAACTCGCGCGCGGTGGCGGAGTACACCTTCGGCCTGCTGCTGTCCGCGACCCGCTCCCTCGCCACCTCGCACAGCGCGGTGGCGGCGGGCGGCTGGCCGAAGCTGTTCGGCCCCGAGCTGCACGGCAAGACGCTGGGCATCATCGGCTTCGGCCGCATCGGCCGCCTGCTGGCCGGCTACGCCCGCGCCTTCGGGATGGAGCCGCTCGCCCACGACCCGTACGTCTCCGAGGCCGACGTCCGCGAGCACGGCGCCGAACCGGCCGCGCTCGACGCCCTGCTGGCGCGCGCCGATGCCATCAGCCTGCACACTCCGCCCGACCCGTCCGGCACCCCGCTGCTCGACCGCGCCCGCCTGGCGACGATGAAGCCGGGCGCGATCCTGGTCAACGCCGCGCGCGGCGGCCTCGTCGACGAACGAGCGCTCGCCGACCTGCTCGGCTCCGGGCACCTCGGGGCCGCGGCCCTCGACGCGTTCAGCACCGAACCCCTGCCCGCCGACCACCCGCTGCGCGAGGCCCCGCGCACCCTCCTCACCTCCCACATGGCCGCCTGCACGCCCGAGGCCAACCAGGCCATGGGCGCGATGGTGGCCGAGGACGTCGTCCGCGTCCTGGCGGGCGAGGAGCCGCACCACCAAGCGCGCTGAGACACCACCGCACACCGCACCACGACACGACCCCTTTTCCCCATTCCGGATACCGGCGATGGCGCCGGAAGATCCCCTAAGGATCCAATATGTCCACCACGACCGACGGTGCCACTGCGCCGCCGCCACCCGCGCAGGCCGACCCGTACGCCCTGCGCGCCGAAGACGCCCGCCCGGCCCCCGAGACCTTCCGCGGCCGAGTGCGCCACCTCGGCCCCGGGCTCGTGCTGTCCGCCGCCGTCGTCGGCTCCGGGGAGCTGATCACCACCACTTCGCTCGGCGCGAAGGCCGGGTTCGCGTTGCTGTGGCTGGTGATCATCTCGACCGCGGTCAAGGTGTGGGTGCAGATGGAGCTGGCCCGCTGGACCATCCTCAACGGCCGGCCCGCGCTCGACGGCTTCCGCGACGTAGGCCCCCGGATCGGCCGGCTGAGCTGGATCAACTGGCTCTGGATCGGCATGGACTTCGCCAAGATGTTCCAGCGCGGCGGCATCATCGGCGGCACCGCGGCGGCCTGCTCGATCCTGCTGCCGATCCACGGCGCGTCGCTGAGCACATCATCGCTGACGATCTGGGCCCTGATCGTGACCGGCGCCGCCATCCTCATCCTGCAGACGGGCAAGTACCCCGTCGTCGAGCGGGTCGAGGTCATCGGCATCACCCTCAAGACGATCATCACCGTCGGCCTTGCCCTCGCCCTGCCGTTCACCGCCTTCGGGTACGGCACCGAGCAGCTCGCCGGCGGACTGAGCTTCGAGATACCCGCGGGCACGGTCGGCATCGCGCTCGCCATGTTCGGCATCACCGGTGTCGGCGCCGACGAGATGACGACGTACACCTACTGGTGCCTGGAGAAGGGCTACGCCCGCTGGACCGGCCCGGACGACGGCAGCGAGCAGCGCGCCCGGCGGGCCGAGGGCTGGCTCAAGGTCATGCGGCTCGACGTGGGCGTCTCCTGGGTCGTGTGCACCCTCTGCACCCTGTCCTTCTACGTGATCGGCGCCTCGGTGCTCCACCCGCAGGGCCTGGTGCCCGAGGGCAACGACATGATCACCACGCTGTCGCACATCTACACCGACACGCTCGGCCCATGGGCGGAGTACCTCTTCCTGGCCGGTGCGATCGCCGTCCTCTTCTCGGTCACCGTCGCCTCGTCGGCCAGCGTCCCCCGCTTGTGGACCAACACCCTCGGTCTGCTCGGAGTGGTCGACTGGCACGACATGCGCTCGCGCACGCGCACCATCCGCATCCTCACCTGCTGCCTGCCCCCGGTGTGGATGTGCATCTTCCTGTGGGTCCAGTCCCCGGTCCTGATGGTGCAGATCGGCGGCATCGGCGGTGGCATCTTCCTGCTCGCGGTCGTGGTCGCGGTCTGGCGCCTGCGCTACACCGGCGTCCCGCCCCGCTTCCGCGCCAACCCCTGGCTGACCGCCGCCCTCGTCCTGAGCAGCGTGGCGATCGCATTCCTCGGGGTGTACGGAGTGCTCGACACGCTCGAGCTCACGCCCGGCAGCTGAACGGTGACGGGCCCTGGCCCGGTGAGGCCGGTGTGGGGCGGGCTCACGCGGCCCGCCCGGCCCGCATCGCCTCGTACAGGGCCGGGTCGTGGGCGCAGATGATCGTCAGGTCGGATTCCGCGCGCCGGTGCAGCTCGCTGAGGCGGGCGTGGTTGGCGCGGACCTGTTCCAGGTCGTACGCGACGGCTGTTTCCATGGCGCGGAGGGCCGCGGGCACGGGGGCGCGGCCGTCGAGGGTGCCGGGGTGGTAGAAGGCGTCGCCGGCGTGCAGGATCCAGCGGGTGCCGGTGTCGACCGCGACGCAGGCGTGGCCGCGGGTGTGGCCGGGGAGGGAGACCAGGACGATGCCGGGCGCGACGGAGTCGAGCTCCTTGGCGGCCGCGAATCCGCGCCACGCGTCGCCGTCCGGGCTGTGTTCGACGATGCTCGGGCCGTGGGCCCACTGGGCGGGGCGGAAGCGGAGGCGTTCGCGCCAGGAGGGGGCGTGGATCGCGCCGTGTGCCTCGGCCGCGGTGACGTGAACGGTGGCGTCCGGAAAGTCGGCGAGGCCGCCGATGTGGTCGGAGTCGAAGTGGGTGAGGACGATGTGGCGGACGTCGTCGCGGCGGAAGCCGAGCCGTTCGACCTGGCGGGCTGCGGTTTCGTCGGGGTCGAGGGCCGGTCTGATGTAGTGGCGGGCCGGGCCCACGCGGCGGCCGGGGGTGGCGGTGTCCAGGAGGCCGAAGCCGGAGTCGACGAGCACGAGTCCCTGTGCGTCCGTCTCGAGGAGGAGGACGTGGCAGACCAGCCGCGGTCCGCCGCGCAGGTGCATGGTGCCGCAGTTGAGGTGGTGGACCTTCACGACAGGTCGGTCTTCGGTGTGTTGACGAGGGCGGGGTGTGGGGTGCCGCCGGCTTCCTTGAGGAGTCCGCGCAGGCAGCGGATGGCCAGGAGCCAGTTGCGCGGATTGCGCAGGTTCAGGCCGCCGAGAAGCTGTTTCAGCAGCGTGAGGCTGTCGAAGTAGACCCGCTCGCAGATGAGGTTCTCGCCGCCGTCTCCGTCGTCGTCGAAGATGAAGTACGCGGTCATGCGGACCCGGAAGCGGTTTCCGGTGGGCGGGATCGCGCCCAGCGGGCCGAGGTGCGTGCCCAGCAGCCAGAATTCGACGATCACGGCGTCGTCGCTGTGGCGCAGGGCGATGATCTCGTGGTCCTGGTCGGGAAAGGCGTGGCGGCTGTCGCGGTAGTAGCCGCGTACGGCCGTGTCGCCGTCGTGGACCGTCATGGTGGGGATCAGTTCGTAGCGCGGATGCGGGAAGGTGGCCAGGACGTCGTCCCACTCCTGGCGGACCTCGTCGTGGAAGTGGTCCAGGACCAGCTTCTGGCGGGACGCGCGGATCTCGTCGCTGAGCACGGTGGTCATCGGTGTGTCACTGCCTTGTGGGTGAAGGTGGGGCTGGTGCCGGGGTTGGTCCAGGCGGCGGTCAGCTCGCTGGAGGGGAAGAACTGCAAGAAGCGGGGGTCGGCCTGGGAGCGGTCGACGAGCGTCTTCTCGATGACGAGCGAGTTGTACTGCTCGGCGGTCGTCTCGATGGTGTTGGCGTTCAGGACGACCTCCTGCTGCCAGGCGCGAGCCCAGCGGGCGATGCCGGGCATGCGAGAGTGCTCGGGGGTCAGGCACTCGGCGGCGATGGCGTTCTCGCTGGACGCCCAGATGCCGCTGGAGGTGTTCAGCAGGAGGGTCTGGTTGCCCAGAACGTGGCCGGGGGTGGCGATCACCGCGACACCGGGGCCGAGGAGCAGCGAGCCGTCGACGGCGAGAAAGGCTTCGGGCCGCACATCCCGGTAGGCATCGGGCTGGTAGCACGGCCGCTGAAGCGGGTGGAGCTCGGACATGGCCAGCAGTTCACGCCGTTGCACGATCACCTTGGCGTGGGGGAAGACCGGCTCGAGGGGACCGTCGCCGAAGTCCGGCTGCGGTGTGCTGGTGCCGATCCACCGGCGCAGGTCCTGGGTGTGCAGGTGGTCGAAGAGGAGATAGTCCACGTCCTCGGGCGCGATGCCGAGCCCGGCCAGATGTCCGAGGACCGTGCCGTGTTCGGTGACCATCAGGGATCGCACCGGGCCAGGTGTACGGCGGGACAGGGCGGCGAAGTACGGGGTGTTTCGGCCGAGTTGGACGTCGCTCGGCTCGAACAGGAGCACCCGTCGCCGCCCGTCGCTCTCGGTCCAGCGGACGATGAGCATGCGGTTGGTGATGGCGAGGAACGGGGCGATGGCCCGGGAGGCACGGAAGAGGCCGAACCTCGTCGGATAGGGCAGGGTCACCAGGTCGCAGGTGGTCACGCTGTCCGGGGTACCGGTCGCCGCGAACTCGGTACGCAGCGCCTTCGCCCGCGTACGGGCCCACGTGAGCTGTGCGCCGTAGCCGCCGGGTATGTCCTCGAGGCCGCCGAGCACGGTGATCGGGGTGCCGAGCGTGGGCATGTCGAGGACGTCGGTGTCCTGCCAGGCGAGCTTCAACGATCGGGTCCTTCCCTGGTCAGCTCGTGAACCCAGTGCGATCACTCAAAGTGACACTTGCACCGCACGTTTTGTGGGTCGGGACGCTAGACTTGCGACGCAAGTGATGTCAAGGGAAGGTGACGCATGACGGCGCGAGGAACCGGCCGTGGCAGGCGGCTCGGCCTGACCCGCGAAAAGGTGATCGCGGCAGCGGTGGCGATGATCGACCGCGACGGCCCCGACGCCTTCTCCCTGCGCAAGCTGGCAACCGAGCTCGACATCGAGAACATGTCGCTCTACAGCCACGTACCGAACAAGGGTGCCCTTCTCGACGGCGTCGCCGAAGCGCTGCTGGCCGGTATCGCCTTTCCCGAGCAGGAGGGCGGAACATGGCAGGAGCGGATCCGGGCCCACGCCGCCGCCTTCCGCGCCGCCGCCAAGCAGCACCCGAAGGCGTTCCCCCTGGTGCTGACCCGGCCCACGCAGTCGCCCGCCGCCCTGGAAGCCATCCGCTCCACGCTGTCCTGTTTCGACGAACTCCGCCTCGACCCCGAGGAGATGGTCCACGCCCTGCGCGGCTACACCGCCTTCGTGGTCGGCTCGATCATGCGCGATCTGGGGTACGCCATCTATCTGGGCGCCATGGACAGCGACCAGGTCCAGCAGCGCACCGAAGCCATCGCGGCCTCCGGCGACCCACTTCTGACCGCGACCGCGCCCCATCTGGCCGACAGCGATGACGACGCGGAGTTCCAGTACGGCCTGGAGCTGTTGATTTCCGGCCTGGCCGCCAGGGTCGGCGTTCCCTACGACGACGGCCGCGGCCGCCAGCTACCGTGAGGGCGGTTGCTCCTCGAGTCCCAATCCCAAGGCCATCGGTGAGGCGGGCAAGGGGCAGCACAAGCCCAAGATCAAGGTCAGCGAGGCCAAGCCGTGGAAGCAGGGGTGCCGTCGGGTTTCGGGTGCCGGACCCGGAGGCGGGTCCGGCTGCGCCCGAGGCGGTTCAGGCGGCGGCGCGGAGCGGCGCCAGGGCTCCGCTCCAGGCGACCACCTGGTCGAGCAGCGTGTTGAGCCCGTCCACGTTGTAGTCGCCGGGCTTGAAGACGCTGAAGTTCTCGAACTCGGTGATCAGTGAGAGCGCCACCTGCTGACGGACGTCGGCCATCTGCAACTCGCCGACGACAAGCCGCAGATGCTCCACGGCCCGGGCCCCGCCGACCCCGCCGTACGAGACGAAACCGACCGCCTTGTTGTTCCACTCCGCGTACAGGTAGTCGATGGCGTTCTTGAGCACGCCGGATGTGCTGTGGTTGTACTCCGGGGTGACGAAGACGAACCCGTCGAAGGAGGCGATCTTCGCCGCCCATTTCTTCGTGTGCTCCCCCTGGTACTGGCCCATCGTCGGGGGCAGCGGCTCGTCCAGATGCGGCAGCGGGTAGTCACGCAGGTCGACGAGTTCGAACTCGGTGTCGCCGCGCTGGGAGGCGATGTCGTGGACCCACTGGGCCACCTGCTCGCCATTGCGGTTGGGGCGTGTACTGCCGAGGATGATGCCGATCCTGGTCATGGGGTGTCCTTATCGGTGCGGTGTTCCGGGTTGTTACGGGGCCCTGAACCGGAGTTCAGGAAGCGCGCGGCTCTCCTGCGGGTGCCGTCAGAACGAGTGGGGCCCGAATCGACCCCAGGCCACGAAAACGGTCAGCGCCAGCAGCACCACGTTCATGGGGACCGACTTGGCCTCCCCGCGCCGGCTGTGGGTGATCGCGGCGCCGAACATGATCAGTCCCAGGCCGGAAGCGGCCAGCGGGACCAGCGCCGGGGCTATGCCGACCGCTGCGGGCAGAATCAGCCCGATCGCGCCGAGGGCCTCGAGCAGACCGATCGTCTTGATCACCCCTGGCGGGAAGTCCTCGGCCCAGCCCATGGACGGGCTGGCCAGGAGCTTCTCCTTCGGCTGAGCGAGCTTGGCAGCGCCGGCTCCGAGGTAGACCAGGGCGAGCAGGGCCGCGACAGCCCACAAGGTGACGTTCACAGGTACAGATACCTCTGGTGATCGGGTGGTGCGGAACCCGCTGGCGGGCCCACAGAGAACTAGTTGAACTATCATCCAACCTAGAAGAAGGTAGATGACACGTCAACCCGTGATCTCGGCGAGATGGGTCAGGCCGCGCGTTCGGCCGGGGTCCGTGCGCTGATCACGGCCCGTCCGCGCTCCGACTGCGGGAAGCGGTTGAGCATCGCGCGCAACTCCGCGGCGCCGACGTTGGCACCGAAAGGCTCCGTTCCCGGTTCGAGGCGTACGCCTTCGGCCAGCCCTCCGGCCGCGACGGGGTCGAAGCCGAGGGCGTCGACGAGGCGCGCCACGGTGGCGAGGTCGTCCGGATCGTCCCCGGCGATCGCGATCGCCTTGCGGCCCGGCGTGCCCGCGGGCCGGGCGCCGTCCTCGAGGTCGTGGTAGCCCATGTGGTTGAACGCTTTGACCACGCGCGCTCCCGCCAGGTACGCCTGCACGATCTCGCTCGAGGAGGTGAGCGGGTCGGTGAGGTCCTCGCGGCCGCCGTCGACCTCCCACCAGTAGTTCATCGCGTCGATGACGAGCTTCCCGCGCAGCACTTCGGCCGGGATACCGCGGTACTTGCCGAGCGGAAGCGCCAGGACGACGATGTCCGCCTTCGTCGCGGCCTCCTCGGCGGTCACCGCGGCCGCGCCGGGGGTCAGGACTTCGATGGTGAGGGCGATCTTCGCGGGATCGCCCGATCCGGCGATGAGCACGCGATGGCCGGCCGTCAGGGCCAGCCGTGCGAGCACGGTGCCGACCTTTCCCGCCCCCAGGATGCCGACGGTACGCACTGCGGTGGTGTGCATGTCTTCTCCGTTCGTGCGTCAGCCCGCGAGGATGTCGCGGACCATCGGGATCACCTTGGTGCCGTACAGCTCGACGGCGTGCAGGCGAGCGCTGACCGGCTGTGCGCCCGTGGTGTAGATGAGGTCGAACCTGCCCACGCCGAGTGCCTCGATGGCGCGGGCCATCTTTCGGGCGACGGTCTCGGACGAGCCGATGTAGAGGGAGCCGTGCTCGATCTCGGCCTCGTACTCCTCCTTGCGGATGGGCGGCCAGCCCCGCAGCGCGCCGATGCGGTCACGGATGACCTTGTAGTGCGGCCAGTGCAGCTCGCGGGCCTCCTCGTCCGTGTCGGCGATGAAGCCGGGGGAGTGCATACCGACCGGATGAGCGGTCGTGCCGAACTTGTCGGTGGCGCGGCGGTAGAGGTCGATGTAGGGCGCGAAGCGCTGTGGGGAGCCGCCGATGATGGCGATCATCAGCGGGAATCCGTACTGCGCGGTGCGGACGACCGACTGGGGTGAGCCGCCGACGCCGACCCAGGTGGTCAGGTGTCCTGACTCGGTCTTGGGGAAGACATTGGCGTTCTCCAGCGGGGCCCTCTTGGTGCCGCTCCAGGTGACGGGCTTCTCCTCGAGGAGTTCGGCGAAGAGCTCGATCTTCTCCTCGAACAGCACGTCATAGTCGGCGAGGTCGTAGCCGAAGAGGGGGAACGACTCGGTGAAGGAGCCGCGCCCGAGGATGACCTCGGCCCGGCCGTTGGACAGTGCGTCCACGGTCGCGAACCGCTGGAACACCCGGACCGGGTCGTCCGAGCTCAGCACGGTCACGCCGGACGACAGGCGGATACGGCTGGTGCGGGTGGCGATGCCCGCGAGCACGGTCTCCGGGGACGAGATCGCGAACTCCGGGCGGTGATGTTCACCGAGGGCGATGACCTCGACGCCGGTCTCCTCCGCGAGAACGGCCTCGTCGAGGACCTGCCGGATGGCCCGGGCGTCGGAGACCGGTCTGCCGGAGTCGTCTTCCGGCACATCGCCGAACGTGTCCAGTCCGAAGACGAGATCAGACATGGATGGGCTCCTTCGCAAGCAGTTCCCTCACGCGCGGGGCGACTTCGCGGCCCAGCAGCTCGATCGAGCGGGCACGGGCTTCGCGGGGCAGATTCATGACGTCGTACTTGAGGTCGAAACGGCTCAGGCGCAGATCGCGGGCCATCGTGGCGATCTTGCGGGCGACGGTCTCGGGCGAGCCGACGAAAAGAGCGCCCGTCTCGATCTCCGCCTCGTAGCGCTCGCGGGTCGGCTTGTAGAACCCGCGCTCCTGAGCCAGCCGGGCGACGGCCGGCTGCCAGTACCGCCACCAGGTCTCGACCGCCTCCTCGTCGGTGTCCGCGACGAGCCCCAGCGAGTGCTGGGCGACCGGCTGCCCAGCGTGCCCGTACTGCTCGAGTGTGCGGTGGTAGAGCTCGACGTGGCCGGCGAAGCGCTGGGGGCGGCCGCCGATGATGGCGAGCATGAGCGGCAACCCGTAGCGGGCCGCGCGCACCACGGAGTTCGGGCTGCCGCCCACACCGATCCAGGTGGGAATGCCACCGGGCGGCATCCGGGGGTGCAGTCGCTGCTCGACGAGCGGGGGCCGGAACCTGCCCGACCAGGTCACCGCCTCCTCGCGCTGGAGCCGCAGGAACAGATCCAGCTTCTCCTCGAACAGCTCTTCGTAGTCGGCGAGGTCATAGCCGAACAGTGGGAACGACTCGGTGGCCGACGCCCGCCCCAGCACGAGCTGGGCGCGGCCGTTCGAGACGGCGTCCAAGGTGGAGAACTCCTGGTACAGCCGTACCGGATCGTTCGTGCTCAGTACGGTGACCGAGGTGCCGAGCCGGATGCCTTCCGTCGCGGTGGCGATCGCGGCGAGCAGGACGGGAGTGGCGCTGTCGGTATGGCCTGGACGGTAGTGCTCGCCGAGGCTGAACACGTCGAGCCCGGCCGCTTCGGCGAGCTTGGCCTCCTCGACGAGAAGGCGAACGGTCTCGGCGTCGCTCAGCGGCCGGTCGCCGTCGGTCGCGACCTCGCCGAACGAGTTGAGCCCCACTTCGAAGGCTGTGGCCGTCATGGACCTCTCCTGATGCGCTCCCCGAGGGGATCTGGTTGACGTGTCAATCATCGATCCAATGTAATTGATATGTCAACCAAGCGGGTGGTTCGGTGCGAGGTCGGGCCCGTCGGGGCCCGTGTGGGTGTTCGGTGAACTATCAACTACGTTTACACTTTCTCCCATGGAAGAGACGGTGCGATGGCTGACGCCAGAGGAGCAGTGCGCATGGCGGAGCTTCATCCGGTTGCATGACAGGCTCCGGGCCCGGTTGTCGCGCTCGTTGCAGACGGAGTCGAATGTGTCGGCCGCGGACTTCGGAGTGCTGGTCGAGCTGACGGACGTACCGGACGGGCGGCGGAGGTTTCTGGATCTTGCCCGGGCGCTGGAGTGGGAAAAGAGCCGGATGTCCCATCACATCGCCCGCATGGTGAAGCGGGGGCTGGTGGTCCGGGACGAGTGCGCCGAGGATGGGCGTGGCGCGTTCGTCGTGATCACGGACGAGGGGCGCGCGATGATCGAGGCCGCTGCCCCCCGTCACGTGGAGGCGGTCCGCGCTCTGTTCCTCGACCACATCACGCCGGCGGAGCTGCGGACGCTGGCGCAGGTCTCCGAGCGCGTGGTGGAGAAGCTGGACGAGGAACCCTCCTGATCACGGCGACGACCGCGGACACCGTGGTCACCCGCTGGACCCTCGGCCACCTCGTCCGCGACCTGTTTCACCGCTGACCCGGCAGAATCCGGCTATGACCGGGCGTCACCACGGCGGCGCATGAGGAAGAACACCGCCGCGATCGCGACCACGAACAACCGTGGACAGACTTCCCGGAGGTCAGGGCATGCCGGGCCGGGCGCCGAACAATCCGGCTGGACGGGCGGCCCGGCCAGATGTCTCACGCGCACCACATCACCCGTGCGCGGGTGGACGATCCGGCTCCCGGCGGGAGTCATCAAGGGCTGAGGGCGGCCCGGGCGATGGTGTCGGCGTGGCGGAACAGATCGGCGTCGGCGCGCGCCCGCGCGCCGATCGCGGTGTTCCAGTGGATGCCCTCCGTCGGGATCCCGAACGCGTACAGCCGCCGGTGCGGCCGGCCGTCGGGGCGGCGCACCCGGTGCTCGGGCAGTTCGACGTCCAGGGCGCCACTGGCCGTGGCCGTCTCCGCGGCACCGCCCCGGTGCGGACGGGCCAGACCCGCGGTGAGCAGGCAGCGCAGCAGTGGGTCCGCGGTGGTCGCGAGGTCCGTGCCGGGCAGCCAGGCGTCGAGCAGCGCGCGTGCCCGCGCCGGAGGGCCGCCGGTGGTGGGGGACACGGCGTGGAAGGCGCCGTCGTCCCGGCGCACGGCCACCTCCGGGCGGGCCCCGAGGAACGTCACGACGCCCGCGTCATGGAGGGCGATCAGTTCCGCGATCCGCCGGGCCGGCGGGCCGCTGGACAGATGGGCGCCGAAGGCACGGAACCACGCCAGCGCACGATACGACGGACCGGTCAGCACCCCGGCGAGAACGACCCGCCGGACCTGCCCCTTCACCGCGGCCACCGCGGCCGCGGCGGCCTTCACGGGGCTGCGCCCGGGCGCCCGGGCCGCGTCCAGGTCCGCGCGCAGCCGCCCGGTCAGCCA
Organism: Streptomyces sp. NEAU-YJ-81; assembly: GCF_017592595.1. Lineage (NCBI taxonomy): Bacteria > Bacillati > Actinomycetota > Actinomycetes > Kitasatosporales > Streptomycetaceae > Streptomyces > Streptomyces sp. NEAU-YJ-81. The sequence continues at coordinate 121,477 of NZ_JAGFNO010000014.1, read as the reverse complement.
GTCACCGAACGCCGCGCGGTCGTCGAACCGGAGGCCGTCCAGCGGCCGGTCGAGCGCCGACAGGTCGAAGCGGTCGGCCGGGTCGGGCACCTCCTCGTCGAGCAGCGCCGACCATGCCGCGGACCCATGCTCCACCGCCGCGTATCGCTCGGTGAACCCGGGCGCGGGCACGGCGCCGGGGCGTACCTCCAGCAGTGTCCGGTACCAGGCCGCGCCCGCCTCCTTGGCGATCAGCGGCCACACCTCGGTCATGAAGTCGACGGTGCCGGGCCGCCGCGTGGCGAGCCGCCCGACGGCGGCGCCGTCGAAGTGGCGCAGCGTGTGTCCGGCGGGCATCCGGCCGGGCTCCTGGCCCCGGGCCAGGTACGGTACGCCTCGGCCCGACCCGACGATCAGGTGCGGCTCGCGGCCGGAGGGAACGTAAGCCGGCCGGTCACCGTCGCCGGTGAACCGGCCGCCGCGCCCGGCGGTGAGCAGCGCCATGTGATCGAAGAAGTTGAGCGCCAGACCGCGTACCAGCACCGGCTCGCCCGGTGGCAGCAGATCGAGGCGCGCCTCGTGCGGCTGACCCGGTGGCAGGTGGACCAGACCCGACTCCCGTGCGCAGGAGGCGAGTTCGAGCTGATCGGGCGCGGCCCGCTGGTCGGTGTGACCGGTGGCGAGGACCACCGCGTCCACCAGCAGAGTGGTCCCGTCGGCCAGCCCCAGGCGCAGTCGGCCGCCCGCCGCCGCGTCCTCCTCGTCGAGCGCCACCGCCCGCACCGAGTGGTGGACCATGCGGACGTTCCCGGCGGCCGAGTCCACCATGCGCCGGTACGCCCAGGCCAGATAGCGGCCCATCTGCGCGCGTGCGGGATGGTCCCAGGGGCTCAGGCCCGGGGCGTGGTCGCGTGCCCAGTCGAGGAAGGCGGGTCCTTCGGTGGCGGGCCCGGCCATCCGCACACTGCGGTCGGGGAAGGCGGTGGCGTGTCCGGCGAGGGTGTTCATCAGCAGGTGCTCGGGCTGCCCGGGGTCCCACACCCGGCCGGCGCCGGGCAGGTGCGGCTCCACCACGTGCAGCCGTGCTGCCCGGTCGCCGAGGTTCGCGATCAGCCGTTCCAGGACGGCCGTACCGCGCGGTCCGGCTCCCACGACGGCGATGCTCACCGGACGTCCGGTCATGCCGCCGTGTCCCAGATGCCGGCGAGGGTCCGCTGAAGGTTGCCGCCGAGGACCTTGACGATGTCCGCGGCGGTGTAGCCGCGGCCCACCAGCAGTTCGGTGATGACGGGCAGATCGGCCGGGGTTCCCATGCCCTCGGGGTGCAGGCGGTCCAGGTCCAGGTCCTCCCCGGCCATGGGGATCTCGGGGTACAGGCGGCGCACCCGCGCCATGCCCTCACGGGAGTACTTGCGCTCGTCGCCGACGTCGGTGCCGACGATGACATGGTCGATGCCGACGAGCTCGACCAGATAGTCGATGTTGTCCGCGAAGACCTGCGCGCTCGGGCGGCGGGTCAGACCGTCCGGGTCCAGGAAACCGGACTTGGCCGCCAGCCCGAACACCCCGCCGCGCGCCGCCAGTTCACGCACCACCACGTCGCTCTTGTTGCGCGGGCTGTCGACGAAATGGGTCAGCCCCGCGTGGGTGACCAGAACCGGCTTGTCGGACAGTTCGATGGTCTCCAGCGTGGAACGCTCCCCGGTGTGCGACAGGTCGAGGACGACCCCGAGCCGGTTGCACTCCTTGACCAGCGCACGGCCGAAGCGGCTCAGCCCGCCGTTGGCGCTCTCCCCGCTGCCGTCGGCCGCGAAATTCCGGTTCTGGTAGGTGAGCCCCATGAACCGCAGACCCATCTGGTGGAAGGCCGCCAGCCGCCACAGGTCCTCGCCGACCGGCTTGCTGTCCTCGAATCCGGCGAACCAGGCGATGGAGCCGTCTGCCTTGGCCCGCGCCACGTCCTCGAGGCCGTATGCCTGGAACAGCCGCCCCCGGGTCTCGGCCAGGCGCCGCTGCCATCCGACCAGGGCGGCGGCCGCGGCGTCGTAATCCTGGGAGATGGACACCGCGTGGTTGATCGCCGTGACCCCGGAGGCGGCCAGCTTGCCGAGGTAGGTCTCGTCCGCCCAGGCCAACGGGGTGCAGTCGAGGGCGTTGAAGACCACGCTGTCGTGGTGCAGGGCGGCTGTGTCGAGGGACACGGTGGAACTCCTTGAAAGGTGAGGGGACGAGGACGTCAGCCGGAGCGCAGGGAGCGGCGCAGGCCGATCCCGCGCTCCACAGCGACGACCACGACCACGGACAACAGGACGAGCAGGACCGACAGCGAGGCGACCGACGGATCGCTGCGGTACTCGACGTACTGGAGGATGGCGACCGGCAGCGGCACGGTGTTCTGCCCGGAGACGAACAGCGAGATCACCGTCTCGTCGAAGGACAGCAGGAAGGCGATGACGCCGCCCGAGAACAGGCCCGGCCGGATCACGGGCAGCGTGATGCGCCGGAACGCGGTGAACCCGCTCGCGCCCAGCGTCCGGGCGGCCTCCTCCGCACTCGGGTCGGCGGAGGCCAGCGCCGCCGAGACGGTGCGCACGACATAGGGCACGGTCACACCGAGATGGGCCACGATCAGGCCCGGGTAGGTGTCGGTGAGCGGGATCGGCGCCAGGATCAGCAGCAGCGCCAGGCCCAGCACGATGTGTGGGACCAGCAGCGGCGACAGGAACGCCGCCTCGACGGCCGCCCGCCCGCGGAACCGCAGCCTGGTCAGCGCGAGGGCCGCCGGCACCCCCGCCACCAGGGCCAGCAGCGCGGTCGCCGCGGCCGTGACGGCGCTGACCTGGATTCCGGTGCGGAACGCGGCGTTGCCGAACACCTGCCGGTAGGCGTCGAACGTGAACCCCTCGGGCGGAAAGCGCAGATAGGTCGCGTTGTCGAAGGACTCCACCAGCACCACGAGGATCGGCGCGAGCAGGAACAGATAGAGCGCGACGAGGACCGTGCCCCACAGGATCCGGCCCAGCCGGGTCCGCCACGGCGCCCGGACTCCCGGGTGGCCGGTCATGAGCGTGCCCCCTGTGGTCCGGTGAAACGGGCTTCGAGCACCTTCTGGGCGCGCTGGTACACCACGATGACCACCCCGAACACGGCGAGCAGCAGCACGGACAGCACGGCGGCCACCGGCCAGTCCAGGGCCGTGGTGGCCTGGTCGTAGATCTCCGTGGCCAGCACGAAGACCCGGCCGCCACCGATCAGACGGGGTGTCACATAGCCGCTGAGGCTGAGGACGAACACCAGCAGCGCCGCGGTGAGTACGCCCGGCAGCGTGAGCGGCAGCACGACCCTGCGGAACACCGTGTGGCGGGGCGCGCCCAGCGAGGCCGCCGCGTGCTCCAGCTCCGGGTCCAGCCGGCCGAAGCCACTGATCATCGCGAGGATCGCGAACGGCATGTAGATCTCCGTCGAGGCGATCACCACCCCCGTGAGGTTGTTGGCCAGCCGCAGCGGCTCGTCGATCAGTCCGAGACCGGTCAGCGACTTGTTGACCAGGCCCTGGTTGCCGAGGATCGCCATCCATCCGAAGGTGCGGGCGACCGAGGAGATCAGCAGTGGGGTCACGGCCAGCGCGACCAGCAGGCCGCGCAGGCGGCTGGTGGTGCGGGCCAGGAACAGGGCGATCGGGTAGGAGACGACCAGGGTGCAGACGGTGACCAGGACGCCCAGCTCCACCGTCTGACCGATGACGTTCCACCAGTGGGCGCTGCCCAGGACCTTGGCGAAGGTGGCGAAGGACACCGTCTGCCGGATGGTGCCGCCCTGCCCCGACTCGTTGACGGACATCCGCACCACCCACAGCAGCGGCATCGCGTAGGTGAGCAGCAGTGCGACAATCCCCGGCGCGAGCAGGGCGAGAGCATGGCGTCCGGATCCGCGGGCCTTCACCGCGGCCGGAGCGGACACGGCGGGCGCGGCGGGTGCGGTCATGCCGAACCCACTACGATCCGGGGGGCCTCCGGGGCCCAGGAGAGCGCGACCTCGGCACCGGGGCCCAGTGCCTGGTGAGTGCCGGTGGGCCGTTCCACGTCCAGGACGGGCCCGTCGCCGCCGATCCGCACCCGGTACGCGACCGTCTCGCCGGCATAGGCGGCGGACAGTACCGTGCCATGGGGCGCGCCGGTGTCCGCCGAGGGCGCGAGGGCGATGCGGTGCGGACGCAGCAGCACCGTGGCCGGGCGGCCCGATTCCACCGGGCCCCCGGCCGCCGGTATCTTGCCGAGGCCCGGCAGCTCCACCACCGTGCGCTCTCCGTCGCGCCCGCGGGAGGTGCCCTCGATCAGGTTGGCCCGGCCCACGAAGCGGGCCACGAACGGGCCCGCGGGCCGCTCGTAGATGTCCTCCGGGGTGCCGGTCTGCTCGATGCGGCCCTCGTTCATCACGGCGACGGCATCGGCCATCGACAGGGCCTCCTGCTGGTCGTGGGTGACGAACACGGTGGTGATGCCGGTCTCGCGCTGGATGCGGCCGATCTCGTCCCGCATGGCCGTGCGCAGCTGGGCGTCGAGGTTGGACAGCGGTTCGTCCAGCAGCAGCACGGACGGCTCGACGACCAGGGCGCGGGCGAGTGCCACGCGCTGCTGCTGGCCGCCGGACAGCTGGGCGATCCGCCGCCCGGACAGGTGCCCGAGGCGGACCAGGTCCAGTGCCTCGCCGACCCGGCGCCTGACCTCCGCCTTCGCCAGCTTGCGCATCTCCAGGCCGAACGCCACGTTGCGGGCCACGTCCAGATGAGGGAAGAGCGCGTACGACTGGAACACCACGCCCATGTCACGTCGGTGCACGGGCACACCGGTCAGATCGTGTCCGTCGACCTCGACGTGTCCCGCGGTGGGCGTGACGAGCCCGGCGATCAGCCGCAGGGTCGTGGACTTACCGCACCCGGACGGCCCCAGGACCGCCAGCATCAGTCCGCGCTCCACGGCGAGGTCGACGCCGCGGACGGCCGCCCCGTCCGCGCCCGGATAGGTCTTGGCCAGCCCACGCAGCACCAGATGCGGTGCGTCAGCCACTGATGACCTCCTGCTTGATGCGGTCGACCCAGGCGGTGTAGCGCGTGGTGAGCCAGTCCCAGTCGATGGGGATCTGGTTCTTCCGCTGGACGTCGGACGCCGCCGTACGGTTCTTCACGGCCGGGGAGAGCCGCACGTCCCTGTTGACGGGCGCGTAGAAGGCCGCCTCGTCGAACGCCTTCTGGGCCTTGGCGCCGATGGCGTAGTCGATGAATTTCTGCGCGGCGGCGGTGTGCGGTGAGTTGCCGACCAGATTGATCGTGTTGATCTGGGTGACCGTGCCCTCCTTGGGCAGGACCGGCTGGACGACGCCCCCCGAGGAGTCCTTGTAGTACTGACCGCGGGCGTTCCAGCCCACGGCGACCTGCGCCTCGCCGGACTGGACCGCGGTGTACACGTCCGGCGAGGGCTGCCATGTCTCCACACCGGGGGCCAGCTTCTTGAGCTTGCCGATCGCCGGGTCGATGTCCTTCTTGTAGTCGCCGCCGAGGATCTTCTCCAGAGCGATGATCAGCGCGACGCCCCGGGTGTCCGCGATGGGCATCGCCAGTTTGCCCTTGTACGCCGGGTCCCACAGGTCGTTCCAGCTGGTGGGCGGCTGCTTGACCTTCTTGGAGTGGTAGAGGATCGACAGGCTGTCGAGGCTGAAGCCCGGACCGTAGCCGTCCTTGCTCCTCGCGGTGTCGACGAGTCGGCGGAGGTTGGGCACCTTCGCCGGGTCCAGCTTCGCGAACACCTTCTCCTTGTTGGCCGTCGGCGCCACGGAGCGGTCCATGAGGGCGACGTCGGCGACCGGCCGCGACTTGCTCGCCCGCAGTTTCGCCAGCACCTCGGCGGAGTTCTGGATGGGCACGTACTTGACGGTGATGTCCGGGTTGGCCTTCTCGAAGGGGTCGATCACCGTTTTGGTGAACTCGTCCTGGAAGCTGCCGTAGAAGCCCATGAAGGTGACCGTCTGCTTGCCCGAGCCGCCGCCGGAGGAGCCGGCGGGCGAGGCGGTGGAGGAGCAGGCGGTGGCCAGCAGCGCGGTGGCGGTCAGCGCGGCCGACGCGGCGAGGGCGGGGCGAGGGGAGGGCATGGCTGGTCTCCGGTGGATCCGGTGGAAGGTGTGCGGAGGAGCGGGGCGACGTCCGGCCCGCCGCAACCGTGTACGGCCGCGGGTGTCAGCCGGACGTCCCGCTACAGGACTCCCGGGCGTCGTCGGCCGGCCGCGCCGCCGGGTGGTACGGCGTTCCTTCCGACATGCGCTGGCCTCCTCACCGACAGGTCTGAGCCGACAGTGTGTCCACGAAGATGTTCGCCCGACGAGACGGGCTCATCGGCCGGAGCTGCAAGGTAGCCCGGCCCGACGCCGTGCGCAAAGCCCCTCTCGTCGGTAACGCGGCTGCTCAGAGGGCAGATGACGGGGCCTCCCGGCCTCCGTCCAGGGCGATGGCTGTTGCATCAGGTGGTCGGTGGATCGTGGCAGACTGCGAGGGAAAGCGGGTCGGCGGCCGCACTTGTTGCATCAGGCTCCGGGCGGTCCACCGGGTGGAGCCGTCCCCGTGGTCGGCCGGCCGGGCCGGACCGGCGCGAAATTTCTCGGATTCCGAGACGCTATCCAGGAAGTGAGACGGGCATGGGGGTCGCCGCCTACCGGACGGTCGCAGCCGATCTGCGCCGCCGGATCGAACAGGGCGAGTTCGCGCCGGGTGAGCCGCTGCCCTCGCGGGCCGACATCGCCCGCGCCTACGGCGTCGGCTCGAACGTCGCCGCCGCCGCGGTGCGGGCCCTGGTGGACGACGGTCTGGCGAAGGGGCGGGCGGGAGTGGGAGTCTTCGTCCGCGAGCAGCGCTCCTCGAGCACCATGGAGCGGTCCTGGACCCGTCAGCGGCTCCAGGGCAGGCTGGCGCTCAGCGAGGGCGGCCGGGAGGCGTCCGGAGCGGGCTCGGTGCGCGGCAGGCCACGGTCCCGGACGGAACCGGCCTCCCCGGAGACCGCCCGCCGCCTGGGCATCGCCGCCACGGACCCGGTGGTCCGCAGCGAATACCTCCTCACCCGGGACAGCAGTCCCGCCATGCTCTGCGTGAGCTGGGAGCCGCTGAGCATCACCGGCGGAACGCCGGTCGCGCTGCCGGGAGCCGGGCCCATGGCGGGCAGCAGTGTCATCGCCCGCATGTCCTCCATCGGGCTGCCGGTCACCCGCTCCACCGAGACCGTCACGTCCCGGTTCGCCACCCGTGAGGAAGCGGAAACGCTGGACATCGCCCCGGGCGCGCCGGTCGCGGCCATAGAGCGCACCTACTACGGGGGCGAGGGTCCCCTGGAGACGGCGGATCTGGTGATCCCCGGTGAACGCTTCCGCCTCGCCTACGAGATCCCCGCCGTGCCCGCCGACGGCCCCGGCCCGGCATGAGACGCCCGGGCACCGCCGTGGCCACCGGCCCGGCCGGGGCCCGGGGCCCGGGTGTCAATTGGGCGCCCCCGGCGGTATCCGGGGAAGCGGATCCGCCCGCACCGATGCCGCGTCGGTCAGATGGCCACGGATCAACTCAGCGGCCTCCCGCTCCTGAGGGCCGCCCACCCGCTCCAGTTCCCCGGCCAGTTGGCGCAGCACCGCCCGGATCTCGGCCCGGACCGGGGCGTGCAGCTCATCGGCGCCGAGCGTGCGGAGCAGGTGATGCAGCAGGACCCAGTTGGCGGTGTACTGGACGGCGGCACCCGCCACCACGTCCGGCGCGACCGGACCGGGCCGCCGCCAAGTGGCGGTCAGCAGCGCGTCCAGCAGGCCGGTGACGCCCGGCACGGCCGCATCGACGGCGTGCTGCCAGGCGAGGCGGTTCAGCCGCGCGGGCTCCAGCAGCGCCTCGGTCACCACCGCCGCGGCCGACCGCACCGCCGTGAACGGGTCGAAGACCCGGCCGCCGGCGGTGTCGAAGGACTGCGCGGTCCGCTCGTAGCGGATGGCCGGGGGAGTCACCGAACGCAGCGCCGCCCCGGGCAGGGCCAGTTCCTCGGCGCCCAGCAGGGATGCCAAGGTGTCCACGGCCCGCCACTGCGCGGCCCCCTCCACGGCCGTCGATCCACCCCCCGGCTCTCCGGCCAGGCCGTACGCGTAGTGGACGCCGCCGATCAGACGGGCGACGGCTGTCACCTCGTGCCGGTGGAGCAGGTACAGCAGCACCAGCCGCTCCTCCAACTCCCCGGTCTGCCTTCCGGGCGGCAGGACTCCGGGCGAGAAACCCGCCAGCGCGACGGCGCGCACGCGCAGGATGGCCGCGAGCGAGGCCAGGGCGTCCCCGTCCATGACCCACGGAACGCCCCCGGGGTGGGCCGCGCCCGGCCCACGGCCGTCCTCGTCGGTGACGTAGCTCAGCCCGGCCTCGGCGGCCTCGGCGCGCAGCCCCGCCAGCGAGCGGCCCTCGTCACCCTCCGGGAATTCGCCGTACGCGTGGGCGACGAGGAAGTGGTCCCACGGGCCCAGGCCCGGGCCGTACGCGGCGGACAGGTCCGGCTCTCCGTCCTCGGTGACGGAGATCCGCGCGTGGGGGTAGTCCATGACCGAGGGCCGGGGGTGCGATGTGCTGGCGAAGTTGTGCATGAAGCCGAGGGCGTGCCCGATCTCGTGGGCCGCGAGGTGGCGCAGCCGGGCCAGGACCAGTTCCTCGACGGCGGCGAGCCGCCGCGTCTCATCGGGGTGGCCGTAGGGGGCCAGCAGGGCCTCGCCGAGGGCGCGGACCTGTTCCAGGCGCTGTGATCCCAGCCGCACCCGCGCCGTGAGGATCTCGCCCGACCGCGGATCGGTCAGCGCCTGACCGTGCGACCAGCCGCGTCCGGCCCGGTGCACCCACACCACCGCGTTGACGTCCGGATCGTGCGGATCGAAGTCCGGCCCGCCGGCCTCCACCCGGTAGGCGTCCGGTATGCCCAGGCGGGCGAACGCCTCCCGCCACCAGTTGCCGCCCTCGATCACCGCCGCGCGGAACGGTTCGGGGATCGCCGGGTCGACCTGGAAGACGATCGGCCGCCGGACCCGGCCGGTGGCGGAACCGGTCCTCTCCAGCCGGAACCGCGGCTGGAACATGACCCGGGTGTCGCCCGTCCCGGACATCCCGTGATCGGTGTGGCCGATGCCGTAACCGCCCGATCCGGGGTGATAGCGCCGGGCGGCGAGCGGCCGCCGCGGCAGCCGGAACAGGATGAGGTGCTGGACGAAGGTCAGCGCGGACGGATCCGCGGCGACGCCCCGCACCGCCGCGCCCCGGCCGGCCCCCCGGAACGTCAGCAGGGCCGGCAGGCGGACGCTCCCGGGCCCGGTCCGCGCCTCGCCCGTCAGCGCGAGACTGGCCGAGGCGTCGAGTTCGTACTCGCCCTGTTCCCGCTCGTACAGGTGCTCCGCCAGCCGGTCGAGGTCCGTGACCACCAGGTCCGTGGCGTCCACGACGGCGGCACCCGACTCCTCGCGCAGCACCGGCCCGCTCCACAGCACGGCCGGTGCGAAGGACTCCTCACCGGCCCGCACGGCGGCCGGGTCACCCGTGGTCCGGTAGTGCTTGTTGCGCACCACGAACAGCACACGGTCACCGACCCGCCGGAACTCGGCCGCCCGTGCCTTGCCCAATCGCCCGCGGTCCAGGCCCAGCTCGCTGGAGCCCAGGCCCTGGGCGTGGGACACCACCAGAAGCAACGGGACGCCGAACTCCCGGATGCCGAGCAGCACCCGGCCGCCGTGGCCTTCGTCGCCGATCAGCACCACGGCGGCGGGATCGGTGGCAGGGAGGCTGGGCTCGGTGTCGGTCATACCGGTGTCCTCGGAAACGATCGGGTGGCCCATGGCGGGCGGGACGTGGCCGATCCTAGGGGCACGCGCCGGACCTGCGCATGGCTGTCGGACGTGGCCACCTGAAGCCCCGATGCCTCTCGTATTCCGACCGCGCCGCTCGCCCTTCCCGTGCGGGCCCAGGACCTCTCCCCGTCGCATACCGGAGAGAGGAGAGTGGTGACCGCGTGGCTTCATCGTCGGTTTTGGGCATCAAGGCCCGGTTGCCAGATAGTTCGGGCCTTGGCCCTGACGCGTGCGTTCGACGGCATCGAGACGGGCGAAGGGCGTCTCGCCCATGAGGCGTCGCCACTCGGCGAGATCATGGACGGCCCACAGGTCGTGCTCGGCCGGGTCGAGCCGGATGCGGCGCAGTTGCTCGGAGCTGAGTCGGCCGCCGTCGAAGACGAAGCCGATCTTGCCCAGTGGCCAGCGGGGGCCCGGGGGGCGGTAGTGCGTCAGCAGCAGGCGTGGTTGGCCCTGGCCGAGTTCGAGCCCGGTCTCCTCGGCCGCTTCCCGGCGTGCGGTCTCCAAAGGGTCTTCCCCGGCGTCGGTGTTGCCTCCGGGAAACTGCCACAGGCGGTCGCCGTACACGGAGCGCAGCTGAACCGGGCGATCGTGCTCGTCGCGGATGTACAGACAGCCGTACACCGTGTGATGGGGCACCGTCTGAACGTACTCCGCGGGAGTCAGGGGCATGGTGCGGCCGGGCCGTCCCGGACGGTGGTCGAACTCGAAGGCCAGGGCACCGAGGGCTTCCTTGTCCGGTGGGTAGATGCGGCGGAGGTTGGCGAGCTGCTCCTCGCGCGTGGAGCCGGAATCGATGCGTGCCGGATCCTCCGCGTCCAGAAGCTCGTCGAATGAGCTGTACGGGGTGATCCGCTTCGCGACGATGTCGAGTTCCCGCCCACTGTCCGGCTCGCGGAAGACGATTGTGTCCCCGGTTTCGACGGCCGCCCTCTTGGCTGTCCCGACGCGTACTTCGATCGTTTTGCGTCCGGATTCCACCTGGGCGTAGTAGCGCTCCCGCAGGGTGAAGTGGTGCTGTCGCGAGGTGGGCGTCGCGTCTCGGGCATTGGCGGGTGCGTGTTGCGTGTGGTTGGCCGACGGCGAGGACGGTGGCGTGGCCTCGACCGGGTGAGGGCCGCGCAGGACCACGAAGGCCAGCCCTTCGGCGTCGTGACGTTCGGTGGTGGACCAGCCGGCCCGCAGGTGGGCGAGTTCGTCCTCGTCGAGCGCGATGCCGCGCCGCTCGGCCGGAGTGTCGGCGGCGAGGGGGGTGATGACCACGATGGCGGCGCCAGGTCGCAGGCGGCTGCCGAGGGCCAGCATGGTTCGGTCGCGGTGCTCCAGGAAGGGATACACGAACCGGAGGGTGATCACGTCGTAGCCGTCGGCGTGCAGCGGCGCCCAGTCGTCCAGCTCGATGTCCAGCCGCAGCCACTGGGCGGCGTTTCCGTGCTGGGCGGTTGCCTCGGCGAGGGCGCTGTCGGACCAGTCGACGGCGTCGACGTGGTAGCCGAGCGAGGACAGGTGGGCTGCGAGTTCTCCGACCCCGCACCCGACGTCGAGGGCCTTGCCGTCGACAGGGGCGGGAAGGTGCGTGGCAAGCAGTGACCGCTCACGGTCGCTGAGCCGGCGATAGCGGCGGCCATCGGCGTAGCCGGCGTTCCATTCGTCCTGTGTGATGGACACGAGGGGTACGTCCTTCCCAAAAGCGACGGGTTCGAGGCGGTGGCGCAGAGGGTGTGAAGGGACCGGGGCGGCCGGCGCCGTGGTGGATGGGATCCTCTCCGCAGCGGAACGGGTGGGGAAGCGGGCCGCGGGCCGCGTCGGTGAGCGCGGTCCTTCGGCCGGCGCTGGTGGTCACGCGCAGCTGCCCGCCCGGCCGCCAGTGCGCTGCTGGAGTGCCCACAGGGACCTGAACAGCCGGGACAGGTTCCCGACCCGTTCTCCCCGACCAGCGCCACGATCTCGCCACGCCGCACCCGGAGGGACACCCCGCCGAGGCTGTCGTTCGCAGCGCCGTCGTACCGGTAGGTGACGTCGCGGACCTCGAACCGCTCCGGTGCCCCGGTGAGGGTCTTGGTGCCTCGGGAGGTCGCCATGGCCTGGCCGTGGGCGTTGTCGAGGAAGCTCTGCCAGTCCTGCACGTACCAGCCGGTGCGTACCAGCCGGGCCCCGCCGTTGATGATGCCGCGCACGGAGCCGGTCGCCGTTTGGAGGGCGAAGACCGCGCCGCCTCCGGCCGCGAGGTCCATACGACCGGAGGCCAGGAGCCAGAGCAGCGCGGCCCACACGGCGGCCGACGCCACGCCGCCGGCGACGGCGCCGGCCAGCCGCATCCACGCACCGGTGTCCGCGGCTTTGCGCTCTGCCGCGTTGACCGAGGCGGCGAGCCGCCGGTACCGGGTGATGAGGAAGGGGCCGGCCAGGCAGGCTCGCATCTCCTCGCTGGACTCCAGGTAGGCCATGTGCCAGCGGAGCTTGTGCAGCATCCGGCGCCGACCGGAGGTCTCCAGCGCCGCCAGGTACACCACCCGCGCGGCCCGCACATACGTGGCGGCCTGCGGCAGACACGCCAGCAGGAGCAGAGGAAGAAGTGCTGGGTGAAGCACAGTGAGAACGGTCGCGCCGGCGGCGAGCGTCGCCGTCGCGGCCAGCACATCCTGGGCCACGTCGACAAGGTCGGGAGTGGCCTGCGCGCCGCGGTCGGCGATGTCGTAGAAGTCGTTGCAGCCGGGCTTGTCGTTCGCCGCCAGCTCCGCGCCGAGCGCGGCCTCGATCATCGTCAGCATTGCCGCCCGGGCCAGTACCGGCCGCAGCCGCCCGGTCAGCCACGTCACCGAGATCCTCAGCAGGGCGCGCAGACCGGTCGCCGCGGCGATGACCGCCAGCTGCGGAGCCGCTTCCCATAGTCGCTCGGTGATCCCTCCTGCTGAGACCAGCGCGGTGATCGTCGCCGTGACCGCGAGCAGCCCCAGAGCGGCGAGCACACCTGTGCCGACCTGGCACGCCAGCAGTCCGAGCGTGGCGCCGCGGTCCACCTGCCACGCCATCTTCAGGGACCGCAGGACCAGCGCGGGCAGCCGCCGTGCCATCGTGCTGGTCGTCATCTGTGCGCCGGCCTGGAGTCTGGACTTGTCGCGGTACAGGAATTCCTCGTCCCGTGCGCTGTTCGCGTCGTCCGGCGTGCTTGTGCCCGATGTGTCGGGAGTTGGTTGTTCTTCTGTGCTGGCCGAGGTCAAGGTGGTCCCCCTTTGACGGTCGCGCGCGGCTGGCTTGTGAGGGTCAACGACCCAGCGGGAATTTCGAACACATGTGTTTCGGTCGGGCTTGAAACCCCGTGATTGAGCGCCTGCCGGAGCATGCGGATTGCACCGACCCCTGCCCTGCAAGGGCCGGGCCCGGAAGGGCGGTGGCCAAAACGCCGACGGTGCCGCTGAGACCCGCACGCCGCTCTTCGGCCGGACATGACGACCGGTGAGAGTCGGCCTGGCGCAGCAGCCGCCATACCCCGGCCACCGGCGGGCTGCTGCGGAACCTGTGCGCGATCACCGCTTGGACGGGAGCCTGCGCCGACCGTAAAGGCACGCAGTCGTATACGTCGGGCACTTCGTCCAGGCTGTCGATTGAGGCGTGGTCTCGTGCAGCTCGAGCATCTCGTCCAGGTCGATGCACTCGAACATGGCGAAATCGCTGGCCGCGACCAGATCCTCGACGGCTCGTCGCTGCTCAGCGGTGAGGGCTGTCACGAGCTTGTCCCTGGCCGTGGACAGTTCCTACAGGAACTTGGCCCGGCAGTCGGTCGGCTTCCGGGTCGTAGAAGGAGACCATCTGCTTCGGCGACGGCATCGGCGCCATACGCGCCGACGCCACTGGCCGGACGGAACGGGGGGCGCGTCGCCCACCCCCACGTTCGACCCGAACCTCTCGCTCTGAGGCCGGCCCCATGCTGCGGCCGCCGACACATACTCGCGCGTTGGCGGCCGCGTCGTGCCACCGCCCATTGCGACAGAGCGGGCAGAGCGAAGAGAACAAGCAGCAGGGCATCAGTCGCCGATGCGACACCAACGGGCGGTGGCCTGGAACGCCGGGTCTACGCCTTGCTGTCGGCGTGTAGACCGAACGCTTCGAGAGCCAGTTCCCTGTCGGTCGCCTGGGGCATGGTCGCCGACGGCTACCGCCCCGACCGCTTCGACATCATCGGCGCCCTGATCTGTCTCGCCGGAATGGTCGTCATCATGTACGCGCCCCGCGGTCACTGACCCCACCAGACGGCTCGCGAAGGCCAAGATCATTCCTTCGCGCCAACCACGGCTCCGCTGATTCCCGGACGCCGGCCAGGCTCGTGAATGCAAGGTTTCGTGAATTCAGGCTTCAGTGTACTGTCGCTGATGTGCTGACTCTCGCTGCTGACATCGAGGTGCTGGCGCGGTTCGGCCGTGCCCTCGCTGACCCGATCCGCTGCCGGATCCTCCTCGCCCTGCGCCAGGCCCCGGCCCATCCCGCCGACCTCGCCGACACCCTGGAGATCTCCCGGACCCGGCTGTCGAACCATCTGGCGTGCCTGCGCGACTGCGGCCTGGTCGTCGCAGTGCCGGTCGGCCGCCGCACCCGCTACGAACTCGCCGACGATCGCCTTGGCCACGCGCTGGACGACCTGCGCGTCGCCGTGCTGGCGGTCGAGGCCGACAAGACCTGTGTGGAGGCGGACGAGAAGGGCTGCTGCTGAGGTGACCGCCGAGATCCCTGTCGGCATAGGTCCGGCCCCGGCCCGCCGTGACGTCCTCGCCAAGCGGATACGGCTGCTGGTCGCGGCCACCATCACCTACAACGTGATCGAGGCGATCGTCGCGATCACCGCTGGGACGATCGCCTCCTCCACCGCGCTGATCGGCTTCGGCCTGGACTCCGTCATCGAGGTCTCCTCCGCCGCCGCGGTCGCCTGGCAGTTCTCCGCCCGCGACCACGCGGTGCGCGAAGCGCGGGAGAAGACCACCCTGCGGATCATCGCGGTGTCGTTCTTCGCGCTCGCCGCGTACGTCGCCTTCGACGCGGTCCGCGCCCTGGTCGGCGCCGGCGAGGCCGACAGCTCGATCCCCGGCATCGTCATCGCCGCCCTGTCGCTGGCCATCATGCCGTTCCTGTCCGCCGCCCAGCGCAAGGCCGGACGCGAACTGGGCTCCGTCAGCGCGGTCGCCGACTCCAAACAGACCCTGCTGTGCACCTACCTCTCCGCCGTTCTCCTGGTCGGCCTGGTCCTCAACGCCACCCTCGGCTGGTCCTGGGCCGACCCCATCGCCGCCCTCGTCATCGCCGCCATCGCCGTCAAGGAAGGCCGCGACGCCTGGCTGGGCAAGGGCTGCTGCGCGACACCCGCCGCCGCGGAGGTCCCTTCCGCCGGCACCGAGACAGACGCGTGCGGCTGCCGCCCCGGCTGCGACTGCTGCGGCTGAACCGACATCCGCACACGCACGCACAGGGCTCCGGCCATCACGTGACCGGAGTCCTGTGCCGTCCGCAGCCGCACGTCCGCCTCGGCGTCCGCGTCGTAGCGGACACCGGCGAGCGCGGCCGCTCGGTCGGGGATCGGTGAGTAGTTGAGGCGCGAGCCATCGCAAGAGCCGGCAGGCGAGCTGATAGATCAGACGTACCGCCACGACCCGAGGTCCGGTGCGGTTCGGCAGCGCCCCAAAGGGGCGCGGGGAACTGCGCGACCAGCCACGACGGACCCGCAGACGACGCACCGGACCTCCGGCGGAGCGCTCAGGCGTCCGTCAGCCGGGCCTCCTCCAGGTCCAGGGAGCGTTGCAGCCGACGGCGGGTCGTGTCGCTGATGCGGTGGTCGTCGTACAGGCGCTGGAGCTCGGCCTCCTCGACCGTGATCAGGTCGCGGCGGAGTTGGCGATAGGTGAGGTCGGCGGATTCCGTCGGGGTGCCGTCGCCGTTGGCCTGCGTGAGGCGGTCGCGGGCGTGGTCGAGTCGGGCCGTGAGACCGCGGCGGAGGCGGTCGAGGACGACGCTCGGGACGGCCTCCAGCTCCGAGATCTCGTCCAGGCGGCTGAGGCCGGCGTTCGCCAGGCTGCAGCGGGCCTCTGCCTCCTCGCGTTCCGTGTGGTCGGGTTCGAGGGCGATACCGGAGCGGCGTACGACCGGGGCGGAGGGTGAAGCCCTGGACGACGAGGGTGACCACCACGACCGAGGTGGTCAGGACCAGGACGAGGGGACGTTCCGTGAGCGCGGAGCCGTCGTCCGCCGCGACGGGGATGGACAGCGCGGCGGCCAGCGGGACCACGCCCCGGGTGCCCGCCCAGGTGAGGACCACCGGGACCCGCCAGTTCATGGGCTGGATGCCGCCCTTGCGCTGTACCACCGCCGACAGGGGCGCCAGCCACAGCATGCGCATGGCGATCAGGGTGGCGGCGACGGCGAGCGCGTACAGAGGCCGGGCTCTGTCGCCGTCGGACAGGGCGTGCACCTGCGCGGGCAGGGCGAGTCCGATGAGGCTGAAGACGACGCTCTCCAGCAGGAAGACCACGGTGCCGTAGACCGCGTGGAGCTGGAGGTCTCGATCTCCGGAGTGCCCGGTATGAGCGCGATGGCGAGGCCCGCGACGACGAGCAGGGAGGGGGCGGGGACGCCGACGGCGTGCGAACGTCGCCACCACTGTGGCGAGTACGACGAGGGCCAGGACCGTACCTACGCTGCGCATGCCGTCCCCTTGGTCTGAAAAGGAGACCGTGTGGCTCCCTGCCGACCAGACTTCCCGGCACACCTCCTTCACCCTATCGGGCCAGGGCCCGTCAAGGCAGTGTCAACGTCCTCGTGACCGGCGCCAAGGATGCGTCAAGGAGTGCGCAGAGCGCCTGGAACAAGCGCTTCGGTAGGGGAAGCAACCCTTCCCCTCGGGGAGTTGATCGCCAGTGAGCGGAGCGCGTCGGCTGCGATGAGTGACGTACGGACCAATGCGAGTGACGTACGGACCGTCGGGGGTGAGGTACGCCCTGGACGACTCAAGGTCTACCTCGGGGCCGCCCCGGGGGTAGGGAAGACCTACCGCATGCTCGACGAGGCGCGGCGCAGAGCGTCGCGCGGCGCCGATGTCGTGGTCGGGTTCGTCGAGTGCCACGGGCGGCCCGGCACGGAGGGGATGCTCGACGGCCTGGAGGTCGTCGAGCGAGCCTCGTGCGTCTACCGCGGCGGGGAGTTCGAGGAGATGGACCTCTCCGCCGTCCTGGCGCGCCGCCCCCAGGTCGCGATCGTCGACGAGTTCGCCCACAGCAACGTCCCCGGCGGCGACCGCAACCCCAAGCGCTGGGAGGACATCCAGAAACTGCTCGCGGCGGGGATCGATGTGATCAGTGCCCTCAATATCCAGCATCTCGAGTCGCTCAATGACGTCGTAGAGAAGATCACCAGGGTGCCGCAGCACGAGACGGTGCCCGACGAGGTCGTACGACGGGCCCATCAGATCGAGCTGGTGGACATCCCGCCCGAAGGGCTGCGCCGGCGGATGGCACACGGCAACATCTACGCACCGGAGAAGGTCGACGCGGCTCTCGCCAACTACTTCCGGCCCGGCAATCTGACCGCGCTGCGTCAGCTCGCCCTGCTGTGGGTCGCCGACCGCGTCGACGAGGCGCTGCAGTCCTATCGCTCGGAGCACGGCATCGGCGGGGTGTGGGAGACCCGGGAGCGAGTGGTCGTGGCCCTGACGGGCGGACCGGAGGGCGACACGCTGATCCGGCGGGCCGCCCGCATCGCCGACCGGTCGGCCCGCGGTGACCTCCTCGCCGTCCACGTCACGCGCAGCGACGGCCTGGCCGCCGGCGCCTCGCACGCCTCCCTGGCCCGGCAGCGGCGGCTGATCGAGGATCTCGGCGGCAGCTACCACTCCGTGGTCGGTGACGACGTCGCCACCGCCCTGGTGGACTTCGCCCGCGCCGAAAACGCCACCCAGCTCGTCCTCGGCACCAGCCGCCGTGGCCGGCTGGAACGCTTCGTCACCGGACGCGG
The DNA here is from genome assembly GCF_017592595.1 of Streptomyces sp. NEAU-YJ-81. Classification (NCBI taxonomy): domain Bacteria; kingdom Bacillati; phylum Actinomycetota; class Actinomycetes; order Kitasatosporales; family Streptomycetaceae; genus Streptomyces; species Streptomyces sp. NEAU-YJ-81. The sequence continues at coordinate 103,615 of NZ_JAGFNO010000014.1, read as the reverse complement.
CACCGGCGAAACGGTGGTCGAACTCTCCGGGGACATCGACGTCCACAAGGTCACGCACGAGCGCGCCGGGCGTGGCACGCTGCTGCCCTCACGCAAGCGCACGCTCTCGACCGTACGCAGCATCGCGGGTCCGGTCGCCGGTCTGCTGCTGCCGGTGGCGCTCACTTTCCTGCTGGATCTGGACGTGGCCAGGGACCGGCTCAACCTCACCAGCGAGGCCCTGCTCTTCCTTCTCACCGTGGTGGGGGTGGCCTGCATAGGCGGGGTCGTGTCGGCGGTGATCGCGGCGGTGACGGCGTCGCTGCTGCTCAACTACTGGTTCATCCCTCCCATCGGTCAGTTCACGCTCGACGATGCGAACGCGCTGCTGGCCCTGGCGGTCTTCGTGGTGGTGGCCGCCGTGGTGGCCGCTGTCGTGGACCGCTCGCTGCGCTTGTCGAGACGCTCGGCCCGCGCCACCGCCGAGGCGGAGACCATGTCCTCGCTCGCCGGCACGATCGTGCGGGGCGGCGCGGCGATACCCGCCCTGGTGGAACGTACCCGCGAGACCTTCGGCATGGACTCCGCGGAGCTGATGGACGAGTCGCCCGGAGAGGACGGCGTGACGGCCGTACCCGCGGGCCCCGGTGCCTTCCTGGTCCTGCGCGGTCGCACCCTCACGTCCTCCGAGCGGCGCGTGCTGGCCGCCTTCGCCGCGCACGTGGGGTCGGCGGTCGAGCGGGCCCGGCTGGCCGAGGCCGCCGCCGAGGTCGAGCCGGTCAAAGCCGCCGACCGGATGCGTACGGCTCTTCTACGAGCGGTCGGCCACGACCTGCGCACCCCGCTCGCCGCGGGCTGGGCGGCCGTCACCTCGCTGCGCAGCCGGGACGTGAAGTTCTCGCCCGAAGATCGGGACGAGCTCCTCGCCACCGCCGACGAGTCCATGGCCAGGCTGAACCGGCTGATCGAGAACCTCCTCGACCTCAGCCGCCTCCAGGCCGGCGCACTCACCCTCAACCTGCGCGCCACCACCCTGGAGGAGGTCCTCCCCGCGGCGCTCGCCGACACCCCCGAGGTCGAGGTGACGGACTTGGAGGAAGTTCCCGCGGTGCTGGCCGACCCACCCTTGCTCGAGCGGGTGATCGCCAACCTGGTCGGCAATGCCGCCCGCCACAGTCCCGCCGGGCGCAAGGTGCTGCTGACCGCCAGCGCCCACGCGGGCCGCGTCGAACTCCGCGTCGTCGATCGCGGTCCCGGCCTCCCACCCACCGACCGCGACCGGATCTTCGAACCCTTCCAGCGCCTGGGCGACACCGACAACACGACGGGCCTCGGCCTGGGTCTGGCTCTCTCGCGGGGCCTGACCGAGGCGATGGACGGCACCCTCACCCCGGAGGACACTCCCGGTGGGGGGCTGACCATGGCGCTGTCCCTGCCCTTCGCCGAGCGGGCGGAGCACGCCAGGGGTACGCAGAGCATAGGAGGCGGGCGTATGGGCTCCGAAGCGGCGTACGAGGGCCTGGGCTCCGAGGGCGCTGTGGTGGACGCGGAAGGTGAGGTCACGGCGTGATGACCGGCTATGCGCTCCGGGACCGGCTTGCCCTGCCGACGGGCTTCGAGGGACCGCTCCCGGTGGCACTCGTGCTCGTGCCCTTCCGCACCGCCTGTCCCGTACGAACGCCGCGCTGATTCTCCGTCGTGGCCGTTGTCGCGGTCGCCGCCCTCGGGAGCCGCGTGGCGGGCGCGCTCGCGGCGCCCGATTACGCTCGCCGATCAGACTGGCGTGGCCCTCGATGCGGCTGGACCGGTGCAGGACGGCTGATCCCGCGGAGGGGCTCCATCGGTCACTCACGGCGGCGTTTTCGGCGGACGCATACGGAACCTTGACGCCTGACCCCCACCGCATCCGGCACGGGGCCGGGATCGCCGCGCTGCACCGCGACCCGCACTCGCCTCGAACTGCTGGTGTCGGCGCACCCGGACGAGCAGACCCTGCGGGCCGCGGGAGTGCAGCGCTGGTGGCCGCCGCCACGGTCGTGGTGGGGTCAGGCCTTCACCCCGGCAGGAGTCGTGTGGGTCACACGACCGTCAAGACCGCGTCAAGGTTGAGGGCTTTGGCGCGAAGAAGCCGCAAGGAGCGGTCGGACATGGCCGGAATTGGACAGACCCTGGGGCACCGCGTATCGCCTCCCCGCCTGCGCGGGCCTTTGTCACGAAGGAGCACGTATCCCATGTCTGTCCTGACCGCCGGGCCGGGCGAGGCCCCCGCCGCCGAGGAACCGCCCGATACCGGTGAGCGCCACCGGCTCACCGCCGTCACCGGCCTGGCCGCCCTCTCGCTGGATGCCATGGCGTCAGTGGCGTATGGCCCCGAGGCGATCGTCCTCGTGCTGGCCGCCGCGGGCGCGCACGGCCTCGGCCTCACACTGCCGGTCACTCTGGCGATCGCCGGGCTGCTGGCGGTGCTGGTGGCCTCCTACCGGCAGGTCATCGCCGCGTTCCCGGACGGCGGCGGGTCGTACGCCGTCGCCAAGACCCATCTGGGGGCGAGGACGAGCCTGGTGGCGGCGTCGTCGCTGGTCCTGGACTACGTACTCAATGTCGCCGTGGCGGTCACGGCCGGTGTCGCTGCTCTGACCTCCGCCTTTCCCGAGCTGTACGGCGAGCGGCTGTGGCTGTGCCTCGTCGTGCTGGTGCTGATCACGGCGGTGAACCTGCGCGGGATCGTGGAGTCGGCGCGGGCGTTCATCGTGCCGACCGCGGTCTTCGTCGTCTCGATCCTGATCCTGATCGGGGTGGGGCTGTTCCGGTCCGCGCCCGTCAGTACCGAGGCCGCCGCGGGCCACGCCTCCGTGCTCTCGGACAACGCGACGACGGTCGGCGCGCTCCTTTTGCTGAAAGCCTTCGCCTCGGGCTGTTCGGCACTCACCGGTGTGGAGGCGATCGCCAACGCCGTGCCGTCCTTCCGCGTCCCGCGGGCGAAGCGGGCGCAGCGCGCGGAGGTGGCGCTGGGTGCGTTGCTCGGTGTGATGCTGATCGGCCTGTCCGTGCTGATCTCCCGTTTCCACCTCCAGCCGGTCGAGGGCGTCACCGTCCTCGCGCAGCTGGCCGACGCCTCACTCGGCCACAATGGGGCGTTCTACGTCATCCAGTTCGCGACCATGATCCTGCTGGCGCTGTCCGCGAACACGTCCTTCGGCGGGCTCCCGGTACTGCTGAAGCTGCTGGCCCGCGACAACTACCTCCCCCACGTCTTCGCCCTGAAGGCCGACCGCCAGGTCCACCGCCACGGCGTGCTCGCGCTGTCCCTGGTCTCCGCCGCGCTGCTGGTCTTCTCCGGCGGTGACACCAACACCCTCGTGCCGCTCTTCGCCATCGGCGTCTTCGTCGGCTTCACGATCGCCCAGGTCGGCATGGTCCGGCACTGGCGCGAGGAGCGGGGGAGGGGATGGCGGGGCAAGGCGCTGCTGAACGGGTTGGGTGCCGTGCTGACCGGCGTGTCGGCCGTGGTCGTGACGGCGACCAAGTTCGAGGACGGCGCCTGGCTGATTGTCATCGCCCTGCCGCTGCTGGTGGCCGCCTTCACGGCCGTGCACCGCGCATACGCCCGGATCGGCGAGCGCCTGGGCCTGGGCCGCATTCCCGAGCCACCGCATCGAGACCGCTCCGTGGTGATCGTGCCCGTGTCGAACCTGTCGCGGCTGACCGTCGAGGCTCTGAACGCCGCCGCCTCGCTCGGCGACGAGGTACGCGCGGTCACCGTCTGCCACCCCGACCCCGAGGACCGCGCGCAGACGCACGCCCTGGAGCGCGCCTGGGCGCGCTGGGACCCCGGGGTTCCGCTGATCCAGCTCACCTCCGAGCGCCGCTCCCTGGGCCGCCCGATCGCCGTGTACGTGGGCGAGACGGCCGCTGCCGGGCCCGGTACCCGCGTGACCGTGCTGATCCCCGAGGTCGAGCCGGACCGGCTGTGGCAGCGGCTGCTGCAGAACCAGCGGGGCGCCGTGGTCGCCCACGCCGTGCGGAAGGACACGGACGCGGTGATCTGCAGGCTGCGATTCCGCATCTGACCCCTCACCCCGGCGGCCCGCGCCTCACGGTCGTGGCCGACGGCGGCGCAAGGTCCGCAAGGGCGCGGCCGGTTCGGTCGGCGCCTGGGCCCGGGAACAAGGCGGCGAGGTGTCCGAGGATGCCGGCGCGCTCACCGACCGGATCTCCGAGGCGGGCGGTACGCCGCTGCTCGTGGCCGTCGAAGACACCGAAGGCGCGCAGGTGTTGGGCGTCATTCACCTGAAGGACATCGTCAAGGAGGGCATGCGGGAGCGGTGCGACGAGCTGCGCCGCATGGGCATCAAGAGCGTCATGATCACGGGTGACAACCCGTTGACGATGGTGTCTACGTCCATGAAGCCGCAGGCGAGCAGTGTGTGGGCCCGGGCTCGGAGGAAGGTGCGCCAGGTTTGCTGGGATGCGCGCTGTGGTGCGGGCGGTATGCCGGAGCGGCGCAGGATGCGGGGGATTGTGGCGCGGCGACCCGATGGCTGAGTCGGTGGAGTTCGCCGCACCCGCGTCGCAACGCCGTCAGTGCCCCCTCGCCGCTATGAACGCGAGTTGCCGAAGCCGGGAATGATCTTACTGGCAATGGTCGTTCCTCGCCGCGCCAGAACCGTCCCCGGAACAGTTCATCAACGCGGCACCGGCCAACCTGGTCGACTTCATGCTCGACTCGTGGTCCGAGGTGAAAGACGCTTTCCCGGCCGAGGTACGCGACGAGTACATCGAGAAATTTAGCCACCCCGATACGGTGCACGCCATCTGCGAGGAGTTCCGCGCCTCCCCGACCCTGGACTACGAGCAGGACGAGGCGGATCGCGGGAACCGGAAGATCTCCTGCCCCGTGCTCTTCCTATGGAGCCAGCAGGGTTCGGTCGCGAAACTTTACGACGATCCGCTCGCGATATGGCGGGAGTGGGCCGATGACGTTCGCGGTGGCCCGGTGCCGGTCGGTCACTTCATCCCGGAAGAGGCACCCGAGGAGACCACACGTCAACTGCTGGATTTCCTACAGTAGTGCCCTTCCGCGAATGGCTGCGGGACGGCAACGTCATGCCACTCCAGAATCAGACGATTCCGCAGACGTTTGCCGGCGTCGGTTCCACAAGAGACCGCGCCGGGCTGCCGCTCGAGGCGCGCGCGTCCCCACCCGGCAGCCGTACTCGCGCCGGGAGGTCCTGGACGGCGGCGTACAGGGTCGGGAGCGTTTGAGGGTCACCGACTGTCTCGGGCAGCACGTTGGGATTGCGGTCGAAGTCGAAGTCTTCCAGCCGTTTGGACCGGGGGAACTTCGCAGCTCTTCCTGGCCGAGGCCGGCAACCTCAGCGAGCCGGGCGCCGTCGTGCTCAGCGCCCGGCGTGACCACCGGAGGTCGTGGTCTCCTTCGTGCGCATCGGACCTATATTCCGTTGCTGCCTGAGCCCGCCTGCATGGCGGAGTTTCCGGTCATGTGGCCAGGTCCAGCCATTCCCCGACGGCCAGCACGTGTGCGCGCCGTCCGGCGTGCGTGCGGAACTCATTTTCCGGGTCGGAGACCTCGACGTAGCCCGCGATCTTGTCCGGCTGCTCCGCCTCGTAGTGGATCGGCACTGCGTACCGGGCGTCGAGGATCTCCGCGGCCGCGGCGGCCTGCCTCGGGTCCATCGCGGCGGGCAGCGGGCTCGGCGGCTGCAGGTGCGGCGCGTCGACCACCGCGCCGTTGGCGGGCAGGAACACCGCGTCGAACGGGCTGAACCGGCGCGCGATGAGCCACCAGTAGCCGTGGAACATCGTGTCGCCGCCGTGGAAGACCCGCTGCCCGTCGGCCTGCACCACCCAGTTCAGCTGCGGGTCGCCCAGCCCGTCGACGGAGGGGACAGCGGTGACGCGGAACGGCCCGATTTCGTGGGTGGACCACGCATCCACGACCTCGGCGGCCAGCCGGTGCAGGGCCAGCTCGCGCTCGGCCAGCAGCGTGGTCACGTTGTCCACGTCGTCGCCGTGGCCGGGCGCCGGTCGCAGCACCGGCGCCCCCGGCGTCAGCGCGTCCGCGAGCGCGGACGCGTCGGTGTGGTCCCGGTGCAGGTGGGTGACCAGTGCGGCGGTGACCTTTCCGCTCGGCACCGCCAGCCCCTCGCCGGGCTTCCACCCCGTGAACAGCGGTGAGAGGTCTCGCACGTAATCGATCACCAGTCGCTTGCCGCCTGCCTCGATCTCCAGTCCGGCCCAGCCCAGTCGTCGCACCCGCATCTCGCACTCCTTCGTCCCGGTGGTTGCCACGAAAGTTAGCGTACGGTCGTTCTCTAAATCAATAGCGAACGCACGTACGCTATCCTCGTCATATGTCACCACGACGCTCAGCGGCCGAAGCGCAGGCCACCAGGGGCCGGATCCTCGGCCGTGCCGCCGAGATCGCCTCCGAGGAAGGGCTGGACGGCATCACCATCGGCCGGCTCGCCGAGGAGCTGGAGATGAGCAAGTCCGGGGTGCACAAGCACTTCGGCACCAAGGAGACGCTGCAGATCTCCACGCTGGACAAGGCGTTCGTGGACTTCTGGCACCGGGTGGTCGAGCCCGCACTGGCCGAGCCGCCGGGTCTGCGGCGGCTGCGCGCGGTGTGCGACAACTCCGTGGGCTACCTGGAAGCGCCACTGCTGCCCGGCGGCTGCCTGATGACCGCGGCGCTCACCGAGTACGACGGCCGCCCCGGCCGGGTCCGCGACGCGGTGGCCGAGGTGTGGTCGCGCTGGCGGGAACAGCTGCGGGCGGACCTGACCGCGGCGGTGGAGATGGGCGAGCTACCCGGCGGGTTCGACATCGACCAGGCGCTGTTCGAGATTGTCGCCGCCGGACTGGCGCTGAACGCGGCCATGCAGCTCCAGCACGACCGGGCGGCCGCGGGCCGGGCCCGCCGCGCGATCGAACGGGCCTTGGACCAGTCCTGACCGCACGCCAGACCGGGCACCGGCCGAGCACGCCAAGCGAGAGGCCCACCCAGAGGCGATCGAGCAGGCCCCCGCCGACTTCGCCCCCCCCGGATACGAACCGCCTGCCGCGTTACTGCTGGTCAGCCCGTATCCGCCCGAAATTTCCCGAGTACTTACGGGGACCCCGCCCGGCCGGGCCGCGGAAGAGGGGCTGGCCGCCGTTGATCTGGACCTGCCGGGACGGCTGGACTTGGAAACGGTTAGCGATCCGCGACCGGCGGGTGGGGATCATCCGGGTCCACCGCGTCGGTGTTGGGCGGTGCGGGCTGCCTTGTGGGCGGCCGCCGGGTCGGTGTTTGGTCCCGGGGCTGGATGCCAGGAGCCGAAGTGGGTGATGTACATGCCTGTTTGGTGAAGAAGTCGATGAGCGTGCGGGCGATGGTGCCGGGCGCGCTCTCCATGGGGATGTGGTCTGCGTCGGGGATGCGTACGAGCGTGGTGTGCGGCATCTCCGCGGCGAACCGCTCGGCGTACGCGATCTTCTCGTAGCCGTCGTCCTCGCCCCAAAGCAGCAGCTTGGGCGTCGCCGATCGGCGCAGCGCGGGTACGAGGTCGAGGGTGTAGCGGCTGTCGGCTGCGCCCGCCAGGGCCGTCCAGGAGCGGCGTACCCGCGGGTCGGTCCACGGGGCCAGGTAGTCCGCGACGCGTTGCTCGGTGGCGGCGCCGGCCAGCGCCGCCGTCACCGCCTGTCGGCGGGCGGCGAGAACGTCCTGCGCAGTGGCACCCGGGCCGCGGAAGCGGGCCACGTGAGGCGCCGGCCAGGAGTCGTAGGTGACCGAGTTGACCAGGGCCAGCCGGGACACCTCCAGCCGGTCGTGAACGAGGAGATGCTGGGCGATGGCGCCGCCGATGTCATGGCCCGCCACGGGGACCGCTCCCCGGATGCCCACCGCGGACGCGAATCGCGCCACCCAGTCCGCGAGGGCCGGGACCGTGGCCGTTTCCGGGGTGAGCTCGCCTCCGGAGCGTCCCAGCCCGGGGAGGTCGACCGCGAGCGGCCGCAGCCCCGCGTCGGCGAGACGGGCCACCACCGGCAGCCAGACCCGGCTCCAGTACGTCCCGTGCAGCAGCAGCACGGCCGGGCCGTCCCGCTCCACGGTCAGGTAGCTGGCCGCCTCTCCGTCCACCTGAACCGCGGCCCTCAGCACTTCCGTTTCGGTGGTGTCACTCATGGGACCACTGTGACCGGGGCCGGTCTCCTTGGCCGAGAGTCCAGAAAGACGCTTACAGGTACATTCTTGCCATGAGCCTTCATCGGGTAGTGGCCCTGCTCACGGAGCCGCAGTCGCCCTTCGAGGTCGCCTGCGCCGCCGAGGTCTTCGGCGCGGACATCCCGGACGTGCCGGCCCGCTACAGCTTCGAGGTCTGCGCCGAGCGGCCCGGCCCCCTGCGGACCACCGTCGGCTTCTCGATGCTCGTCGATGCGGGGCTGGATGCCGTGCAGGAGGCGGACACCGTGCTCATCCCCGGCTGGCAGCAGCTTGCCGCGCCGGTGTCGCCGGCCGTCACCGAAGCGCTTCAGGCCGCCCACGGGCGCGGGGCGAGGATCGTCGCCATCTGCACGGGCGCGTTCGTCCTCGCCCGGACCGGACTGCTCGACGGCCGCCGCGCCACCACCCACTGGCGCAGCACGGCCCGGCTCGCCGCCGCCTTCCCCGAGGTGCGGGTGGACACCAACGTGCTCTTCGTGGACCACGGCGACGTGGCGACCAGCGCCGGCACCGGCGCAGGTATCGACCTGTGCCTCCACCTCATACGTACGGACCATGGCGCGGCCTACGCCGCCCGGATCGCCCGAAGCATGGTCCTGCCACCGCACCGCGAGGGCAGCCAGCTCCAGTACGCCACACCCCCCGTACCGGCCAAGGCGGACGAATCCCTGGCCCCGGTACTGGAGTGGGCCACCGCGCACCTCGGCACCCGACTGACCCTCGACCGCCTCGCCGAACGCGCGGGACTGTCCAACCGCACGCTTGCCCGCCGGTTCACCGAACAGCTCGGCACCAGCCCGGGACAGTGGTTGCTCACCCAGCGCATCAACGCGGCCCGGGTACTGCTGGAGCAGACCGACCTGCCGGTCGAAGCCATCGCCACCCGGGTCGGCCTCGCCTCGGCGGTCAACCTGCGCCGCCGCTTCAGGGCACACCTCGGCACCACACCCGGCGCCTACCGACGCACCTTCAGCGAAACGTGACGCTCTCGCCGCACACCTGCTCGCCCGTGTGCGCTCGCGCGTTGCTCTCGGCAGGGGATCGCCGCCCCGCAGCCTTCAAGGCAGCTGCATTGGCGGGCGCGGGCCCCCGGCCAGGGGTCCCGCCCTCACTGCCGCTCCTCGTCGAGGGTTGCCACGGCTCAGAGCCTGGAGCGAGCTGTACGCGAGCATCGTAGGGATACCTGGACTACGCGCCTTCCGGCGCGTAGTCCAGGCGCCTCGCTGTTGGCCAGTGATTCGTCCTACGAGACCTGGAGACGCCTGAGTCGGTGGCCCACCAGGGCTCCTCGTTCCCGTCAATGGCCTTCGAGGGCGCCTGATCCGGCAGGTTCTGGAAGGTGTTGCTTGCGGACGCGGTCGCCGGCCACGCGAGGTTGGTGCCGTACGTGAAGGAGTCCTTGGCGGTGTCGACGGGGCTGGTGCCGACGGTGGTGGTCCTGGTGACGTCGACAGTGCCGGTTCCCGCGGAGGGGTGACGGCGGTGAGCACCAACGACGTCCCGCTTTAAACGGCGACGTCGCCACAGCTCGCACCTGACCGGGCATCGGCCTCAAAGGCAGGGACCGCCCTTCAACGCGCCCGGCGCAGGAAGTCGACGACCAGGTCTGTCGTCGCCTGCGGCTGCTCTTCCGTGATCCAGTGCCCGCAATCCGGGATGACCGCATCCTCGACGTCATCGGCGACACACCGCAGCACCTCGCCGATCCCAGGGCCGAATGTAGCTTCGCCGCCGAAGGCCAGGACCGGCATCTGAAGCTTGCCCTGCGCGAGGAACGTCCTGTTGTCGGCCGCATCCTGGCTGAACGCCAGGAACTGGGCAAAGCTCGCTCGCATTGCGCCGGGTTGCGCATAGAGCTCCGCATAATGCGCTTCGACGAGAGGCCCAACCCACGCAGGTCGGGCGCGACAACCATGTGGTCTTCGATGAGTGCGCTTGCCAAATGACCCCACATGTCGCCCGTTGTGCCGAAGCCGTGCAGCATGACGACCGCTGGACCATGCCCGCCGACGCGTACGTGGATCTTGGCACCGTTGGTTTCGATCTCACGCGTCTGCATACCGGCCGGGAATGGGTAAATGCCATCCTGATGCCTGTTGTCGTTCATCGCTTTACTCCGGGTTTCGAAGGGAACATGGCTCCGACGGCGAGGACGGCCGGAGGGCTAAATCTGCGTTTGGGCATGGAAATCCCGCCTGGACGGCAGGACTCCCTGGCTGTACGCGCTCATGGAGCGCCTGTCTGAAGAACTGGATCAGAAGCGGTCGCGCATCCGCGCCACACCACCGAATTTAGCCGACCGGTCGACTAAATTCCGCCGCGTGCTGGACGCCGTTCCCCCTGGGCAGACCGCTGACCTGCGATGGAAGGAAGGGGCTATCAGCTGAGAGGAAGTTGGTCGTGATTTCGTCCCGCCCGGAGCTCAAGGTGACCCTCCCTATGGGCCTGGGGAGGGCCCCTATCGATCCGTCAACCGCGCGTTGTGTCCCATGCTTCTTGTGCTTGCCGGCGTAGTACGGCCGGTGGCTGGTCGGCGGCGATTCGGTGGATCGGCAGCAGTGTCCCGGCCAGGAATGCCTTGGCCGAGGCCTTCGTAATCGCCGTGGCGAGGTCGGGCGCCGGCGCCGGCAGCGCCTGGCGACTGGCAGGCAGCCGACGCCAACGCGTCCAACCGGCAGACATATCCACCAGGTTGGCCGTCGACCTCATCGCTGCGGGCTCTGTATAGGCTGGTGCGCGTGGATGTGACGGGGTGTCTTGGGTGTGACCTTCTCGCCGGGCGCCGGGAGTTGCCTGGAGGCGTCCTGCATGAAACCGCTGCTTGGGTGGTGAACCACGTCGTCGGTCCGATGAATCTCGGCACCCTGATCGTCGGTCCGCGAGAGCACGTCGTGGCCGTCGCGGAACTCGACGACACGGCAGCGGCGGAGCTGGGCCTCTTGCTGCGCGATACCGCTCGTGTCGTGGAGACGTTGTGCCGGCCCGAGCAGACGTACGTCTGCATGTGGTCGCACGGCCGCGACGCGCGCAAGCACCTGCACATCGCGGTCCAGCCGGTGACCGCGGAGGTACGGGCCCGCTACGGCGGGCTGCGCTCCGAGCAACTCCAGGCCCGGATGCTGGCGGACGGCGACGAGCCGGACATCGAGGAGGTCGGGCAATTCTGCGAGCGGGCTCGCGAGCTGTTCCGAGCGATCACCGATAGCAGTGCCGAAGACCGCAACTGATCACCGGGTGCCGGGCTGACGTCACGGCGTAGTCGGGCGAGCGCATGCAACGAAGTAGTGCGGTCCTCCCCATCACGCATCCTCAACCTGAGGTTGGAAGAGGCTCACTGACCGGATTATGGTCCGGGTGTCGTTGCGAGGGCGTTGACGCGGTTCGCGTACTCGCGGCGGGCCGGGATGCCCTGGGTGCCGTCGAGGGGCTGGCAGCGGGCGAGGAGCCCGCTATGAGCTTCCCTCCGGGGCTATCGACAGCACCGTGACGGCCGCTGAACAGAAGGCTGGGCGTGGCCATCTCGAGGTCCTGCCGTCGGTGCTTTGTGCCCGCCCGTCTCGTTCGTCACCGTGCTGTTGACGGTTCATCAGATGGTGCGAACTTGTGGTTGTCACTCGGTGGGGCCGGATGGGACGCGCATACGCTCTGTCGCGTCGTCCCCAAAGGGGGCGGCATCCGTCGGGCGCTGCCCGCGCCCCGACCGCCCCGGCCGTCCATGGGCCGGTGCGGATCGTGTTCTGGCAGTTCACATGTGGAGGGGACATGACCTCTTTGGGTCGTAAGGCTGTCGTGGTGATGGCTGCGGCGTTGGCGTCGGTGGGCGTGGGGAGCGGCGCCATCGCGTCTGCGACCAGCCTGCCGGCGGCGTCGTGCAGCGGTGGTGCGGATTGTTCCGCTTTGAAGCCGGTCAATATGGCCGCCAGTCAGGGCTCTTTGAACGTCACGCAGCTGCAGTTGGAGAACATCAGCGCGACCGTCGTCGACGCCGTCACCGGACAGCCCGTCCGCGGCGTGCAGGTCCATTTCTACGCCGCCGGCGGTCGACTGCTGGGGACGGCCTACACGAACTACAGCGGTATCGCCGCGATCGCCGCATCAGAGAACCTCGGCCCCGGCACGGTCCAGGAACTGCTGGCCGGCTACGAGGCCGTGCTGCTCGGGGACGGCGTCCACACCCCGGCCTCCGCGCACGGAGCGATCACCGTCGGAGACGACTTCGTGCCCCTCGGAAGTTTGCTTTTCAGTGACCGTACGCTCAAGCGGGACGTGGTCCCGGTCGACTGGAGCCGGTAGGGGTGTGGTTCTTCCGTCGGCGGTCCTGGGCGCCTGACCGAGGCGCCCCGGCTCGGCTTTCGGCCGAGGCGGGGGAGAGTGGCGGTGTGGCCCCGGTCGGCGCGGTCAACGGATACGCGGTCCTGCGAACCGTGGCCGCGCTGCCCGTCAGCACCTGGCGCTACCACTGGGAGCCCGAAAGCGTGCGTCACCTCGGGCCGATGGCCCAGGACTGGCACGCTGCCTTCGGCTTCAACCAGGACGACACCAGGATCCCCGTCGTCGACGGCCTCGGTGTCGCCCTGGTGTGCATCCAGGCGCTGCACCGCCGTGTGGAAGAGCTCACGGCCGAAGTGGATCGTCTGCGAGAGGCCGCGAGCGGGAACGAGCCCGAGGCCGTGCCGTAAGCGTTCGCGCAGTTCGGCGTGTGGTCATGCCGAGAGTCGGTCCCAGTGGGTCGGTCAGCCACGAGGGCAGTACAGGCACAGGGCCTCCGGTGATCAGAGAGCGTCACAACTCCATGATCGTCAGGACCTGCGCCTGTACTACTACCAGCGTCGCTCCTCACGCGCCTATCCGCGCGAGCCTAAGCAGACCAGACCAGACCAGGGCTGGGGCGAGGCTGAGGAAGGCCAGGTGGGCGGCGGTGGGGAAGCTGGTGCGGTCGCCGACGGTGACAGCAAGGTGGCGGCGGTCCCTGACCGCGACCCCCGGAATCGAGGTCAGGACCTTCGAAAGTGGGTGAGCAGGTCGCGTATCCGATTGGAGGTGCGGGTGGTCCCGGCCGCGAGATCCTGGTCGAAGCCGAATCGCGCTCTCAGTTGTTGTTGGGCAGCGGGCGCGCCACGAGCATGTGACGTCCCGTGCGTTCGGGGCGGCGTGCGGTGAGGATCAGGCGGTGGACCGCAGGACCCCATACGCGAGTGAAGGCGAGGTCAGTGAGGGATATGGTCTCCGCCTCGGCGGTGAATGCGGCGGTATCCCAGTTCAGGGCCAAGCCGCGTCCTGTCGGCGGGCTGACGGTGGCCCGGCCCTCGGGCCGCACCGACAGATCGCCGCTGATCAGCAGATGCAGGGCCAGGGATCGGGGCGTGGTCGCGCAGTGCCAGGTTTCGTCGATCTCGACGCGCTCGTCCGCGCCGCGCACGAGCCGGACGGTTCGCAGCCATGACGTGAGTTGTGCCTGCGGCGGGTAGGCGGAGCCCAGATCACACGTCAATTCATCGGTATCCGTGTTGTGGATGGCGGCCACATGGGCGGCCCGGAAGTCCGGTCCGGGCCGCTGGCCGACACCGTTGACGACGGGCACGTTGTGGTACTCGCTGGTCATCGACCAGATTCCGTAGCGGTCAGGGCTGAAGGTCTCCTTGCGGTAGGTGCCCACCCCGACGTCGATGAGCAGCGGGTGGGCGTCGATGGCGACGATGAAGGAGCCGACGTCGTTGTGGTTGTGGCTCTCGCCGTTGTGACCCGCCTTGGCCGCCACGAGCAGCCCGCGCGTGTCACCTGCCGAAGCGCGGGCCACGAGAACCTGCGTGTCCGGCAGCCAGGCGCGCGCGGGCAGCGGGAAGTCGGCGGGCCGTGTGGTGTGCCACTCGGTGTCGAACAGGGCATCCAACGTGCGGCGCAGGTCGAAGGGTTCGCCCTCGACGGGCAGTGCGGGGTCTGTGTCGGCGCGCAGGGCGCGGGCATGGGAGCTCACGTCGGGCTGGGCCGTGCGCCGGCCGTAGCGGAACAGCAGCGCCGGTGCGGTCTCCCGCGGACGGGCGGGGCCATCCGCAAAGTTGACGGCCCAGCCGTCGCCGATCCAGGTGGCCACGGGGTAACGCGCCATCGCACGGATCAGGGGGTGAGTGAACACGCCCGCGTCCATGTCCAGCAGAGAGGTGATGGTCTCCAGGCATTCGAAGAGGCTGGCTCCGGCACGCCACCAGTAGTGCGGGCCCTCGTCGCAGCCTCCGTCCGGTGGATGGGCCTTGAGGTAGTTCTCCAGGCCCTGGAGAATCCGGCACACCAGCACCGCGCGGAGGTCGGGGGACTCCTCGGTCAACGCGGTGGCCAGGAGCAACTCGGAGTGGATCCAAGGGTTCCAGTTGTTGAGTTTGGCGGTCGAGCCGTCGTACCAGCCCCATTCGTCCCGCTCCAGGTACGGGCTCAGGACGCGGGCGGAGACCTCGCGGCGCAGCCGGCGCCGCACCATCGGGTCGAGCAGGTCCAACTCGTCACCCGTGATCGCGTCGGTGAGAGCGAGCAGTACGGCCGTACCCGATGCCCCGAGGTCCAGGGTGGGGCGTTCCGGGTCGGGGAGCAGGCCGCGCCGGGAGTCCAGGACCCGGAAGTCGTGGGCGGGCCAGGCCCAGGTCGTCTCCTCGCACAACGCCCATACGCCGTCCATCACCTCGTCGAGGAAGGCCGTTCGGCGGTCGTCGGTGGTGGGACACAGGGCGGCGGCGAGGACCGCCCGGCCGAGCCGGGCCCGGCGGGCGAATACCGGTGTCTGGTAGCCCCAGCGGTCGCCGTCGCGGGCGAAGCGGGCGAACAGTGAGGCGGGCAGGTCGGGCCAGGGGCGATCGAGCGAGGCACTGGCTTCCTCGAGCGCACGGGCTCGCACACGCGGCGCGATCGCTTCCCACGCGCCGCGGTCGGTGGCAGGGGGCACAGGACTCCACTGACCTATGGGCGGCATGCGCGTGGCGACCAAGGACGGCGGGAACAGGCGTGTCAGGCGCGGGAATCCGGGGTCGGACGCGGGCTTCTCTGAGGTCATGCTCTCTTTTCCTCGGCAGGTCAGGAGCGTCTCGGCGACCTCCGCCACGGCGGCGGCCACGTCGCCTGAGGCGACACCATGTCCGGCGGTCCCCGATGCGGAGGACCGCCAGACCGTCTCAGGCGAGAGACGTCACGTGGTGATCGTGAACGTGTCCTTTGAATCGTTCTGAGTCGCGACCTGGCCCGGGCGCAGGTTCTTCACTGTGTTGTCCCGGAAAGTGCCGGTGCCGGTGACACCCGACGCGATCCAGATGCCCTGGTTGGCGGGGCCGTCGATGGTGTTGTTCGTGAGCGTCGCCCTAATGTTCTTCTTGTCGATGTACAAACCGGCACGCAGGGCGCCTTGCATCACGTTGTCGGTCATGGTGACGTTCGTGTATGCGTCAGGGAACTGTGACGTGGGGGTCGGGGAGCCGATTCGCACCCCGTGCCGGACGCCGTTCCAGCCGCCGCCACCGATCAGGACGTTGCCGCTCACCGTGGCGGACTCCAGTGCGTGCCCCGAGTCGCCGAACACGCTGATCTCCAGTGCGCTGTTCGAGGACACGCTCTTCACCAGGTTGTTCTTGAACTGGATGTCCTTGCCGCCGGCGATCCGCAGGCCGTTGGCCCACCAGGGTGCGATCGCGGTGTTGTTCAGCATCCGGGCGCCGCTCAACTGGCTGTTGTCATGGTTGGTGCCGGAGTCGGAGTACACGGCGAAGGAGTCGTCGCCGGTACCCCGGGCGAAGTTGTTCTGGACCGTGATGTTGTCGCCCTTTGTGTCCGGACCGGGCTTGTTGCTGTTGTTGATGTTGAAGCCGTCGCCGTACGAGTCCGCGGTCCGGCTGTCCCGGATGGTGCCGCCGGTGCCGGACAGCCAGTTCGCGTCGGTGTGCCGGGTCCAGATCCGCTCGACCAGCCAGCCCTTGGCGCCGCTGGCATTGATGCCGTAGTCCGCGCCGCCGGGGCCGCGGACATCTCGCCAGATGGCGTTGGAGTCGATCTGTATGTCGCTCAGCTTGGTACCGGAGCCGACCAGGATCTGTGTGCGCTGCTTGGCAGGCAGCGGGGGCCTACGGTAGATCGTCGAGTACCACATGCCGGCGCCGCGCACGGTCACGCCCGTGAAGTCCAGCGGCGCGGCCCCCTCGAAGCTGTTCGTGAGGTATGTCCCCTCCGGGATCCAGACCGGCTTGCCTTGTGCCCGGGCGGTGTCCACTGTCTTCTGGATGGCGGTCGTCGAGTCCTTCTCGAACGTCGGGTCCGCGCCGTAGTCGACGACGGAGAGCGAGTCGTCCGGCCGGGTACGCGCCGGCCCGACGTTCTCCAGGTCGACGGAGTCGACGGCGTAGAAGGTGGCCTTGTTGCCGGAGTCCTTCCGGAGCGTGACGTTGCTGCCCGCCGGGATGGGATCGCCCTTCACCCGGACGGGGAACTCGTTGTAGAAGCGGTAGGCCGCCCCGCCGGCGTTCGGGTCGTCCGGGTTGGTGCTCGCGCCCCGGTAGTTCCACGCCTGCTTGGAGCTCAACGTGATCGCCTGACGGTACGTGCCGTCGACGTAGAGGCTGAGCGAGGCGGTGATGCCGCCGCCATCCGGCGCGTCCGGAATCGAGGCACGCACCACGAGGGTGTTCGCTTGCTTGCCGGTCCTGTTCGGCATCGACACCGATTCGCCGGTTCTATCCAGCTTGGTATAGGCGTAGCCGGACGCCTCGGTCTCCAGCGTTGCCTTCGTGGGCGCTGGGTCGCCCGGCTTGATGGAGTGGATGTCGGCGCCGCCGGCCGGCTTGCCGGACTCGGTTTCGACGGTCGCAAAGGGTGTCTTGGCGCCGGCCGAGGCCGTCACCCCGGCGTTCGCGCCGATGGTGTCCGCGTGGCCTTCGGCCTCGGGCAGAACGGTCAGGGCGCCGGCGCCGAGTACGGCGGCGCCGAGAAACCAGACGGAGATCCGTCGGGTCCTGCGATGCATGTGTCACCTCTCGATACGGGATGAACGACGGGGTGGGCGTGGTGAGAGGCCCTGGTCATGCAAGGGGTGAGTGCGGGTGCACCAGTGCGGCAGCGGCAAGCGGAGCCGGGGGCTTTGCGCCGGGGACACGAAAGTCCATCGAATGGCCTTAGTCAATGCGCCGGACAAGAACCGACGTGATTTCACCGGGACTTGCCCCCTCGGGTTCATCGGCTGCGGTGCGCCGGGACCGAGGGTTCGTCCAACATATTGACAAACCGCGTTCGGCGTTCGTACGTTCACCTCGCACCGACCCCGACGACCAGCCCGAGCAGTAGCAACTCCCGCTGTTCCACGGCCGTTGGGTGCCCTCACCCCGAACCCCTACCGCCGCCCTACGCATATGCGGCGCCGATGGGAGTGTGCTTTCACCTTGACCAGCGACACCCGGCGGGCACTCGTCGTCCGTGGCGGTTGGGACGGGCACCAACCCGTGACGATCAGCGACGGATTCGTGCCCTTCCTCAAGGATCAGGGGTTCACCGTCGAGACCTCCGAGGACCTGGCGGTGTACGAGGACACGGAACGGCTCGCCGCCACCGACCTGATCGTGCAGTGCTGGACGATGGGGACGATCACCCCGCAGCAGCGCGACAACCTCGCCGCCGCGGTCCGCGCCGGCACCGGCCTGGCCGGCTGGCACGGCGGCATCGTCGACTGCTTCCACGACCACGGCTACCACCTGCTGACCGGCGGCAAGTTCGTGATGCACCCGCCGGGCTTCCACGACCACACCTACCAGCTGTCGCCCGAGCACCCCGACCACCCGATCATCGCGGGACTCGACGACTTCGCGGTCCACAGCGAGCAGTACTGGGTCCTCACCGACCCGCACATCGACGTCCTGGCCACCACCACCTTCCCGGCCGACGAGGTGCACGACCGGACCGTGGTGATGCCCGCCGTGTGGACGAGGACCTGGGGCGCCGGCCGGGTCTTCGTATCGACCATCGGGCACAAGCCCGACGACTTCGACGTGCCCGAGGTGCGCACGCTGACCGAGAGGGGACTGCTGTGGGCGAGCCGCTGAAGCCTCTGAAGTCGTCGAAACCTTTGAACATCGGCATCGTGGGCGCGGGCAAGATCAGCGGCGCCTACCTCTCGACGCTGGAGCGCCTGACGTCCGTGCGGCTGACCGCCGTCACCGACCTCGATCGGAGCCGGGCGCAGGCCGTCGCGGACCAAGCCGGGGGAGAGGTGGCCGTGGTGGCGTCCGTCGCGGACCTCGTGGCACGGGACGATGTGGACGCCGTCCTCAACCTCACCATCCCGGCCGCCCACGCGGACGTCGCCCTCGCGGCGCTCGGTGCGGGCAAGCACGTGTACGGCGAGAAGCCGCTCGCGGCGAACCGCGAAGAGGCCGACGCCGTGCTGATTGCCGCGCGCGAGGCGGGACTTCGCATCGGGTGCGCTCCCGACACGGTCCTCGGCACCGGGACGCAGACCGCGCGCAAGGCGGTCGACGACGGGCTGATCGGCAGGCCGGTCGCGGCGACGGCCTTCATGACGACCGCGGGCCACGAGAAGTGGCACCCGGACCCGGAGTTCTACTACCGGCCCGGCGGCGGCCCGCTCCTCGACATGGGCCCCTACTACCTGTCGGCCCTGGTGCATCTGCTCGGCCCGGTCGTCAAGGTGACGGGCGCGTCCTCCCGGCCGCGTACGGAGCGGGCCATCGGAAGCGGCCCGCGCGCCGGACACACCTTCCCGGTGGAGATCGACACCCACATCACCGGCGTCCTGGAACACGCGGACGGCGCCCTGTCCACACTGGTGATGAGCTTCGACATCAAGGCCGCGCGGCTGCCCCGCATCGAGGTGCACGGCACCGACGCCTCGCTGTCGGTGCCCGACCCGAACGGCTTCGACGGCACCGTCGAGATCCACCGCGGCGACGCGTGGGAGACCCTGCCGGTGTCCGCCGGTTACCCGGACGCGGGTCGGGGCGTGGGTCTCGCGGATCTCGCCGACGCCCTGGCCGACGACCGCCCGCATCATGCGTCGGCCGAGCTCGCCGCGCATGTCCTCGACATCATGCTGACCCTCATGGACGCGGCCGACCAGGGGCGCGCCCTGCCGGTGACCAGTATGTGCGAGCGCCCTGCCCCGGTGGGCGGTCACTGAGCGACGCCCTCGCCACCCCGCCCCGCTCGCAGCGACAGGAGACCCCTTTCATGCACGACGACCGGAAGCTGGTCGAAGCACGCCTGGAACGCGTCCTGAGGGAACGCATCCGGCCGGCCGTCCACCCCGTCACCACCCCCCTGACCGTGGAGATCTGGTCCACCGACGGCGAACCCGTGCCCGTGGCCGACGGCCTCGCGGCACCGACAAGCCCCATCGCCACCGGCACCCCGTGGGGCACGCCGTGGGGGACCAGCTGGTTCGAGGTGACCGGCACCGTGCCCGCCGAGTGGGCGGGCCGCACCGTGGAGGCCGTCCTCGACCTCGGCTTCACCCCGCGCACCCCCGGCTTCCAGTGCGAGGGCCTTGTGTACCGGCCCGACGGCACCCCGGTCAAGGGACTCCACCCGCGCAACAACCACGTCCGCGTGGGCGCACCCGTCGCGGGCGGGGAGCAGGTGCACTGGCGCGTCGAGGCGGCGTCCAACCCGGACCTCGAAGCGAGCGGGGTGCCGTTCCAGCCGACGCCGATGGGCGACAAGGCGACCGCCGGGGACGCACCCCAGTACGTGCTCGGCGAGATGCGCCTGGCCGTCTTCGACGAGACGGTATGGAACCTGGTCATGGACCTGGAGGTGCTCGGCGAGCTGATGACCGAGCTGCCCTTGGACGGGGCGCGCCGCTGGGAGATCCTGCGGGCGGTCGGCCGTGCCCTGGACGCCGTCGACCTGCAGGACGTGAACGGGACGGCGCAGGCCGCCCGCGACGAACTCGCCGATGTGCTCGCCACGCCTGCCGCCCCCGCCGCGCACCGCATCAGCGCCGTCGGCCACGCCCACATCGACTCGGCGTGGCTGTGGCCGCTGCGCGAGACGGTCCGCAAGGTGGCCCGCACGGCGTCCAACATGACGCAACTCCTCCAGGACGAGCCCGAGTTCGTCTTCACGATGTCGCAGGCCCAGCAGTTCGCATGGATCAAGGAGCACCGGCCCGAGGTGTACGCGAAGGTCAAGGAGGCCGTCGCGGACGGCCGGTTCGTGCCGGCCGGCGGGATGTGGGTGGAGTCCGATACCAACATGCCGGGTTCGGAGGCGATGGCCCGCCAGTTCGTGCACGGCAAGCGGTTCTTCCTGGCGGAGTTCGGCGTCGAGAACGACGAGGCGTGGCTGCCCGACACCTTCGGCTTTGCGGCCGGCCTCCCGCAGATCATCAAGGCGGCCGGGTCCAAGAGGCTGCTCACCCAGAAGATCTCCTGGAGCCGCACCAACTCCTTCCCGCACCACACCTTCCTCTGGGAGGGCATCGACGGCACCCGCATCTTCACGCACTTCCCGCCCGTCGATTCGTACAACTGCGAAATGAGCGGGCGCCAACTAGCCCACGCCGCACGGAACTTCAAGGAGAAGGGCGTTGCGACGCGCTCTCTCGCGCCGACCGGTTACGGCGACGGCGGTGGCGGCACCACGCGCGAGATGGTCGCGAAGGCGGCCCGGATGCGCAGCCTGGCGGGCGCGCCGGCCATCGAGTGGGAGGCCCCCGTCGACTTCTTCGCGAAGGCGGAGGCCGAGTACCCACAGCCTCCGGTCTGGGTCGGCGAGCTGTACCTGGAGCTGCACCGCGCTACCCTGACCAGCCAGGCGCAGACCAAGCGGGGCAACCGGCGCAGCGAGTCCCTGCTGACCGAGGCCGAGCTGTGGGCGGCGACGGCTGCCGCGCGCACCGGGTTCCCTTACCCGTACGAGGAGCTGGACCGGATCTGGAAGACGGTGCTGCTGCACCAGTTCCACGACATCCTGCCCGGCTCGTCCATCGCCTGGGTGCACCGCGAGGCGCGGGAGACGTACGCGCGCCTGGGCGGGGAGCTGGAGGACATCATCGCGGCGGCGCAGCGGGCGCTGGCCGGTGATGCCCCGGGCGGGCGGGAGCTGGTGTTCAACCCGGCGCCGCACAGCCGTGGTTCGATACCGGCCGGGGGTGCGTCGGTGCCTACGGGCGAAGGCGGGGTGGTCCCGGTCCCGCGTGACGGAGGCTACATCCTCGACAACGGCCTCCTGCGCGTCGAGATCGACGGACGCGGGCTGGTCGTCTCCGCGTACGACCGCGTCGCCGACCGGGAGGCGATCGCCCCGGGGCAGGTGGCCAACCTCCTCCAGCTCCACCCCGACTTCCCCAACCAGTGGGACGCCTGGGACGTCGATGCCTTCTACCGCAACGTCGGCAGCGACCTCACCGACGGCGCCACGCTGTCCGTCGAGGGCGGCGCGGTGCGCATCGCGCGGGCCTTCGGCGCCTCACGCGTTACGCAACTGCTCTCCGTTCCGGCCGACGCCAAGCGGCTCGACATCGTGACCGAGGTCGACTGGCACGAGACGGAGAAGTTCCTGAAGCTCGCCTTCCCGCTGGACGTGAAGGCCGACCGGTATGCCTCCGAGACCCAGTTCGGTCACGTGTACCGGCCTACCCACCAGAACACGAGCTGGGAGTGGGCCAAGTTCGAGGCGTGCAACCACCGTTTCGTACACGTCGACGAGCCCGGCTGGGGCGTCGCCGTCGTCAATGACTCGACGTACGGCCACGACCTCACCCGCACCGCGGACACGACCACTGTCCGGGCGTCCCTGCTGCGGGCGCCCCGCTACCCGGACCCGGAGACGGACCAGGGTGTGCACCGGTTCCGGCACGCGCTGGTGCCGGGCGCCACGATCGGCGACGCGGTCCGCGAGGGGTACCGGATCAACCTGCCCGAGCGCCGGGTCACCGGCACCGCCGCGGAGGTCGCCCCGCTGGTGACCGTTGACAACGATGCCCTCGTCATCAGCGCGGTGAAACTCGCCGACGACCGCAGCGGCGACCTGGTGGTCCGCCTCTACGAGGCGCACGGGGGCCGCGCCCGCGCCACCGTCCGCGTCGACGGCTTCGCGCCCGAACGGGCCGTCGCCACCGACTTGTTGGAGCGCCCGCTCGTCGACGCCGAGCCGCCCACACCGGTCGACGGCGGGCTCGTTCTCGCCCTGCGTCCGTTCCAGATGGTCACCCTGCGGCTGCCCCGCGCCTGATGGCGCGCCGCACCGGTACGGCGGCCGCCTCCCGTCTGCCGTACCGATGCGGTTCCCTGACCAGTACGTATCGAAAGAGGACCCAGGCATGACAGCCCGAGCAGAGTGCTCCGAACTCCCCGGAGCCGTATGCGTCATGAGTCCCGGTGTCGCCGATCTCGTACTCCCGAAAGAGCTCCGCGAACGGCTCGCGTCGCATGTGCGGCTCGTCTCCCGCGGCGACCGTTTCCAGGCCGGCGCGCTCGCCGACGCCGAGATCCTCATCAGCGGTTGGGGGTGCCCGCGCCTCACGGCCGACGTGCTGGCCGAGGCTCCCCGCCTGAAGGCCGTCATGCATGCCGCGGGCACCGTCAAGTCACTGGTCAGCGACGCGCTGTGGGAGCGCGGCATCGTCGTGTCCTCGGCGGCCGACGCCAACGCGGGCCCGGTCGTCTCGCAGACCCTTGCCCTCATCACGCTCGCCGCCCGGCGCACCCTGGCCATGGCGGCGGGCTACGCCGACGGCCGGCCGCCCACCGCCGACCGGCGGGGCGCCGACGGCCTCACTGTCGGCATCATCGGCGCTTCCCGCATCGGCCGCCGGGTGATCACCGAGCTGGTGCGCGCCGACGCCGGGTACGAGGTGCTGCTGTACGACCCGTACGTGACGGACGAAGAGGCACGCGGGCTCGGCGCGCACCGTGTCCCGCTGGCCGAACTGTGCCGCCGCTCACAGGTGGTGAGCGTCCACGCGCCGCAGCTGCGGGAGACGACGGGCCTGCTCGACTCCGGGATGCTGGCGCTCCTCCCCGACGGAGGCGCGCTGATCAACACCGCCCGGGGTGCGATCGTCGACACCGACGCCCTGACCCGGGAGTGTGCCACGGGTCGCCTCGAGGCCTACCTCGATGTGACGGATCCCGAACCCCTGCCGCCCGGCCACCCGTTGCTGTCCCTGCCGAACGTGCTGGTGACCCCGCAGATCGCCGGCGCACAGGGCTCCGAGATCCGCCGGCTCGGCGAGTACGCGACCGCCGAGGTCGCGCGGTGGGTATCGGGCGAGCCACTGCTTGGCGAGGTCACCCGCGAGGCGCTCGCGCGCCTGGCCTGAGCCGCTGTCGCGACGGGCCCGAAAGGGCCACATGCCCATCAACCCACGCCCCCACGGAAGCTGATTCACCTATCGCATCATCCCCATATTGCCGACCCCGAGAGGCGACCGACGGCGCCTGCCTCCCGCTGAAAGGGCCGTACACCATGACAACGCTTGATCAACCGGCCGCCTCCACCGCGGCCGAGAAGGGCAGGTCGGCGGGCCGGGGTGGACCGCGACGACCGCGTCGCCGCCGGGACAGGGCCCTGTTCTGGTTCGTGATTCCGGGCCTCGTTGTCCTGCTGCTGTTCCACTACATCCCGCTGCTCGGCAACGTCATCGCCTTCCAGGACTACCAGCCGTACATCGGCATCCTGCACAGTCCGTGGAGCGGGCTGAAGAACTTCGACGTGCTGTTCAACGGCGACGAGCAGTTCGTGCACGCGCTGGTGAACACCCTCGAACTCACCCTGATCCAGGTCGTGTTCGTGTTCCCCGCGCCGATCCTTCTCGCCCTCGCGCTGAACAGCCTGGTCAGCGAGCGCGTAAAGAAGTGGATCCAGAACGTCCTGTACCTGCCGCACTTCCTGTCGTGGGTGGTCGTCGTCGCGCTCTTCCAGCAGATGCTCGGCAACACCGGTGTGCTCAACCTGTTTCTGCAGGCCCACGACATGGGCACCTGGAACATCATCGGCAGCCCCGAACTGTTCAAGTCGCTGCTCACCTCCCAGGTCATCTGGCGCGACACCGGCTGGGGCACGATCCTCTTCCTCGCCGCCCTCTCCCGCGTTGACAGCGACCTCTACGAGGCGGCCGCCATGGACGGCGCGAGCCGCCTGCGGCAGACCTGGCACGTCACGCTTCCGGCGCTGCGCGGCCTGGTGGTTCTGCTGCTCATCCTGCGCCTCGGCGACGCCCTCTCGGTCGGTTTCGAGCAGATCCTGCTGCAGCAGGACGGCGTCGGCCTCGACAACAGCGAAGTGCTCGACACTTACATCTACAACCACGGCCTCGTCGCCGGTGACTGGGGTGTCAGCGCCGCCGTCGGCCTCGTCAAGGGCCTGGTGGGCGTAGCGCTCGTGCTGGGCGCCAACAAGTTCGCCCACTTCTTCGGCGAGGAAGGTGTCTACCGGAAATGACCACCCTCAATCCCGCGCACCCGGTGCGCCGCAGGCCGCACAGGTCCTACAGCGCCATCCCCGGCGAGACCCCCGGCTCCCCGCCGTGGCGTGTGCTCAAGTCGTTGATCCTGCTGGTCTGCGTGGTCCTGGTCCTGCTGCCGTTCCTCGCCATCATCTCGACCTCGCTCGCCGACACCGTGCAGGTCACCAAGGCCGGCGGCTACGTGATGTGGCCGGATCACCCGTCCTTCGACGCATACAAGGCACTGCTGAACGGCGGCCTGGTCTCCCGGGCCATGCTCGTCAGCGTCGGCATCACCGTCGTCGGCACCGCGCTCAGCCTCTTCTGCTCGATCATGCTGGCGTACGGGCTCAGCCGGCCCGGCTCCTACGGGCACCGGCCCGTGCTGATGCTGCTGCTGATGTCGATGCTGTTCGCACCCGGCGTCATCCCCAGCTACCTGATGATCAAGCAGCTCCATCTGATCAACAGCTACTGGTCGTTGATCCTGCCCGGCCTGATCAACGGGTTCAACGTGATCGTGCTGCGCGCCTTCTTCATGGGCATCCCCAAGGAGCTCATCGACTCGGCGCGCATCGACGGCGCCTCCGAATGGAAGATCCTCACCCGGATCGTGCTGCCGCTGTCGAAGGCGTCGGTCGCCGTCATCGGCCTGTTCTACGCGGTCACGTACTGGAACGCCTTCTTCAACGCGCTGCTGTACATCAACGACGCGGCGAAGTGGCCGATGCAGATGGTGCTGCGGACGTACGTCATCAACAACGCGCAGCTCAGTGGCGGTCAGGTCGACGTCGCGGCCGGTGCGCCGCTGCCGCCGTCGCAGTCGCTGCAGGCGGCGATCCTGGTTCTGTCGATCGTGCCCATCGTGGTTGTCTACCCCTTCCTTCAGCGGCACATGAACAAGGGCGTGATGGTCGGGGCGGTGAAGGGATGAACACCCCTATGGACGACACTCCCTTGAACAACAGCCCTCTGAGGCGACCCCTGAGCAGGCGCGGCTTCCTCGCCTCCGCCGCCGGTGTCGTGGCGGGCGTGACCCTCGCCGGCTGCGGCGACTACAAGCCTCCGTCCACCGCCGACGCCAACAAGGTGGCCCGGCTGCCCACGTACATCCCGTACAAGGGCGTCGAGACCTCGATGCCGGCCACCACGGACGGCGTCGCACCCGCCTATCTGCACTACCCGGCCGATCCGGTCACGGCATTCCCCGACGGGCCCCCCGCCAAGGGCCCGGCGATCACCATCCAGACGCTGATCTTCAACCCGGTGCCGCCACCCGTGGACCGCAACGTCCTGTGGCAGCACCTGAACAAGAGCATCGGCTGTGACCTCAACTTCGAGATCACGCCCGTCGGCGACTATCCGCCGAAGTTCGCCGTGACGATCGCGGGCGGCGATCTGCCCGACGCGATGCTGATGCTCAGGCCGGACCAGAACTCGGCGGCGACCCCGGACATGCTGGACACCCTCTTCGAGGACCTCACCCCGCATCTGTCCGGCGACAACATCCGCGACTACCCGTACCTGGCGAACATCCCCACCGCGTCCTGGGCGCCGTGCGTGCGCAACGGCGGCATCTACGCGCTGCCGATGCCGCGCCCGCTGTCCGGCGGCCCCATGTACACCCGCCTCGACCTCATCAAGAAGAGGGGCCTCGACCCGAACCCGCAGTCCTGGGACGAGTTCGCCAAGCTGTGCAAGGACGTCACCGACGCCAAGCACAACCAGTACGCCCTGGGCGACAGCGTCACCGCCTGGGAGTTCGTCATGAAGATGCTGTCGGGACCCAACAAGTGGCGTGCGGAGGACGGCAAGTTCACCTGGTACTTCGAGAGCGAGGAGGCCAAGCAGGCCCTCGACGCGGTCCGCCGGCTCACCAAGGCCGGGGTGATGCACCCGGACACCTACAGCGTCAACAACAAGTCGAAGGACTGGTTCGGCGGCGGGCAGAACGTCATGCGCCCCGACGCGCCCGCCGCGTGGAACGACTTCTACACCACCTACGCGCCCGCCACGAAGGGCTTCGAACTCGGCTACATGATGGCGCCGGGCTTCGACGGCGGCGAAGGCAGCCAGTGGCAGGGAGATGCCAACTACGCCACGCTCATCATCAAGAAGGCCCCCAAGGCGCGCATCCAGCAGATCCTGCGAGCCATGAACGCGCTCGCGGCCCCCTTCGGCACGGACGCCTACCTGCTGCGCAAGTACGGAGTGCCGGGCCCGGACCACACCATCAAGGGCACCGACCCGGTCCTCACCCCGCAGGGCCAGGCGGAGAACACCCTGCCGACGATCTTCGCGACGGACGCGCCGTTCACGCTGTACTACCCGGCCAAGCCGGACATCGTTCACACGCAGTACGCCTTCCAGAAGGAAGCCGTCAAAAAGCTGATCCCCAACCCGGCGGAGCCGCTGTACTCACCGACCGACTCCAAGAAATCCAAGCTCTTCGGCACCCTCCTGGACGACACCCGCAAGGGCATCATGCAGGGCCGCGTCCCGCTCAAGGAGTGGGACGACGCGATGAGGAACTGGCGCAAGGAAGCCGGGGACCAGATCCGCCGCGAGTTCGAACAGGCATGGGAGACCCGTACCTCATGACCCGGACCACCCGCACCGCCCGCACTCCGGCCGAGGACCGCGCCCACTGGGAAGGGACCGCGGACCGCATGCTGCTCGCCGTACGGCCCTACGCGCGCGACGGCCACGCCCTGATCGACCTGCCCGGTGTGCCGAGCCACAACGGCGTACTGAGCGACGGCCTCGAAGGCTTCGCCCGCACGTTCCTGCTGGCCGGCTTCCGGCTGGCAGGGGCGGGCGGGGCCGACCCGCATGACCTGGCCGGCTGGTACGCGGCGGGACTCGCCGCCGGAACCGACCCGGGCAACCCCGGCCGCTGGCCCACGTTCGCCGAGTCCAACCAGGCCAAGGTCGAAGCCGCGTCCATCGCGCTCGCGCTGCACGAGACCCGGCCGTGGATCTGGGACCGCCTGGGGGCGAAGGTCCAGCAGCAGGTGCTGGACTGGCTCGCCGACATGGTCGGCAACCTGATGCCCGGCAACAACTGGGTCTGGTTCCAGGGCGTCACCGAGGCGTTCGCCCGCACCGTGGGCGGCGCTTGGCTCCACACGGACCTCGACCGGACCATCGCGCTGACCGACGGCTGGTACGCGGGCGACGGCTGGTACTCCGATGGCCTCACCGGCGCCGGGCACCGCAACTTCGACCACTACAACGGCTGGGCCATGCACCTGTACCCGCTGTGGTTCTGCCGCATCCTCGGCGACGCGGCGCCCAGCGGCCTGCTCGACCGGTACCGGGCCCGGCTGCGGCGGTTCCTCGAGGACCAGCGGCTACTGGTCGGCGGGAACGGCTCGCCGCTGATCCAGGGCCGCTCCCTCACCTACCGGCACGCCGCACTCGCGTCGGTGTGGACCGGCGCGCTCTTCGACGCCACCCCACTGGCGCCCGGGGAGACCCGGGCGATCGCGAGCCGCATGCTCGACCACTTCACCGGGCACGGGGCCGCCGACGCGGAAGGGCTGCTCACCCTCGGCTGGCACCGGCCCTTCCGCGGCGTGCTTCAGGTGTACTCGGGTCCTGCCTCTCCGTACTGGGCGAGCAAGGGCTTCATCGGCCTCGCCCTGCCGCCGGACCACCCGGTGTGGACCGAGGAAGCGGTGCCACTCGCTGTTGAACAGGGCGATTTCGAGCGGGCGTTGGCCGCGCCGGGCTGGCTCGTCTCCGGCACGGCTGCCGACGGTGTCGTACGCGTCGTCAATCACGGCGGCGACCATTCCGACCCCGCCCGGCCGCACGCCGACGATCCGAGCTACGCGCGGTTCGCCTATTCCACGCACACCGCGCCGGAGACCCCCGGCGACCCCACTGTCCGCGGCGGCAGCGCGGACGCAGACCCGCTCGACAACGCGGTCGTGCTGCTCGACGAGGCCGGGCGGGCTTCGCACCGTCGCCCCGCCACAAGAATCTCCCTGGACGGCACCACAGCCGTCTCACGCTCTCGCGCGCACTGGCTCGACGACGCCACCTGGGACGTGTTCGGCGGCCCCGACGCCCCGTACGTCTTCGGCCCCTGGATCACTGTCGGCTCGGCGCTGCGCGGCTCGGTCGAGGTCCGGGCCGTACGCGTCGACCCCGCCACAGAAGACGAATCCGCCGATCATGTGCTGCGCGTCGGCGGCTGGGCGCTGGCGCTCGACAAGGCGCCGGAGGAGAGTGGGACCGCCCGGGTCCGCGGCGCGGACGGACTGGTCTCTCTTGTCGTGGGCGCGCGAGGACTGCCGCACGCCCGCACCGTCACCGGGGCCGAGAGCAACGCCCTCGGTCCCCTCTCTGCCACCCCCGTAGTGGAGACCGAGGGACCGGCAGCCCATGGCACCCTCCACGTCGCCCTGATCCACCTCGGTGGCACCGATCCGACCGCCCTGCCCGACGTCACCACCCGCGCCGAAGGCACCGACCTGCTCGCGGACGTGACCTGGCCGGACGGCGGACAGGACACCATCCGGCTGCCCGCCCCCAACGCCTGAACGTACGACCTCTGGAAGGACCACTTCCGTGCATGACGACCGCCGGATCATCGAGGCCCGGATCCGCAAGCTGCTGGACCGGGTGATCCGTCCCGCCCTCTACAGCGACGTACGCCCCCTCTCGCTCAGCGCGTGGTACGTGGACGGCGAGCCGGTCCCGGTGAGCGATGCGCTCACCGCCGACTACCAGCCGTTCACACTCGGTGCCGCGTGGGGCAGCCCCTGGGCGACGACCTGGATGCGGGCCCGCGCCGAGATCCCGCAGGAATGGTCGGGGCGCCGCGCAGAGGCCGTCTTCGACCTCGACTTCGACCTGACCAAGGGGCCCGGCGGCCAGGCGGAGGGTCTGGTCCACGACGCCCAGGGCGCGCCGCTCCAGGGCCTGCACCCGCACAGCCGCAGCGTCCTCCTCGCCGATTCGGCGACCGGTGGCGACCACGTCGACCTGCTGATCGAGCTGGCCGCCAACCCGCCCATCACCGGGAGCGCCGGCCTGAACACCCACCACGGCTCGCTGGAGACCGCGGGCGACGCACCCCTCTACCGCCTCAAGCAGGCCGAGATCGCGGTGCGCGAGGACGACGTCTGGCACCTCATCCACGACATCGAGGTGCTCGATGAGCTGATGCACGAACTGCCGCTCGGCTCCACCCGGCGCCACGAGATCCTCTACGCGCTGCGCCGGGCCGCCGATGCCGTCGACCCGACCGACGTCGCGGTGACGGCGGCCCGGGCCCGGGCACAGCTCGTCGACGTACTGTCCCGGCCCGCACATGCCTCCGCGCACACCCTCGCCGCCGTCGGCCACGCCCATATCGATTCGGCCTGGCTGTGGCCGGTGCGGGAGACCGTGCGCAAGTGCGCCCGCACCTTCACCAACATGACCACCCTCGCGCAGGAGTACCCGGAGCTGGTCTTCGCCTGTTCCTCGGCGCAGCAGTACGCGTGGATGAAGGAGCAGAGGCCAGAGATCTTCGCCCGGATCAAGAAGGCGGCGGCGGAAGGGAACTGGGTGCCGGTCGGCGGCATGTGGGTCGAAGCCGACGGCAACCTTCCCGGCGGAGAGGCCCTGGCCCGCCAACTCGTCTACGGGCGGCGCTTCTTCGCGGAGGAGTTCGGCGTCGAGCAGCGCGGCGTCTGGCTGCCCGACTCGTTCGGCTACACCGCCGCCTACCCGCAACTCGCCAAGCTGGCGGGGGCGGAGTGGTTTCTCACCCAGAAGCTCTCCTGGAACGAGACGAACAAGCTGCCGCACCACACCTTCGCCTGGGAAGGCATCGACGGCACCCGCATCTTCACCCACTTCCCGCCGGTCGACAACTACAACGCCTCCCTGACGGCACGCGAGAACGTCCACGCCGAAGCCAACTTCAACGACAAGGGGGTGGCCACCCGCTCTCTGGTTCCGTTCGGATACGGCGACGGCGGTGGCGGCCCCACTCGTTCGATGCTGGAGAAGGCCCGCCGCCTGCGGGACCTCGAAGGCTCGCCGAAGGTCGTCATCGAATCGCCCGACGCCTTCTTCGCGGCGGCCCGCACCGAGCGTGAAAGCAGTCAACTGCCAGTCTGGCGGGGCGAGTTGTATTTGGAAACCCATCGCGGCACGTACACCAGTCAGGCCCGCACCAAGCGCGGCAACCGGCGCACTGAGGCGCTGCTGCGGGAGGCCGAGCTCTGGGCCGCCACCGCCGCCGTCCGGGCCGGGGCCCCGTACCCGTACGAGCGTCTCGAATCGCTGTGGCAGCGCGTGCTGCTCAACCAGTTTCACGACATCCTGCCCGGCTCGTCCATCGCCTGGGTGCACCAGCAGGCCGAACGTGAATACGCCGAGATCGAAGCTGGACTGGAGACGCTGATCGCCGACGCGGCTGGACAGTTGCCGGGCCGGCCCGCGCTGCTCAACGCCGGGCCGTACGCGCGCCGCGAGGTCGCCGTCCTCCGTGACGGAGCCGGGGAGTTCGCCGGGGCGCAGCCCCTGTCGGACGGACGCACGGCTGTCCTCGCCGAGGTCGGTGCCCTCGCCTCCGGCGGCACGGTCGATGCCCCCCGGGGTTCTGTCACCGGAACGGCAAAGGACGGCGGCTTCGTCCTCGAGAACGGGGTCGTGACCGTCGTCGTCGACCGGCGCGGACTGATCACCTCGGTCTACGACCACGCCGCGCAGCGCGAGGCGATCGCCCCCGGCACCGTGGGCAACCTCCTCCAGCTCCACCCCGACGACCCCAACCTGTGGTCGGCCTGGAACATCGACATGTACTATCGCGACGTCGTGCACGACCTCGACGAGGCCGAGTCGGTGACGCTCATGGACGAAGGGCCGCTGCTCACGTCCGTGCGAGTCGAGCGCGTCCACGGCGAATCCCGGTTCATCCAGCACATCGAACTCGCCGCCGAGAGCCACCAGGTCACCGTCCGCAACGACATCGACTGGCAGCAGCGCGACACCGTACTGAAGGCGGCCTGGCCGCTCGACGTGCACGCGGAGCGGGAGAGCGCCGAGATCCAGTTCGGCCACGTACAGCGGCCCACGCACGAGAACACCAGCTGGGACGCGGCCCGCTTCGAACTGTGGGCACACCGCTGGGTGCACGTCGGCGAACGGCACTGGGGTGCCGCCCTGCTCACCGACTCCACATACGGGCACGACGTCCGCCGGGACACGCGCGAGGACGGCGGGGCCACCACGACGCTGCGGCTCTCCCTCCTCCGCGCGCCGCACAGCCCCGACCCGCAGGCCGACCGCGGGCAGCACAGTTTCACGTACGCGCTGCTCGCCGGCGCCGGGATCGAGGAGGCCATCGCGGGCGGCTACGCGCTGAACCTTCCCCTGCGCCCCGCACCGGCCGCGCTCGACGCCCTCGTCTCCGTCGACACCACCGACGTGGTGGTGGAGTCGGTGAAGTTCGCCGACGACCGCGGCGGCGATGTCGTGGTCCGCCTGTACGAGGCGTGCGGCGGGGCGGTCGCGGCACGGCTGTCCGCGGGATTTCCGATCACCGCCGCCCTGGACTGCGACCTCCTGGAACAGCCCCATGGGGAACTGCCCTCGTCCGACAGCGACTCCTTGGACCTCCAGTTCCGGCCGTTCCAAATCCGGACCCTGCGTCTGCGGCCTACGATGCCTCGGAAGGAGGCAAGTTGACGACGGTGAAGACCGAGAAGTGGGCAATCCGGCGCGGCACGAACCTGCCGCGCATGGGGGACTTCAACGAGTCCGTGATCCTCGACGCCATTCGCAGGCACCCGGCGGGCCTGAGCCGGGTGGAACTCGCCAAGGCCACGGGTCTGTCGGCGCAGACCGTCTCGAACATCACGCGGCGATTGCTCGACCAGGGCCTGGCACGCGAGTCGGGGAAGCAGAACATCGGCAGTGGCAAACCCCGCACCCTGCTGGAGATCGTGCCGACTTCTCGCTTCGCCGTGGGCGTCCACCTCGATCCCGCCGTGATCACCACGGTCGTGGTGGACCTCCATGGCACTGTGGTGGCCCAGTGCCACCGGCAGACCCCGAGCGGTGGTGACACCGACCAGATCGCCGCCGACATGGCGGCCTCGGTGTCCGCACTCGTGACGGAGTCGGGCATTGACGATTCCCGGGTCCTGGGCCTGGGCATCGCCGCGCCAGGCCCCATCGACGCGGCCGCCGGATGGGTGGTGGACCCACCGGAGCTGCCGGCCTGGGGCCGCTACCCACTCCGCGACCGGCTCAGTGAGGAAACCGGCTTCCCGGCCCTGCTCGACAAGGATGTGACGGCGGCGGTGGTCGCCGAACGGTGGGCGGGCGCGGCCACCGACAGCCGAAACCTGCTCTTCTTCTACCTCGGGACCGGTTCCGGTATGGGCCTGGTCGTGGAAGACACGGTGCTGCGCGGCTCCTCCGGCAACGCGGGCGAGGTCGGCGGCCTCGGCGCCGCCTGCTCGGCTCGGGCCCTCGTGGACGAGGCCATCGCCTTGGGCGTGCTCGGCGCCGAGTACACCTGTCTCGACCCGGCAGACGCCCAGCGTGGTCTGGTGCGCCTGGCGGAACTCGCTGCCGAAGGCGAGCCCCAGGCGGACGGCATCATCGAGCGACTGGCCATCCGTATCGGCCGGGGCGTCTGTGCGGCGGGGACGCTCCTGGACGTCGACACCGTCGTATTCGGCGGCCCGATCTGGCAGTTGTTGGCCGACCGTCTCCTCGCCACCATCGAGCCGATGGTGGCGCGCTCCCCGTTCGTCAGGCCCACCCACCCGACGACGGTCACGTCGACCACGCTCGGCGAAAACGTGGCCGCGATCGGCGCTGCCTCCCTGGTCCTCGATCACGCCCTCTCTGCCCAGCCGAGGTCTCTCCTGCTGGCCGACCGGGGCATTGCTGGTCAGGGCACGCGATCAGGGAGCGAGACGAGGGAGAAGTCGTCTCGGATGACGTAGTGAACGAGGTGAGGGTCTTCCGCTGCCGGCGCGGACGCCGGCAGCGGGCCCAGCCGGTCTTCCCGGCCGCCGGTCGGGGCTGTGGCAGGGCATTCTCCGGCCCGCGGCTGGGTCAGCTCCTCGACCGGACCCTCGCCGCCGTCGGGTCCACGCCGTTCAGGCGTCTGTCGGCGACGTC
Organism: Streptomyces sp. NEAU-YJ-81; assembly: GCF_017592595.1. Taxonomy (NCBI): domain Bacteria; kingdom Bacillati; phylum Actinomycetota; class Actinomycetes; order Kitasatosporales; family Streptomycetaceae; genus Streptomyces; species Streptomyces sp. NEAU-YJ-81. The sequence goes on along the minus strand of NZ_JAGFNO010000014.1, from coordinate 69,839 downwards.
CTTGCGGACCCGGGCCCGCAGTGTCTCCCCGGTGGTCCCGAGGATGGTCGACTCGGTGAAGTAGCACATCGCATAAGCCGAGTCGGTGGCGTGGGCTGTTCCGGCGCCGAGGGCCAGTGCGCCGGACACCGTCAGGGGAGTGGCGGCGGCCATGCCGAGGAAGCGGCGGCGGGAGGGCTGGGGGCCGGGGCAGGTCATTGCGCTCATCTTGGTCTCCAAGGGAATTTATGAGGCGCGGAGCCGCTCGTCCGGCTCGGCGCTGTCGAATATGGCCGCACGCTTCCTGCCGGACCCGGCTGGTCCGGGCAGACCGTGCCCGGGCTGCCGCGGCCACCGGGGCCGGCGGAGGCCCTCGCGGTTGTGGAAGCGGTCGCATCCGGGTGAGGTGTCGTCGCCGGTCGGCCCTCCGGCCGAGGCGGCTCCTGGCATAGGCGGACGGAACGTGATCAGCTGGACGGGCGTGTCAAGCGCTCGGATGCTGTCGTCTGGGGTGTGACAGCCGTGCAGGGCGCTCACGGTACGGCTGTCACACCCCAGGGCAAGCCCGAGGACGCGGCCCGACCTCCGATGGAACGGGTGGACGCCTCGAAGGAGGACCATGACCGTTCATCACCGCGGGACGCGGGCGCCGGGCACGGTCGTGGTCGGCGCCGGTCTCGTCGGCCTTGCCTGCGCCCTGGACCTGAGCCGAGCTGGACGGCGGGTGGCTCTGCTGGAGGCGTCCGACGGCCATGGTCGGCCGGAGCCCGACGCGGGCACGGCCCCGCCGATGCCCTCGCGAGGAGACCCGCGCCAGGTCGTCAGGGCCGTCGCCGATGCGCCGGCGGCGGACGCCGAGCTTCTGCGTACGGCCCCGGACGGAACGCCCGTCGTCGAGCGGCGGGTCAGGTGAGCCGACGTGCCTCAGGCTTCGTCGCCAGGTCCGAAGTGGTCATTGTGGGCGGCGGTGCGGCCGGACTCAGCCTCGCGCACAGGCTGACGGAGACCGGCTCCACCACCGTGACCGTGGTGGAGCCGCCGGACGGTTCGTTGCGGCCGCCAGAGCGGACCTGGTGCTACTGGGACCGGGGCCCCGGCGACTTCGACGAAGCGGTCAGCGCATCCTGGTCCCGGCTGCGCGTCCACGGCGCCGACGGCAGCGAGGTCACTGTTGATCCGGCCCCGCTGCGCTACCGCATGTTGCGGTCCGCGCAGTTCGAGCGGCTGGTGCACTCCCGGATGGCCGGTTTCCCCGGTGGGCGTGTCCTGCGCGCGACGGTGGACGCGGTGCGGGACGTGGCTGACGGGGCGGAAGTTCACTGCACGGCACCCGACGGCCGGGCGCTGACGCTGTGCGCCCGCCATGTGTTCGACTCTCGTCCCCTGCGCGTCCTGCCGCCGGCCCGGACGCTGCTGCTGCAACACTTTCGCGGCTGGTTCGTGCGCACGGCCGCGAACCGGTTCGATCCCGCGGTCGCGGACCTGATGGACTTCCGGGTGCCGCAGCCGCGTCACGGGCTCGCCTTCGGCTACGTCCTTCCGCTGGCGCCGGACCGGGCTCTGGTCGAGTACACCGAGTTCTCCCGGTCTCCGCTGACCACCGCAGCATACGGGGCGGCGCTCGGCCACTACAGCCGCGAGATCCTGGCCCTCGGTGCCTTCACCGTGGAAGCGGCGGAACAGGGTGTCATCCCCATGACCGACGCGCGCTTCCCCCGGTGCGTCGGGGCTGCCGTCTTCCGTATCGGGACCGCGGGCGGCGCCACACGCCCGGCGACCGGCTACACCTTCGCCGCCGTGCAGCGGCAGAGCAGAGCCATCGCCGCCGCTCTGCGAGAGGGGCGCAAGATCGTGCCTCCGCCGCACGGGCGGCGTGCGCTGGCCATGGACGCGGTGCTGCTGCGGGCCCTGGACACCGGACGGATCGACGGCCCCGACTTCTTCACCGGCCTGTTCCGCCGTACGCCCCCGGAACGTCTGCTGCGCTTCCTCGACGGCGCCACCTCGCCCTGGGAGGAGTGGGGAATCGGACTGCGTACCCCCGTCGGCCCGATGCTCCGGACCGCCGTTGAACTCCCCTTTCTGCCCCGCCGCGCCCGCCCCGCCCCACGAATCGGAGAGAGGCACCCATGACACTGCTGCGCGACCACGATCTGGCACGCGCCTTCGACCACGCCTCGCACACCTACGACCGCCTCACGGCCCTCAACCCCGGCTACCGCACCGACCTCCTCCGCTCGGCCCGCAGACTACGGCTGCCCGGAGACGGAGCAGGACTCCACGTGCTCGACCTCGGCTGCGGCACCGGCGCCTCGACCCGGGCCCTGCTACGGACCGCGCCCCGCGCCCGCATCACCGCCGTCGACGCTTCGCCGGGGATGCTGCGACGCGCGCTGGCCAAGCCGTGGCCTGCACGCGTGCGCTTTCTGCATGTGACGGCAGAGGAAGTGGCGACGGCCGGGGAGGGTCCCTTCGACGCGGTCTTCGCCGCCTACTTGTTCCGCAACGTCACCGACCCGGATCGGGTCCTCGCGGCCGTCCGGGCACTGCTGCGACCGGGCGGACGACTCGCCGTCCACGAGTACAGCCTCAGCGGCTCGGCCGTCCACCGCGCCCTGTGGACGGCCGTGTGCCATGGGGTGATCATTCCGATGGGCACGCTCAGTGGTGACCGTGCCCTGTACCGCCACCTCTGGGGCAGCGTCCTCGCCTTCGATACCGCACCCGCCTTCACCGACCGTCTGACGCGTGCGGGCTTCACGGACGTGCGCGCCGTCCCCGTCGCCGGGTGGCAGACCGGCATCGTGCACACCTTCCTCGCCCGGGACGGCTCCGCCGCCGCAGGGGAGCACGCCCGGTGAGCGCCCGCCCGCACGGTAGCGCCCGGCGGGGCCGCGACCGCAAGGCCGGGGTCCTGATGCCCGAACCCGGCCGGGCCAGGTTCGAGTACGGGGACGCACCGTCCGCCGCCGTGGTCGGCGGCGGCATCGCCGGTCTCTCGGCGGCCACCCTGTTGGCCGAACGCGGCTCCCGCGTGACCCTCTACGAACGGGAGGAATCACTCGGCGGCCGCCTCGCCGGCTGGCGCACCCGTCTGGCCGACGGATCCGAGGCGACCATGAGCCGCGGTTTCCACGCCTTCTTCCGTCAGTACTACAACCTGCGCGGCCTGCTGCGGCGGACCGACCCCGGCCTCACAAGGCTCACTCCGCTGCCCGACTACCCCCTTCGGCACAGCGGCGGCCTGACGGACAGTTTTGCCCGTGTCCCGCGCACACCGCCGTTCAGCGCACTCGGTTTCGTCGCCCTGAGCCCCACCTTCGGCTGGCGGGACCTGGCCACCATGGACGTCCGGGCGGCGCTGCCGCTCCTCGACGTCCGGGTGCCCGAGGTCTACCAACGCTTCGACCAGGTCAGCGCGGTCCGTTTCCTGGAACGTGTCCGCTTCCCCGAGGCCGCCCACCACCTGGCGTTCGAGGTGTTCTCACGCAGCTTCTTCGCCGACCCGCGCGAACTTTCCGCCGCGGAATTGCTGCTGATGTTCCACATCTACTTCCTCGGCTCGGCCGAGGGCCTGCTCTTCGACGTACCGGACGAACCCTTCCCGCAAGCCCTGTGGGGGCCGCTCGGCGACTACCTCCAGCGCCTCGGAGTGGTCGTCCGCACCGGCACCTACGTGCACGACATCCACCCGTGCGACGGTGGGGGAGTCGCGTTGCGTACCGACACCGGCGAGGACCGGCACGAGGCGGCGGTGCTCGCCCTCGACACCAGGGGACTGCGCCAGGTCGTGGCCGCGTCACCCGGCCTGGGCACCGCCGCCTGGCGCGACGGCATCGCCGCTGTGCGTACCGCCCCACCGTTCCTCGTCTCCCGGCTCTGGCTCGACCGGCCTGTCCGCCCCGATCGCCCCGGATTCCTCGGCACCAGCGGGTACGGCGGCCTGGACAACATCAGTGTCCTGGAACGCTACGAGGGCGAGGCCGCCCGCTGGGCCGCCCGGAACGGGGGCACGGTGGTGGAACTGCACGCCTATGCCGTCGCTGCCGATGCGGAACGGGAGAAGGTGCAGAGCATGCTCGTCGACCGGTTGCGTCAGGTGTACCCGGAGACGCGCGAGGCGCGCATCGTCGACGCCCGGCACGAGTGGCGCTCGGACTGCCCGCTCTTCCCGGTCGGTTCCCACCACCGGCGTCCCACCGTGCGGACCCCCCACCCGTGGCTGACGCTGGCTGGTGACGCGATCCGCTGCGACCTCCCGGTGGCGCTGATGGAACGCGCCGCCACCACCGGATTCCTGGCGGCCAACGCTCTGCTCGCCGCATGGGGCGTCCGGGGCCAGGTGCTGTGGACGGTCCCTCGGACGGGCCGTTCGCCCGCGCTGCGGGCACTTGGCGCACTCGCGGGACGTTGATCCGAGCGCCGGGGAGCGCACCGTGCGACCACGGAGCCGCCGTACCCGACACGTGCCGACGCCGGACGGACCGGGCGCCCGACGGCCGGGCCGGCGCGGAGCCCGATCGGCAGACGGCCGGGCTCGGTGCTCATCCCTCGCTGGTCACCCCGGGAACCGTCCGGTGCTGCGCAGCGTCCAGCGTCGCTCGGCGTAGGCCAGGTCGTCGCGCCACAGGCGCCCGGCCGTGCGACGCATCAGCGGGCGCAGCACTGGGGCGGCGGCCCGGGCCGGCTTGAAGCCGCGCCGGTCCGAGGTGACGACGACCGCCTCGACCACGGCGGTCCGTGGCTGTTCATCGGCCTCACCGGTGAGCGGCGTGGCATGGGTCTCGACCACGGACGTCGCTCCCTCGCCGTCGGTGATGCGCATGACGACCGTACGCGGCTCCGGCGCGGTGAACTCGGCCCGGACCGGGACCACCAGACGCCCCGCCACGCGGAAGGAGACATCGACGACGAAGGCGTCATCCTCGTCACCCCGCGGCTCCCGCGCCACCGTCAGGTCGACGAACGAGTACGGATGGAACCACGAGCCGTGCCACGGGTCGAGACGGTTGGCGACCACGTCCTGCGGTTCGCACCGCCCCACCGCGGTGAACACCGCGTCCACCCCGCTGCCCATCGCGGGACGCACCGGCACCACAGGGCGCTGCGATGGTTCCTCGCCGCCGACCGCGTCCAGCCGCACCCATACCAGCAGTCCGTCGTCGTGGACGGGGTACGGCTCCCAGCTTGCGAAGGCGGTACCGTCCAGGGCCAGTCCGTGCCAGTGGCACACCAGCGTGCCGCACACCACCCGGCTGTCGCGCAGGGGAGCACCGAGATGGGGGCAGGCGCCTGGACCCGCGTGCAGCTCACCCGTATCCGAGCGCCACAGCACGACCTCGACGCCGCCCACCGTCCTGCCGCACGGGTGCCCGCCGGCGCGCACCTCCCGGGAGCCACCGACGACGAACCAGTTGCCCGAGGGACGTGCCAAGCCCCGCTTGAGTGCGTCGGCAATCAGCGCCGGCCGTGCTGCCCGCCAGGTCGGTTCCTGCGCGGCCGCCGGGCCGCGGCGCCGCCGCAACGGCGGTGTCCAGCGGGCCTTGTCCGCTCGATCGCTCACTACCCGGGCCCCTTCCACTGGAGTGCCGCGCCGCCTTCCGCGGGTGCCGGACGTGCGACGCGGGCGCGCCACCGCGCGCCGATCACCTGTACGGCTCCGGCCGCGGCGGTGGCCGCACGCCGTCCGCGTGACACCATGGCCCGCTGATGCAGCACGATGTAGTCGTGGTGCGCGATCGCGTCGAGAATGCCGCCGTACAGGGTGAACGCGGTGCGGATACAGGGGCGCACCCGTGGGTCGAGCATGTCGATGCCGGGTTCCGCCGCACGGTACACGTCCCTGGTCATGGCCTCGGCAGCGACGAGCGCCGCGCGGATCCGCGGGTCGCGGTGCCCTGTGCGGCGGCTCCACTCCAGCAGCGGCCGGTCCACGTCGTGGGCGGCGAGCAGGTCCGCCGGCAGGTAGACGCGGCCCCGGTCCAGGTCCTCACCCACGTCCCGCAGGAAGTTGGTGAGCTGGAACGCCACCCCAAGGGCCGCCGCGTGCGGTGCCGCCTCCTCGCGGGCGACGACCGTGCCGAGCACCGGCAGCATCTGCAGACCGATCACCGCCGCCGAGCCGTGCATGTAGGAGCGCAGGGCGGCGTAGGTCGGATAGTCCGTGACGGTCAGATCGCTGCGCATCGAGGCCAGGAAGTCGGCGAACAGCGTGTGGTCGATGCCGTACCGGTCGGCGGTGTCGGCCACGGCCCGGACCACGGGCTCGTCCCCGCCGCCGGTGCGCAGCCCGCGCGCGAGGTCGCTCTCCACGCGCCGCAGCAGCCAGTCGCGCTCGTCGGGTGTCCGGCGCCGGTCGAGGTCGTCCACGATGTCGTCCGCCCAGCGGGCGAAGCCGTACAGCGCGTGCACGGCCGAGCGGCGTTCCAGCGGCAGTAGACGGGTGGCCAGGAAGTAGGTCCTGCCGTGGCGGGCGTTGAGCCGCCTGCATCGGGTGTAGTCGGCGCGCAGCGCGGGATCGGTGATCCCGGCGGCGTCCAGTTCACGACGGGTCACCGGCACCTGCCGAAGCCGGGGTGTGGGGGACCTGAGCGCCGGCTGTGGTCGGCCGGGTGTGTGGTGTGCGGCTCCCGACGCAGCCGGTGACACGGGCGGCGGCGAGTTTGCCGCTGATGAGCACCGTCGGTACGCCGACGCCGGGGGTGGTCCCGCAGCCGGCCAGCACGACGTTGTCCAGCCCGCGTACCAGGTTGCGCGGCCGGAACGGGCCGGTCTGGGCGAACGTGTGGGAGACCGAGAACGGGCTGCCCGCCGCGTGGCCTTGTGCCGTCCAGTCCAGCGGAGTCACCAGGAGCTCCTCCTGGACACTGTCCGCGAATCCGTCGAGGCCCCGGCGCTCCAGCTCGGCGACCAGCCTGTCGCGGTAGCGCGGGCCCAGGTGCCGCCAGGCGGGCGCGGAGGGGCCGACGATGGTGTTCGGGCAGGGGGCCAGGACGTAGTGGAGGTGGCCGCCCGGCGGCGCCAGGGTGGGGTCGTGCGTAGTCGGCCGGGTGATCAGCAGGGAAGGGTCGCTCATCAGCGCTCCCGAGCGGGTCAGTTCATCGAACGTGCGCTCCCATGCCGCGCCGAAGGAGAGCGTGTGATGGGCGAGACCGGGCCACGTGCGGTCGGTCCCGGCGTGCAGAATCACAGCGGACGGTGAGTGACGCAGCCGCACCGGGCGGCGGGGTGCCCGACCCAGGAGCCGGTGCGCGGCGGACAGTTCACAGGTGAGCACCACCGCGTCGCACCGAATCCGCTCACCCGACGTCAGGCGTACGGCACGTACCCGGTCGACCGAGCGCTCCAGCCCGCTCACCTCCGTCGACCACCGGAGGTCGGCACCGGCGCCGGCCGCCGCGTCGGCCATGGCGCGGGGCAGCGCGTGCATCCCGCCCTTGGGAAACCAGACGCCGGCCACGGTGTCCATATAGGCGATCACGGCGTAGGCCGCGAGGGCCCGGGCGGGGGTTACTCCGGCGTACAGGGCCTGGAAGGAGAAGACTCGGCGCAGGCGGGTGTCGGAGAGAAAGCGGCCGATCTGGTGGTCCAGACGCCCGAACCCGCCGAGCGCCGCCAGGCACGCCAAATCCGGGTGCAGGAGCTGGAAGGGGGAGTCGAAGTTCGTGTCGATGAAACGTCGCATCTGTGCCCGGTACAGCCGCTCCAGCCAGTTCCGCAGCCTGCGGTAGCCCGCGGCCTCCGACGGTCCGGCGAATCGACGGACCTCCGACTCCATCGCCTCGCTGTCGGTGTGGACGTCGAGCGAGGTCCCGTCCGCGAAGCAGGCCCGGTAGGCCGGGTGCAGGGCCACCAGCTCGACGTGGCGGCCGAGGCTGTCGCCGACGGCCGTGAACGCCTCGTCGGCCAGGTGCGGCATGGTCAGCACCGTGGGGCCGGTATCCACCTGGTATCCGCCGACCTGTACGCGGCCGGCCCGGCCGCCCGGACCGGCGTCCCGTTCGACGACCGTGACCCGGCGGCCGGCGCCGAGCAGGTGCAGGGCGCAGGCGAGGCCGGACAGTCCGGCGCCCACCACGACGACATGGTCCGTCGGTCCCGCCACCGTCCTCACGCGCCCTCCCCGGTGGGCCCCGGGGCGACACCCGACGCTCGTTCGACCAGTGCGGCGAACTCCCGCCGCAGACCCGGACCGGCGCCGATCGTCGCGAAGTGCCGCAGACTCGTGGCTGCCAGTTCCGCGATCTTCGACTCCACGATGGTCCGGGCTCCGGTCCGCTCCAGCGCCGCCCGCATCCGCTCCACGGTGTCCTCCGACCGGTGGGCCGCGCCCGGGGCGAGCACAGCGGCGGCCTCCTCGTCCCCGGCGGCGCCGGCGAGCCTGACGGCGACGGCGAGCAGGTAGGTGAGCTTGCGCGTCCGCAGGTCGTCGTCGGCCGGTTTGCCCGTGAGCGCCGGGTCGCCGAAGGCGCCGCAGAGGTCGTCGCGGAGCTGGAAGGCCAGCCCCGCGCACCGGCCGGCGGAGCGCAGCGCGTGCAACGTGTACTCGTCGGCGTCGGCCAGCGCCGCGCCCAGCGCCATGGGCCGCTCGACGGTGTACAGGGCGCTCTTGAGCGTGGCGATGGTGAGCGCCTGGTCGACACCGGACGAGGCGGCTGCCTGCGCGTAAATGTCGCGGTACTGCCCGGCCATGATCTCACCGCGCATCGCCTGCCACTCGAGGAACAGCCGTCGACCGTGCGGTGAGCCGAGTGCGGTCTCCGTCAGCAGATCGTCCGCCCACGCCAGTGCCAGATCGCCGGCGAGTACCGCGGCTGAGGTGGCGAATGAATCCGGTGGGCCGGTCATCCGTGCGGCCCGGTGCATGCGGGCGAAACAGACGTGCGCAGCCGGCGCACCCCGACGCAGCGGCGACCCGTCCATCAGGTCGTCATGTATGAGGGCGCATGCCTGGAGGAGTTCGAGGGCGGCTCCCGTGTGCAGGAGCGCCGTGGCATCGCCCGAGCCGCCCGCCGCCCGCCAGCCGCACCACGCGAACGCCGTGCGCAGCCGCTTCCCGCCGCGCTGGACGAACGCGCTGACACGGCCTGCCACGTCGCGGGCGAACAACGGGTCCACATCCCCGGCCCGGCCCAGTGCCGTATCGAGGTGATGCTCCAGTACCGTCTCGACGGCCCTGGCGGCGTCGCGGGCCGTGCGCGGTTCCTCGACGAGTCCGGCCGGGTCCGCCACCGTCGGCTGCACTCCAAGCATCCGCAACCTCTTTCACTCTCGGTCACCTGCACACCAGTGCTTCCGCCGTCGGCCCGTGCGCGGATGCGTTGATCTGTGCCCGGCGTGGGGCCGGTTGGGAAACTTTTCACTCCACCGGCCCATCGACATGGGTCTCATGGCGGTGCGTCACCGCGTGTGCGCTCCTGCCGGCGGACCTCAGCGAGGTCGGTGGGCCGGTCGAGCTGCCGCACCGCCCGGGAGGTGGGGTGGATGCCCGCGAACCGGTCCCGGTGCCGGTCGTAGAACGTCCTGTGGCCCGCGGTGTAGGGGCAGGCGCGCTCGCCGGTCCGGTCGCCGGCCGGTAGGCGCACGCCCGCGGAGGTCGCGCATGCGGTGCACGTAGGCGCCGCCTGACGGGTACGGTTTGGTCGTCTCCGGCCGCCTTCGGCGTACTGGGACATGCCGACGACGTTGCGCACGATGACCCAGTCGTATCCGTCCACGAAACAGCGGTGGAACCAGTCCATGACCGCGGAGGGGCCCCAGCCTCGCTGGAGGGCGTGGCCGCCGAGGACGATCAACCGGGGAATGTGGTGCGTCCACCCCGTGTCACGTACCTGGGCCGGAACCGCGTGCGAGCAGCGCGCTCTGACCAGGTCGTTCCACCACCCGGGCAGCGGGGCGGTGTGGCGCAGGACGTTGGAATGCCGGCACTCCTCGCCGAAGTACCAGTACAGCTGCCACACGTACTCGCGCCAGCCGGGCGATCTGCCGTACGAAGCCCTCCACGCCGTTCAGCGGTGCCCGTCCGGCGCGCCACGCCGCTTCGCGCCCGCTCGACACACCCGGCGGGGTCGAGCAGGCCGAGGTTGAGCGGGACGGACGGCAGACTGTGGCTCATGACCGGGTCGGCGGCGAGCACGGCCTCCTCGTACGGGCCGAAGGCGGCGAGCAGGTGATCGACGAAGCGCCGCAGCGCCGCTCGCGCCTCGGCAGGGGGCCGGGAAACAGTCGTGGCCCGTCCCGTTCGACGAAGGACACGTCGCCGTCCCTCTCCCAGCGGTCGAGGTCATGGCGGACCTCCTCGTCGATCTCGTCCTCGTGTGGCCGGCCCCACCAGCAAGGGACAGACCCTGCTGGACCATGCGCTGGAAGATCGCCCTGAACGCCTTCGGCGTCACATTCGACGGACGTCTCTCAGCACCCCGTCACGCACCCCAGCTACACCGTTCGTGACAGACCCGGTCCGGGGGGTGACCATCGTGCGGGTGCGGGCGACAAGCCGGAACTGGTGGGTCAGACTTTCACCAGAGGCGGGATTTCACCCCCGCCCGCGTAAGGGGCCTTTCGTGCTCGATGTGCCGATGTGGCTGTGGGCGGCGTTCGCCGTCACCGTGATCGTGTCGCTGGCTGTGGACCTGCTGGCGCACCGGGAGGCGCACATCATCGGGTTCAAGGAAGCTGCCGCCTGGAGCGGGGTGTGGGTCGGTCTCGCCCTGATCTTCGGGGTGGTCATCTTCCTGGTTCTGGGCACGACGCCGGGGGTGGAGTACACCACCGCGTGGCTGCTGGAGAAGAGCCTGTCGGTCGACAACCTGTTCGTCTTCGCGCTGATCTTCGCCTACTTCAAGGTGCCGCGCGCCTACCAGCACCGCGTGCTCTTCTTCGGCGTTATGGGCGCGCTGGTGTTCCGAGGCATCTTCCTGGCCGCTGGAGTGGCTGTGGTCAGCCGGTTCACCGCGGTGCTGTTCGTCTTCGCGGCCGTCCTCTTCTACAGCACCTACAAGATCCTCAAGGAGGAAGAGGACAGCTTCGACCCGGGCAAGAGCATCGCCGTGCGGCTGTTGCGCAAGGTCATGCCCGTTCGGGATGAGTACGCCGGGATGAAGTTCTTCGTCACAGAGGCCGGCAAACGCGTCGCCACCCCGCTGCTTGCGGTCGTCGCCGCGATCGAGGCAGCCGACCTGATCTTCGCCGTGGACAGCGTGCCCGCCGTTCTCGCGGTCAGCGACGACGCCTTCATCGTCTACACCAGCAACGCCTTCGCCATCCTCGGCCTGCGTGCCCTGTACTTCCTGCTTGCCGGACTGCTGGACCGGTTCCATTACCTCAGCAAGGGCCTTGCGCTGATCCTCTCCTTCATCGGCGTGAAGCTGATCCTCCAGGCGTCCCACAAGTTGTTCAGCAACAGCATCCCGGAGATTCCGTCACCCGTCAGCCTGGCGGTCATCGTCACGGTCCTGGCAGTGTCCGTCGCACTGAGCATTCGGCACCCCCGCCCGACCGCCCCGGAAGGGACCGCTCCGGCCGCACGGGAGGAGAACGACGTTGCCTCGGGCCCGACTGGTGCACGCCCCCCGGCGCAGGAGACACGGAAGACGGACGACCCACCGCAGGACAGCTGACCTGCATGCACCTCCCGTTGCGGCATTGCCGAACCAGCCTCACCCGACGCTCTCCATCACCGCCACCGGATCGGCCGGGGTCCGGTCCGAGACTTCACCGGCCTCCACCCTCGCAAAGAACATCCCATTTTATTGCAAAGTAACTTATTCTGTATATATGCACAGTGTGGAGCGTGCGACGGCACCGCAGACCGGGCGTGTTTGCCCCGCCTGCCACCACCCCGTGAGCGCAAAGATCACGCGACACAAGACCATGGGAATCTTCGTTCCTCTATGGAAGCCGGGCACCTGCCACAACCCGATCTGCCCGAAGCACGCGCAGGGAGAGAAGAGCCCAAGGAGCAGCGGGGCGAAGCCGTAACTCCCCGGAACGGTACGGAACTGAGCGGCTGGCGGCGTCTCGCGGCATGGTCGGCTAACAACTGTGTGCCCTATCGCACCGACTCGTCCATCGCCGCACGCAGGCACACCTCCAGCACCCGCGTGCCACCCGGTGTGGACAAGGCTTCCGAACCGCCCGCCCCCAGACTCATCAGCGAGACGGCGCCCGCGCTCACCGCCTGCCTCCGGGGCACGGGTTTGAACCAGCTCCCGCCGTCAGTGGACAGTTGCATCAGCCATACCCCCTCGTCGAAACCATCCGGCTGGGCGGGCTTGCATGTGCGTCATCTGCGAGCCAGAGCAGTTGCCCACAAGAGGTCCGGCTGGATCACCTCTCGGCCGTCGCCGCCGAGAAGCAGTGTCTTCGACAGTGGGTTCGAGGTAGGGCGCCGCCGCGCCTCATCTGTCTGAAGACAGCCGCATCCTGGTCGAGTAGGTCAAGAGCTCGGTGGCGATGCCAGGGGATCGCGGCACCACGCCCCGCCTTGAACGCCGTGACGGTCGTGTGTCGTCTCGAGCCGTACGACAGCCGTCCCGGGTTTCACGGCCTGGTGGACGGCGTCCGGCAGGAGCCTGGTTCCACGCGGGGAGCCGGAGACATCGCACTCGCCTGCCTGCTGCTCCTCGGGGGGCTGTCGCCGACGGAAGTGAGTCGCGTCCAGAGCGGCCCGTTCGGCCTCGTCGGGGAGTAGCGTGAACTCATCGGGAGTATTTCGCACACCGGCCCCGATGCCGGTGTCGTTCCTGGTGAGCAACGACACCGGCCAACTGCCCACGTGCAGAGGTCCGGAGACGGGTTCGCGCGATGTCCGTGACCACCGATCATCCCCCGCTACGGGCCGTGCCCTTCAGAGCCCCGACCGCACGCCTCGCGCTGAAACCCCTGAGTCCTTCACCAGGGCACGTCGAGTTGGACGGAGCCTGGTGGCCTCGTTCACGTGACATGACACACGAACTCGCCGCTCTGGCGGACGTACTGGATCCGCTGTGGGGACGGATCACCCGTATCGCCGTCAACCCGCGCTACTGGTCGATCATCCCGCACAAGATCTTTGTCAACGGCCATGTGGTGAAGGTCGGTTGGTTCACGTCGGAGCAGGATCCGCACAAGATCCGGCTGCTGTCCTATACGGCGGGCCGCTGGGACCTCCTGGTGATACCCCCGGAGACCAGTGCCCCCTCGGCGGCCCGGCTGATGGCTGCCGCGTCCGACTACGACGGCCCGCCACTGACTGCGAGCGCGCTCATCGCCGCGGACGAGGCCGGGCACGCCGTCTCCGCGGCCGACCAGCCACTGGACCCGGACGAGACATGGGAGTACGAAGGCGGCGCCTCCGCGGTGTCCGTGGCCGTTCCGGAACAAACCGGTCCGTCCAGTCAGACCAGTCGCTTGATCGTCGGTATGTGAGGTGGCAGCCATGAACGCCTTCATGACAGTCGCCGCCTTCGTCGTTCTCATCGCAGCGGCGGCATACGTGATCCACCGGCTCAACACCCAGCATGCCGACAGAATCGCCGTGCACCGGTACAGCGCCGCCCTGCCCGGCCGCCGCGGCACGCCGCAGCCCCCGGTGAGACCGGACCGGTCCGAGTCGCCGACTGCCGGCGAACGACGGGACCACCGCGACGGGGGCCGTGGCCGCTTCCCGCCGCGCCGCCGCCATACCACTCACCACAGGTGACCAGCCGGTTTCCGTCACCGGCCTTGTGCACGGACCGTCGACTCGGTTCGTACCGATGCGTGCGTCCGGGAACGTACACCCGGGCCATGGACCGCGCGAGGAGCGGCCGGGATCCTTGAACCGAGGCGTCATGACTCTTCCGCAGCTGAACATCTACCGGCACGACCGGGGCAGGCGAGCACTGATCACTCTGGCCGGTGAGATCGGCCCGGCCACGGCGCCCCAGGTGCGCACCGCTCTGGAGCGGTGCCTGCAGGACGGCATCACCACCATCGACGTCGACCTGACCACCGTCGGCCTCTGCGACAGCAGCGGCCTGCGCGTCTTCCTCGACGCGTCGCAGCACGCCGCCGAGACCCACGCCTCCGTGCGACTGCACTACCCGTCCCCGCAGACCGCACGACTCCTCGCGGACACCGGCTCCGATCGCATGCTCCTGCGATGGACCGGGTTGGAACAGCGAGGATGAGGAGGGGAGTCGATCAGTCGGCCCTCCTGAACGCGATCCGCCTGCGACGGCTGAGCCGCGGGCAGGCCGAGAGCCTGCGTGAGGTCCTCGCGGACCTGTACGTGAAGTCCGTTGTCGGGGCGGGCGGCGAGGAGTACCGCGACAGGTCTCCTGCGTCGTCTGGCGGGTGATGCCCGGCGTCCGGGCTTCGCCCTGCTGGTCGCGGAGACGACGTCCGCCGCCCCCTCCACGGCACTGCCGCCGTCCGTCCCCGACCGCACGGACAAGGCACTCAGGCCGACTGCCGCACCCGGCACGGCAGCGTGACCGGTGCCGCACCCAGGCATCGCCCGTAGACACAGTGCGTACCGCGACTCGCGCTCCTTACTCGCATCGAAGAAAGTCTCACTCTGACGCCGCGCCCCGCGCTCGGGCGCCCGCCCGGGACCCGGTCGCGCATGGCTCCCACGGTGCGGGTGAATCCGCCGCCCAGTGCGTTGATTCCCGGGACCTCCCGTGCGGCGACCCCGGCGATCTTCTCCACCACCCCGTCCGCGATGGTTGTTTACCACGGGGCTCCGACGCAGCCGGAAGCGCCGTGCCCAGGCCGGTGCGGGACTCATCCGGATCGGGCTTCCGCAGAGTTGAACTGTTCGGCTCCGCATGCGAGCCACGTCCTGGGGCGGTGCACGGAGTGCCGTACTCGGGCGGCCGTCATGAGCGCTTCACATTCGAGTACCGTGCGGCGCCTCGGATATGTACTGGCCCTCCACGTGGGCGACGGCGGCGCCCGCCAGGTCGGCGGTGATCGGCAGGTTGCCGTCGGCCATCTTCGAGTCCTGCATCACACAGGACTGGACGTTGTAGTTGGCCAGGACGGCAATCGGATTGCCGTCGAGGTCGTTGAAGCGGGCGACGTACACCCCGTCGTCCGAGATGCCCTGCTCGTTGACGCCCAGCCAGTATCCGTCCGCGGTGCGGACGTTGCGGTTGACATTGACGTCGGCGGAACCGGAGCCGTACCCGACCTGGGCGTCCTGGAGGTTCTTGACGGCATCGGCCACCACGGTCTCGGTCGCCGCGGCGATGCTCTGCACATAGGCGGCGGCGCCGGCCGATGAGGTGCTCGCCGCGACGTGCGGTGCGGAAAAACAGTGGGTCACCGTGACCAGGATGTCCGCGGAAGCGATGCCGGTGGCCGCGGTGATGGCGGTACGCATCAGCGCGATGGCCTCGGCGCTGATCGAGGTCAGGTCCAGGACCGCCAGCGCGAAGCCGCGGGAGCCGGACTCCACCAGCAGGACACGGACATACAGGTCGTCGTGGACGGAGGTGAAGGTGTCCAGCGGCAGGATGGAGGCTGCCGGTGTGAACGCGGCCTTGCCGGTTCCCATCCGCAGGACGGTCTTTGACTCGGCGGCCCCGGCCTCGGCCGCGGCGCCCACCACCGTGGTCGCCGCTGTGGCCAAAGCCGTCGCCGCCACGAAGGTGCGACGACTCACGTCCCCGGAAGAGCCGGATTCCTCGATCTCATTTGCGTGTCGCTCAAGCATTCAAGTCCTCTACAAGATAAATGGGTCCGTTCGCGCGCCGATTCCGCTGCCGCACGCGCAATGATCCGTCACGTCGGCAGCGGCGCCTAACACGGTGAGCATCACAGCGGTTTCGCCCAGCAGCAATTCGCAGGACGCAAGCTTAGATTTCACGCGCCGCATGTTGACGCAAGGCGGCGCCTCGTAGACTCTTCTCGCCGCGGCACACGAAAGAGAAGTGGGGCGGGCGCCTGTTCTCCTTGGGTGGGGCATATGGAATTCACAGGGAGTTCAGCGGGGTCTCACAGCACCGTCATTGTTTCCGGCGTTTTGGCAAATGGATTCGATGAGGCGTATGTGTGGACAATGCCCCTTGTTCGCCGACGTGAACACCGACACGAAAGGAGCCACTCTTGAGAAGCAGGCGCGCATTTATCGCGGGATCCGTGGGAACCGGAATCGCGGTCGCCGGTGGAGCTGCCTTCCAGGCATCCGCGGTCGCCGGGGAGCACATGCAGTCCACCACCGGTCATGGGCACATCCGGAGCGTCACGGCGATCACCCATGTCTACGGGGATGGCCAGAAGTTCGTGGCCGTGGCGGTCGAGTACGACCTCGACGTCATCGACCGTCGTCTGACGACGTCCACGTTCGCGGTCGAGAGCCGGACGATCACCCGTGTGTACGCGAACCGCGCCACCGAGCGCGCCGACCACGGCGCAAACGGCCATTTCGTGATCATCGAATTGCCTCCCGACGACACCGACGCGGCCCTATGGGCGACAGGAGGGGGCGGCGGGGCGCCTTCCGCCTCGCCCAGTGCACCCGCTTCGGCGAGCGCCAAGCACGGAGCGGCCCGACCATCCGCACGCCGTCGGCCACCGTGACGCAGACGAGCACTGTCTATACCACCGCCGGTCGCCGCTACGAGGCCGACGGGACCGTCCTGAGCACCAACCGGGTCGTCAACCCGATCGTGGACATCCCACCGCCCTGTTCGACGCCACCATCAATCTCATCGAACATCTGTCCGCCGCTTACGGCATCGACCCGAAGCGCCGCTACACCACGGGCCAGTCGATGGGCGCCATGATGTCGCTGGGCTTCGGCATCCGCTACACCGACGTCTTCGCGGCCCTGTACATCGTGGCCGGCCAGTGGCCGGCCGAACAGGCCGCCCCGTTGGCCACGAAGAAGATGTGGGTGCACGTCTCCGAGGGAGACGCCAAGGCGTTCCCCGGAGAGAACGCCATCATGCAGGTCGTCAAGGCGGAGGGCACCAAGGTTGCCACAGCGGCTGGATGGGACGCCCAGTTCACCCAGGCCGAATACGCCGCCGCCGTCCGTGCCATCGAGGCCCAGAAAGCACCGGTGCAGTACACCACGTTCCTCACGGGAACCGTCGCCGGAACCGGCGGCAACGCCGGTTCCGAACACATGGGGACATGGCATTACGCCTACGGCATCCCCGGAATTCGGGACTGGGTCTTCCGCCAATCCTTGTAGACCACCGTCGAACCCTTGACGCTCCGACAGCCGCGCGCCCGGCGAGGCCCGGCGCGCGGCACCATTGGTTCAGGAGCCGGGCGCGTCCGGGGCCTCCCGGTCCGAGGCCGGCCAGATGTAGGGCAGGTCGTCCGGCACGCCGGGGAAGCGAGGGGCGTACACCCCGGGGTCCTTTCGTACGAGTGCCAACTGGTGGCTGCGGTGGAAGGCGGCGTCACCGAGCCACGGCGGCAGTTCCCCGGCTCCTGCCAGTTCGGTCTGGTCGCGGACCGGGAGGCCGGGGCGGTGTGCGGCGAGGTCGGCGACCAGGGAGGCGGCGCAGCTGTCCTGATGCCCCAGCTCCCGCCACCCCCGGCACATCTCCAGCCCGTACCGGACGAGGGCCTCTTCGTATCCGGTCCACATCTGCACGGCGGGGTGCCGGCGCCAGCCGTAACCGGGCACCGTCAGGCCGCGTAGGACCTGAAGGGCCCCGACGCGCTGCTTGCCCAGCCGCCGCCGGTCGAGCTCACGCGCCGACCGCCGGAAATCGGGATGGGGCAGGAACGTCTGCATCTCAACTCGTCCCCATCTCATCTCTTGCGCGGCGCGGACGGCTGGCGCACCGCCGAGCCGCCGGGGGCCGGCGCCAGGCGCCGCGTCGGGCGGCCTCGCGTGCCAGTGCCGCGCCGATGCCGCGCGCGGCTCCGGTCTTTTCCGCATGGCCGGTGTGGGCCTTCAGCTCCAGCCCGGGGCCCTCCTCACAGCGGCGGATGACCGTCTCGTCGGACAGCCGCAGGCGACCGAGGCGGACCTGATAGCGGAGTGCCGGGCCGGGTCGCGGGCGCTGCCCGCCCAGCGGCTCGACCGCCGAGGGCCCCACCACCCACTGCGGGTACTTGTTGCCGTCGGCCAGGACCGCCCGCACGTCGTTGGGGTTGGCTTTGAGTAGACGATGACGAACGGCCACGTACACCTCCGTACTCGCGGGAGCGGCTGTCAGACTGGCCTCGCCGAGTGCCCCCGCATCATCGGTCGAACCGGCCTGCAGCCCACCCTGTGGTACTTCATTGATCCTCGCTGGCCACGGGGCCTGGCCGAGTTCTGGAACACCACAACCCGCGATGCTCGCGAAGTCCGCGGCCGGACTCGACGTTCTCGCCCCCGGGCGGGTCCAGCTCGGACTCGGTACCGGAGCCTTCTGGGACGCGATCGCGGCCATGGGCGGACCGCGCCGGGAGGCTAAGGAGGCCGTGGCAGCGCTCGACGAGGCTATCGAGATCATCCGGCTGATGTGGAGCGTGAGCCATCGGTGCGTTTCCGGGGCGAGCACTACTCGATCAGCGGAGTGCATCCGGGGCCGGCCCCCTCGTCGGACCTCGGCATCCAGGGTATGGCGCGGCAGTGGGCCGACCAGCTCGTCTCCGTGGTGCGCGACTATGGGATGAACGGCTTCGTCTACTGGCCCGACGCCGACCATCAACGCCAGATCACGGAGTTCGCGCAGGAGGTCGTACCGGCGATGCGCGCCGCGCTGGCACAGGGATGCTGACCAGGCGTTGTCCGAGGGGCGCGCAGTCCTGACCGTAAGCGGCTGTACCCGTTGATACGGCTGACTCAGCTCTTTGCGTGAGAGAGGAAACGGACCGGGGTGACCTCTTGGGTGTGGAGGATGATGTCGAACAAGTCTGTGAGCGACCCGCCGGAAAGGTGGTACGCGGCGTTGTCCTCGGGGTCGTAGTGAGGACCGATCAGGCGCGTCCTGGTCGGCGTATTGAGCCAGGTCCGGATAGGGGCTGGGCCATCGGCGTGCAGGTCCAGAAGATAGGCATCCAGTCCAGTGCCCCCCAGGACCGCGTCAGCGAACTCCGCCGCCGGGGCCGGGACAGGGTAGGGAGCCATGCCGTGGTGGAAGGTCAGGCCGATGGACAGCCGGCTCCGAAACGCTCGCGGAGGTAACTGCCCGCGTTACGGTGCGTCATTGACGAGGACGCGAGAGGGACGGTCCGCGGATTGCCGTTGGTGGTATGCGCGATGCCACCGCAATAGACAATCTTATCCGCGGTGCGTTCATGCCACCGGATCGTGTCCTCGGCCAGACTCAGCTCAATGCCGGCAAGGTCGTCGAGCCGGGGGGCCTGTCCCTGGGGAGAGCGGACCGCCCCCGCGAACTGAACCGGGTCATCGGGGTGGTGACGGTTGAAGGAGCGCATCCAGCGAATGACGTCGAGGGTCTCCTCGGTCTGCCAGAAGGACCGGGCCTGGGCCAGCAGGACCCGCGGGTCCCCCGTCCCTGTTCTGATGTACTCGTCGAGTCCGACCCTCGACGCGTCGTCCCCTTCCAGCATGAGTGAACGGAATCCCAGTTCCTCGACCAGCAGCCGGACGAGCCTGTGCGAGAGGGCGGACAGTTCGTGGGCCTGGCGGGTCGAGGCACCGACGGCTACGACCTTGGCATCGCGCACGATGCGGGCCAGTGGCAGGAGATCGGTCAACGGGGCTTGGGGATCGAGGGTGGTGAGGCGATGGGCGTGCTGCCTGATCCACTCGGTCACCGTCTCGGTCATGGCCAGACCTCCTTGGTCGGAGTGGTCGGTCCAGGGATGTGTCCCTGCTTGCGGCCAGCGCCGCACACGCAGCCTCAGACATGAACCGTGGTTGAGGTCAAGCCGACGCAGGCAGCGGCACCGGCCGTAGGGCCAAGCCGCCAACCGGCATCCAACGCGCACTAGGCACGGCCCGGGGAGACAGCGCTCCTGGCTCCTCAGATGTGTGGGCCGACGCCGGATCTCCACGGCCGACCGGGCCGAGATCCTCGCCAGCCGTGGCGATCCCTGCGGCCGCAGCGATCTGCGAAAAGGCCGCGGACTCCCATCTCCGGGGGCGGGTACTTCGTCAGTGAGCTCGGTACGGACGTGAGGCCCCCTGGCCGCCTCACCCAGGCGAGAACGCACGAGCCGTCGGCGATCAACCGTCGGCGGCAAGGCGGTTCAGCCACAGTGGAGTCCGGCCAGATCGAGCTGCCTGTAGACGGCCCGGTCAGCTGGACCGCGCACGCCGACCTCGCCGACGCAGCCGCCGCCAGCCGTGCCGGCGAGTTTGCCGCCGTCGACCCGACACTGGCCGCCCTGCTCGGCCGCGTCGCGTTCAGCGGTCCCAGCACGTACCGCACGGCTCTCAGCTCGGGAAACGGGACGGGTCCCGGCAGGCTCGCGATACACCTGGGAACTGTCACCGAGGCGGGAGACGGCTGAGGGGACCGGCCGCTCGTGCGGAGGGAACCCGAACGCAACTCGTTGCTCCGCCACACCGATCCGTACCTCCCGAAAGGAACGATCGTGGCACGAATCTCGCGCATCCTCATGCTCACGGCCTTGTTCGGCGCGGCCGCCCTCGTCGTGCCGGGCGCCGCCTCGGCGGTCCCGGCGACCGTGACGGCCGAGACGGCCTATAACACCAAGACCCAAGAGCTCACGGACAATCCCAACAGCGGCATGCCGGAGTCCTGCGTCGAACGCCGCATGTCTCTGGCGACGGGCACGTACGACTGGGCCCAGATCGGGGGGTTGGGGGAGCGCTCCAACCTCTCCGTCGGCCAGGGCTGGTACACATGGAAGGACTGCCTGGACCCGGGTAATGGCTCCTACGACCACACGACGTGGCTGAACCCCGACAACCCTGACTGGGAGACGATCGAGCTCCACGGCGAATGGAAGCCAGAGGTCCCCGGCAACTGGAAGTGGGGCTCCTTCCTCGACCCGCGCTTCTGACAGCGCATCACATCTGGTGCCGGGGTTGTCCTTGTCTCTCCGGCACCACCGCCTGCCTCGGTGCCGCAACACGGCACCGCAGGACCGGCGCGCAGCCCCAGCAGGCTGTCACGGAATGGGCCGAGCGGAACGGGCTGAAGAAAGCACCGTGGGTTGCTGCCCACTGTGGCTGCCGCGTCGCACGGGCCTGTGCCGCTCGAAAAGTCATCGCCGCAGGCCGCGCGCGCAAGCTCGTCATTTCCCAGGTCTCCGTGGACCGGACAGCAAGCGGTCCCGGGCTTCTCGTCAGTGAGTACGGCACGAGCGGCAGCCCCCGGCTGGTCCGCTGGCCCTTCACGGGAGGCGCTCTGCGGCCCCGGGCCGAGTGGGCGCACGCGGTGCCGAAGGGCGCGAACACGCAGGGCGCGGTCAAGGTCGGCTCCACGTACTACCTGACCACCAGCCACACCTCCAGGAAGGCTGGTGAGCTGCGCAGGTGGAAGGAGAACTGGGCGGCGGGTCCCAGGCACAGGTCCCGCTTGAACATCGGTGTCGAGGACCTCAGCTACGACGGCTCCGGCTCCGGCTCCGGCGCGCTCTGGACGCTCGGTGAGTACGCGAACGATGAGAGTACCGATCCCAGGGGCACCCTTCAGCCGGTACGTGTGCGCCGTGCGGCCGTAGCCGCGCGCCCCTGCCCGAGTCGGCCAGCGGGCCCTCCGGCTCGGGCAGCGCGGCTCAGCAGTCAGATCACCTGCCGTACGTCTCAGCGCCGGAGCCACCCGATCCTGTCCTTGCGCTCATCAGGGTGTGAGGTAGCAGGTCTTGCTCACGCCGGGCAGCGGATCGGTGCCGATTGCCGCCGTCGTACAACTGGTGCCGCTGGTGAACGACTTGTAGACGAAGCGGCCCCGTGCGCCGTAGGCGACGGTCCGCTGTCCGCCGAAGGCGCACGTGCTGCCTTCGGCGGAGCAGGCGGTGGCGTAGCCGGGAGGGCCGCCGGTGGCGGTGTAGCAGGCCTTGGACTCGCCGGGTATCGGGTCGCCGAACGTGGCGTCGGTGCACGGGGTGTCGCCGGTGGCCGTGCTCGTTGTGAACGCGCCGAAGGCGCCGTACATCACCGGCTGTCCCGCGGCGGCCGGGCAGGTGCCGTTCTGGGAGGCGCACTTGGTCCAGCCGCCGGGCGGACCTCCATCGGGTGGCAGGTAGCAGGACTTGGCGACGCCGTCGATGGGATCGCCGAAGTGGGCGTTGGTGCAGGCGACGGAGCCGTTGGTGACCTGATGGGCGAAGTTGCCGTTGCCGCCGTACGCCACGTCGCGGTTGTAGCCGGGAACGGAGCAGGTGCCGCCCTCGGCGGCGCAGACGGTGTATCCGGGCGGGCCGCCCGCGTCGGCGACATAGCAGGACTTGACGAGATTCGACGCCGGGTCGCCACCGAATGAGGCGCTGGTGCAGGCGGTGCTGTCGGTCGCCGTCTTGTACGTGTACGTCCCGGCCCCGTAGGCCACCGAGCGGGTGCCGCTGAAGGAGCACGTACCGCCCTCGCCTGCGCACCGGGTGAAGCCCGCACGCAGGGCGCTGGTACCCGGCTCGGCAGGCGCGGGAGGATTGCCCAGTCCTGTGGCGTTCACGGTGTAGCTGCCCGGGGCGACGCCGGTGAGGTAGACGTAGGCGTCGTCCTGGCTCGCGCCGGTGATTCCTGGGGTGGGCGTGAAGGTTCCGTTGCTCCAGACGACGGTGCCGTTCACGGACACCGAGATGTTGCCGCCGCCCAGCTTCGGGACGCCGATGCGGCCGGTGGTGCCGGAGGGGCTGGTGAGGTGCGCCGCATAGGTGCCGGCGGCGGGGACGCGGGACCAGGATGCGTTGATGGCGCCCTGGGGCATGGTGATGCGGCCCTCGGCGTTGGTCAGCTCGCCGGGGTGCGGGACGAAGCGGTACGCGCCGGTCGCCGACTCCGGTGCGGTGCCGAGCACGTCGAAGGTGAGGGTGGAGGTGGGCGCGGTGGACCAGCCGTGGGCCAGGCTCATGAACGAACCGCCGTAGGCGAGGCCGCCGTCGGCCTTGATGCCCTCCCAGAAGGTGCTCTTGGTGCCGATGTCGCTGTTCAGCATGTGGCCCCAGGTACGACGGATCTGTGCCAGGGCGGTGTAGTCGTCGTTGGCGGTGAAGCGGGCGTTCAGCTCCATACCGCCCACGAAGGGGGACACGTTGCCGCCCCACTCGGGGGTGGTGGGGCCGTAGGCGCCCCAGCGGGTTCCGAGCCGGGTGACGATGCTCCGGGACTTCGCCGTGGTGTCGGTGAGCCCGTACCAGACGGCGAGCGAATTGCCGTCCTGCGGGTACAGGCCGCTGGTGGGGTTGTCCTTGTACATGCCCTTCGAGGCGTCCCACAGGCGGGAGTTGGCCGCGGTCTTGATGGCGGCCGCCTTGTCGGCCCAGCTCGCGGCGAGCGCGCTGTCGCCTTCGACCGTGGCCAGAGTGACACCGGCCTTGAGCGTGGCGTACAGCAGTGCGTTGGCGGAGATGTTCTCGCCGCCCTGGCCGGCCCGGGCCCAGTCCTGGGTGCGGGTCACATTGAGGAGGTTGTTGCCGTCGATCTTGTTGGTGATGAAGGCCATCCCGCGCTTGTAGTTGGCCCATTGGGAGTCCAGCCACGCCCGGTCGGCCGAGTACGTGTAGTACGTCGCCGTGCCCAACAGCGTCCAGGTGTGGTAAGTGTCCGAGCCTTTGAGGTTGAACGGCGGTCCTGACCAGGGGATTTCACCCTCGGCGGACTGTGCGTTGTACATCGTGGTGAGCGCGTTGCGCGTTGAGGTGAGGTCGCCTGAGTAGGCGTACTGCGTGGGTACGGCGATGCCCAGGTCACCGGGCCACACCGTACGGTCGCGCTTGGCCCCGTCGACCAGGACGGAGTCGCCCACGCCGATGGTGGCGCTGTTGTCCCACTCCGTGGCCGGTGGGGGCCAGGCGCGGCCCTGGTCGGGGGCGATCGTGTTGAGCTGCACGGTGTACGCCCCGGCGTACCAGATGCGGTTGAGCAGGTCGTCGCTGGAGTGGAAGTAGTTGGCGTAGTCGGCCGGGTTGGCTTTCCCCGGAGCCGCGGTGAATTCGAGGCTGACGCCCTTGAGGTCCACCCAGCCCGAGGTGTCGAGGAAGACGGTGAGGTAGCGGAAGCCACCCCGCAGTCGCGCGGCGGGCGTTGTGTAGGTGCCGTTGGCTGAGGCTGTGGCGTAGAGCGCTCCGTCCTCGCCGTCGCGGCCGCTGCTCCTGTCGCTGCCGGTGCCCGCGTACAGGGACGACTCGCTGAAGGCCAGGCCGACCCGTTGGCCGCTGCCGCTGGTGTCACCGAATGACAACGTTGCCAGGCCGCCGACCTCTTTGCCGAAGTCGAGGGTGATGGCCGACCGTGAGCCGGAGATCCGTGTCGGCTGCCCGCTGAGGACGTTCTGCGGGTTCGCGACGCTGCCGGACGTGGAGTACACGGCGGTCGGCTTGAGGGTGCGGGAGGTCGGCGAGTAGTTCAGGTCGTCCAGTGCGGCCTTGCGAAGGCCCGTCGCGGCCGTCGAGGCCGCCGCGGATACGGGAGGAGCGGCGTCCGCGGACGGGGCGGGACCTGCGGTCAGCACGGCGGCCGCGACCAGGGCGCGGCCGAGTAAGTGGCGCCGACCTGGCGATCTGCTCAACGGGATACGACGACGCATGGAATCCTCCCGGATCAGGTGCGGGAACACGGAAACGCGATATATGAATCGATTCAAGAATACGGCCCACGAGCCCCAGTGGCTGATCGGACAGTTGGATACACGAGGAGCCTCGTCGAAGTCCCACCGATGATGGGCGCCCGAAAACAGGGTGTCAACCCGTCACGGCCACCGCGAACTACCCGGGAAGAGCCTCCTCTTGAGGATGTTGACAGGGCCCCGCCCAGCCGGTTCACTGCTCCGGAGACAGGTATGGACCAGTGCTCGATTCCCGCCCGGCTCGATGCGAGCCGTCGGCCACTGG
This sequence comes from Streptomyces sp. NEAU-YJ-81, assembly GCF_017592595.1. NCBI lineage: Bacteria > Bacillati > Actinomycetota > Actinomycetes > Kitasatosporales > Streptomycetaceae > Streptomyces > Streptomyces sp. NEAU-YJ-81. Next base: position 44,954 of record NZ_JAGFNO010000014.1, on the reverse strand, counting down.
CCGAGTTCGGGAGCACCGTAGGCGCTCAGCCGGCGTGGACGTGAGGGCAGCGGGTGCGGTCGAGCGGCACACGACGAAGACGACGCTGGCCAGTGCGTTTGCCGGAAACCTCATCCGTGCAGGTCGCGCTGCATGCCGATACTCGTTGAGGCGGGCGCGATGAGAGTTGTAGAAATGCTCGAACTCCCGTAGCGCGTAGAGCGGGTGCCGCTGGTTCCAGATCAAGGTCCGGTCCAGCAGTTCACGTCGGCAGGTCTGCACCCAACCGCTCCATGACCGAGTTCCTTCTGCACCGGCCCCCATCAGGGCGGAGATTCCTTTCGGCGAGCGATGAGTTCCGTGGGGCAGCGCGGTCCATCTCTGTGAAAGGCCACAGACGAAGGAGACGGCCCGTGTACCAGCAGATGATCTTCGTAAACCTCGCGACGAACGACCTGGAGACGTCGAAGAAGTTCTTCACCGAGCTCGGCTACTCGATCAACCCGCAGTTCACGACGGATGACTGCGCATGTGTGGTCATCAGCGAGACGATCGTCGCCATGCTGCTCACCAGACAGCGCTACCAGGACTTCACCAACAAGGAGATCGCGGACTCCACCAAGACCTCCGAGGTGCTTCTGTGCCTGAGCGCGGAGAGCCGCACGAAGGTCGACGAGCTGGTGGACAAGGCACTGGCCGCGGGCGGCGCGCCCGCAGGAGAACCCCAGGACCACGGCTTCATGTACGGCCGGTCCTTCCAGGACCCCGATGGTCACACCTGGGAAGTGGTGTGGATGGACCCGTCAGCTGTCCAGAGCTGAGCTGCCCCGGAGCGCCTGGCGGCCGGACGCGCGCCGACGCGGCCGACCGGCCGTACGACGTCGTACGGCCGGTCGGCCCGGGGTGGTGTTCTGCCGAGTGGCAGGCTCAGGCGGCAGCGAGGCCGGCCTTGAGGGCGGTGGTGATGCGCACGATGCGCTCGGCCTGGACGCGGGCGGCGTCGCGGGTGGCCTGGTTGACGGGGTTGGCGCCCTGGGCGTCGACGTGGGAGGTGCCGTAGGGGTTGCCATCGGCGAACTTGGCGGGGTCGGTGTAGCCGGGGGCGACGACGATGCCGCCGAAGTGATGGAAGGAGTTGTACAGGGCGAGCAGGGTGGACTCCTGGCCGCCATGGGTGGTGGAGGAGGAGGTGAAGCCGCTGTAGACCTTGTCGGCGAGCTTGCCCTGGGCCCACAGGCCACCGAGCGTGTCGATGAACTGCTTCAGCTGCGAGGTGATGTTGCCGAAGCGGGTGGGGGAACCGAAGATCACGGCGTCGGCCCACTCGATGTCGGCCGGGGTGGCGTCAGGGATGTCGGCGGTGGCGGCGGCGTTGGCTGCCCAGGCAGCGTTGGAGTCGATCGCCTCCTGCGGGGCCAGTTCGGTTGCCTTGAGTAGGCGGACCTCGGCGCCGGCCTTCTCCGCGGACTGGGCAATGTGCTTGCTGACCTCGGCGATCGTGCCGGTGGAGGAGTAGTAGACGACGGCTACCTTGATCGGGGTGCTCACGGTTGCGGTCTCCGTTCCGTCGGTGTCGTTCGTTCGGTTGCGGCTGAAGATGCCCATGGCAGATTTCATCCTTGGGGTCCGTGCCCGCCGATCGGACACTAGTTGAACCGTAAACCATATGGAAGTCGATCGACCCCCATGGGGTGACGGGAATGGTCCTGCCCGCGGTGTTGTGCAACATTCAACTACATGCCCGGGTTGGCGCCCCGGCCGCATGAACAGCAAGGGCGGCAAGGCTGCAAGGGCGGCGCCATGGCCCTCCTCCTCGACATCCGGCGCGCCAACGAGAGATTCCACACCCGTGCCGGCTGTGTTGGCCCGGGTGCTGGTTGGGTGCGGGGTCAGGCCAAGCGCGGCGGCGTGACAGCGTGATGCCGCCGCAACGGCGCCGACCGGAGGCTGTGGCCACCTTCGCGGTGAACCGTTTCTGGTTCGACACCTGCCGGTAATCCATGTAACACGCGGGCCGAGGCGGCGTGGTATCGGATGCGAACGTTCCACCGCAGGTCAGGGCCGTGATGGTTGTGGCCCTCCCCGGTGTCGCCGGAAAAGACCCGTGTTAACTCCGGGGCCACCCCTTGCCAAGCGGAGATAGTACGTGTTCGGATTATCTCCGTCGGCCGGACAACGCAACCGGTCCGAGTCCACTGTTCGCCATGGGCGGCGAGGGCCCTGCGCCCTGCCCGCTCTTCGCCATTCCCCTCGACCGCCGCCTTCAGAGCCTGGCCGCGGCATGCCCGCCGTCACCACAAGGCCGCGGTCGGTACCGCAAGCGACCTGGGAGGAAAACGTGTTCGATCTCTCTTCCGCCGATCTGCTCGACGCCTTCACCCGCGAGTTGCGACTGTGCAAGGTCCGCGAGGGCGAGCACGTGGTCGTGCTGTCGGAGCCCGGCAGCCGGGGCGACTACGTGGCGGCGGCCTTCGGCGCGGCCAAGGCGTGTGGTGCGCACGTCATCGCGGCAACCGTTCCCGGGGGCAGCCCCGCGCCGATGCCGAGCACACACACCGGCGCGGGCCCCGGGCTGCTCTCCGTCCTCAACGACAGCACCGCCCAGGACCTGCTGAAATCCGCGGATCTGGTCGTCGACCTGACCCGCGAGGGCTTCATCCACGCGCCGGTACAGCAGGAGATCCGGCGGGCCGGCACCCGCATCATCTTCATCTGCGACGCGCCCGACGTGCTCATTCGCAATCTGCCCAAGGAAACCGACAAGGCGGAGGTGCAGGAGGGCGTCGACCTGCTGGAGAGGTCGTCCGTCATGCGGGTCACCTCGGCCGCGGGAACCGATCTGACCGTGCAGCTCGCGGGCGCCAAGCCGGAGTTCCAGTGCGGCTTCGCCGACGATCCGGGCCGCTGGGACCACTGGCCGAGCACCATGGTGCTGTGCTGGCCGGAGATCTCCAACGGACAGATCGTGCTGGATGAGGGCGACATCCTGCTGCCCTTCAAGGAGTACGTCAGCAGCCCCGTCACGCTTCAGGTATCCGACGGCCACATCGAGAAGGTCTCCGGCGGAGCCGATGCCCGGATGCTGTCGACGTTCTTCGACGACGCACAGGACCGTTGGGCACGCAGCCTGTCCCACATGGGCTGGGGGCTGATGCGTACGGCCGACTGGTTCGCCACGGCGATGTACGGCAAGGACGACCTGATGGGCATGGACGCCCGCGCGTTCGCGGGGAACTTCCTGTGGTCGACGGGTCCCCACCCGGTCCTGGGCCGCGAGTCGTACGCCCACCTCGACATCGCCATGCGGGGCTGCACCGTCTCGGTGGACGGCACCGAGGTCGTCACCGCCGGGACGCTCACCGACCGCTGAGCGCCTCCGGGGCGAGCCGCCGTCCCGCCGCGCTGCACACAACACCATGACGCGCCCGCACATTGGAGGAAGAGTGGCGTCCAGTCAGTCGTTCGAAGTCACCGTCGTCGGGGGAGGACTCGGCGGTCTGACCGCAGCCCTCGCACTGCGCCAGCGCGGCCTGCGGGTCACCGTCCTGGAACAGGCCGCAGAACTCGGCGAGGTCGGCGCGGGCATCCAGACCGCGCCCAACGCCAGCCGCGTCCTGATGGGTCTCGGGCTGCGCCGGCAGATGGAGGCCATCCGCACGGAGCCGCTCGACCAGGTGCGGCGCCGGTGGACGGACGGCCGGATCGTCGGCCTGACCTCGCTCGGGCAGCGCTGCAAGGACGAGTTCAACGCCCCGTACTGGCACTACCACCGGGCCGATCTGCACCGCATGCTGCTGGACGCCTGTGCGGACCCCGCGGGCCCCGGGCCCGTCGTGGCGGTCCACACTTCCAGCAAAGTCGTCGAAATGGACCGCACCGATCCCGTGCGGCCGGTGGCGGTCACCGAGGACGGACGGCGCCACGGCGCCGATGTGATCATCGGCGCCGACGGCGTCCGATCCCGGGTGCGCGACCTCATGGGCGCCCCCGACACGCTGCTGTTCTCCGGCGAGATGGCCTACCGGGCGCTGATCCCCGGTGACCTCATCGCGGCCGACCCGGCCACCCGCTGGCTCGTGGACCGCTACCAGAGCACCATCTGGTACGGGCCCGACCGGCACCTCGTCCACTACATGATCCGGGGCGGCGACTACCTGAACGTCGTGGCGTGCGTCCCCTGCACGGACGCGGTCCGCGAGAACTGGACGGTTCCCGCCTCCGCGCAGGACCTCGTCGACGCGTTCCCCGGCTGGGACGACCGTGTCCCGGCGATGCTGTCCAAGGCGAAGGAGGACGTCCTGGCCTTCGCCCTCTACTACCGGCGCCGCGACCCCGTATGGCTTGACGGCCGCGTCGCCCTCCTGGGCGACGCCTGCCACGCGATGCTCCCGTATCAGGCGCAGGGCGCCTCGCAGGCCATGGAGGACGCGGCCGTACTCGCCGAGGAACTGGGTGCTGTCACCGCCTCCGGCATAGAAGGGGCGCTGCGCCGCTACGTCGACCGGCGCGCCAAGCACGCCGGCATGGTCCAGGACGCGTCGCTCGCGAACAAGACCTTCTACCACCTGGCCGACGGCCCGGAGCAGCGGGCCAGGGACGAGAAGCTCAAGAACTTCGACGGCGAGTCGGACGTGTCGTACGACTGGCTGTGGAGCGGAACACCACTCAACGACCCGGATCTGGGGGCGTTCTCCTACCAGTTCGCCCGCTGAGCCCACCGCCCGTGGCGGGAGCCCCCGGCACTGACGACCCGCACGCCGAGCCGTGTGTACCACACCCGCAATGGCGCGGCATGTACCCGATACGCGACCACCGTGGAGCGAACATGAAAACCGGTGATCAGATCGTTCAGGAACTTCCCTGGAGATGGGGCGTCCAGGGCCGCATTTTCATCATCGGAGGTCTCGGCTACCTCTTCGACGCCTACGACATAGCCCTGAACGGTTTCCTCATGCCGCTCCTGGGCTCGCACTTCGACCTCTCGCTCGCCGGGCGCGGGCTCGTGGCGACCGCCAACCTCGTCGGCATGGCCGTGGGGGCCATCGCCTGGGGCGCGGTCGCGGACCGCATCGGACGCACGAAGGCGTTCAGCGTCACGCTGCTGATCTTCGCCCTGTTCTCGGTGCTGGGCGCCCTCGCGCCCACCTACCCACTCTTCCTGGCCCTGCGCTTCCTCGCGGGTGTGGGGCTCGGCGGCTGCATCCCCGTCGACTACGCCCTGGTCGGTGAGTTCTCGCCGCGGGCGTACCGCGGCCGGGTGCTCACCGCGCTCGACCTGTGGTGGCCGGTGGGTGTGACGCTGTGCGGCCTCGTCTCGACGGTGATGCTCCCGCTCGACGGCAACTGGCGCTGGATGCTGGCGACCATGGTGCTGCCCGCGCTCCTGCTGTTCTGGGTGCGCCGGGGCATCCCCGAGTCACCGGTCTACCTGACGAAGAAGGGACGCGAGGCCGAGGCCAGGGCCGTCATCGACGACCTCGTCGCCCGTACCGGCGCTCCCGCCGAGCCGTACGTCATCCCGGAGCCCGTCGCCGGGACCGGCCGACGCGGTGTGGCCGCCGCCGTGGAGCAGTTGCGCGACATATGGGCGCACAGCCCGCGCGTCACCTCCGTGGCCTGGTCGCTGTTCGCCACCGTGATGCTCGTGTACTACGCGGCTCTCAGCTGGATGCCCTCCATCCTCAAGGAGGAGGGCCTGGGGGACACCGCCACCTTCATGAACACCACCGTGATGAGCGGCGTCGGCATCCTCGGCGTCCTCGTCTCCACCGCCCTGGTGGACGTGGTCGGCCGCAAGTGGCTCATCGGGGTCTCGGCTCCGGTCGCCACCCTCGCGCTGGTGGTGTTCGCGCTGGTGATGAGGGCGCCGACCGGGTCCGTCGTGGCGATCGCCGTGTTCGGCTTCGTCATGCAGCTCGCCATCCCCGCCATGTACGCCTACGTCTCCGAGCTGTACCCCACGCCTCTGCGGGCCAGCGGCTTCGGCTGGGCCTCCTCGGTCAGCCGGGCACTCACCGGGTTCGCGCCGCTGCTGTTCGGGTCGGTGATGTGGCCGGCGCTCGGGCTCGCCGTGACGTTCGCCGTGCTCGGACTCGCGGTGCTGGCCGCCGTCATATGGATGGCCATCGCGGCGCCGGAGACCAAGGGCCGGGCCCTGGACGGAGACACCGCGGACGTCCGGGCTCAGGACCCTCACGCGGTCCGCGAACAGACGGTGGTCTAGGCCGCCGGGACACGCACGGAACCGCACACGAGGCGACCCCACGCAAGGGAGGACAGGAAACCCATGAAGCCCGCGCCCTTTCAGTATCACCGGGCCCGTGACGTAACCGGCGCCGTACGGCTGCTGGCCGAGCTGGGTGACGACGCCAAGGCCATCGCGGGCGGACAGAGCCTGGTCGGAATGATGAACTTCCGGTTGGCCCGCCCGCATCACCTCGTCGACATCGGCGGCCTCCGGGAGCTCGACCGCATGCACCGGGATGCCGACGGCGCTCTGCGGATCGGGGCGCTCACCACCCACCACACGGTGGAGACCGACCCGGCGGGCACACTCGCGGAGGGCTTCGAGGTACTGCGCCGGGCCATGGCCTGGATCGGGCATCTGCCGATCCGTACCCGCGGCACGGTCGGGGGCAGCATGGCACACGCGGACGCCACCGCCGAATGGTGTCTGCTCGCGCTGCTCCTGGACGCCGAGTTCGTCGTACGCGGCCCGCTGGGCGAACGCTCGATCGCGGCCGGGGACTTCTTCCTCGGCTACTACACGACCGCCCTCGCCCCGGACGAACTCCTGGTGGAGATCGTCTTCCCACGGACGGCGCCGCACGCGGCGCTCACCGAGTTCGCCGAGCGACGTGGCGACTTCGCGATCGTGGCGGCGGCCGTGGACCTCGACGTCGTGGACGGCGCGGTACGCGGCGGCCGGGTGGCGCTCGGTGGTGTGGCGGCAGCGGCGATCCGCGTTCCGGAGGCGGAGGCGGTGCTGACCGGCGGCGGCTCCTTCGAGGCCTGTGCGTCCGCCGCGGCGGCGGCTGTCGACCCCCCGGGCGACGCGTCCTGCGGCCCGCACTATCGCAAGGAACTGGTCCGGACCCTGGTCCGGCGCGCCTGTGAGGAGGCGATGTCCCGATGACACGTCAGGAACAGGGGCGGCCGCTGGTGGGCCGGTCGGTCCCGCGCCGGGAGGACCGGCGGCTGGTGTCCGGGCGCGGCCGGTTCGTAGACGACATCGCCCTGCCCGGCATGCTGCACGCGCAGTTCGTGCGCAGCACGGTCGCACACGGCGAGATCGTGTCCGTGGACCTGTCGGCGGTACGCCGTGTCCCGGGCGTCGTGGCGGCGTTCACCGCGGACGACCTGGCCATCGGAGACATCACCGCTCAGCTGGGACGGCCCCGGTCGCAGTTCGTGCCGACCGCCATGCCGGTCCTCGCCCGCGACAAGGTCCGCTACGTCGGTGAGCCCCTCGCGATCGTCGTGGGCCTCGACGCCTACGCCGCGGAGGACGGCCTGGAGGCGGCGCATGTGGAGTACGCCCCGCTGCCACCGGTCCTCGGCGAGGAGACCGCGCTCGCCGACGACGCGGTGCTCGTCCACGACGAGGCCGCCCGCAACACCCTCGTGGACGTCTCGCTCTTCGCGACCGACGGGATCGACGACATCTTCGACGCGGCGCACCGCGTCGTCGAGGTGGACGTCACGACCGGCCGTCAGAACGCGCTGCCGCTGGAGACCCGCGGCGTCGTGGCGCACTGGGACGACCGCGAGGAGCAACTTCTCCTCCAGACCTGCACCCAGATCCCGCACCAGGTGAGAACGGTCGCCTCGCGCTGCCTGCGCCTCGACGAGCGAGCCGTGCGGGTCGTGGTCCCCGACATGGGCGGCGGCTTCGGCCAGAAGTGCGTGGTCGGACGCGAGGAGATCGCGGCCGCCGCCGCCGCGCTGAGACTCGGGCGGCCGGTGAAATGGATCGAGGACCGCAAGGACGCCCTGTCCGCGTCCTTTCTCGCCCGCGAGCAGCACTACCGGGCGCGCGCCGCCTTCGACGCCGACGGCCGGATCCTCGCTCTCGACGCGGACGTGGTGTGCGACATGGGCGCCTACTCCTGCTACCCGTTCACCGCGGGCATCGAACCGCTGATGGCGTCCGCCGAGATGCCCGGGGTGTACAAGGTGCCCGCCTACCGGGTCCGCGGCCGGGCCATCACCACCAACAAGGCGCCGACCGCACCGTACCGGGGCGTGAGCCGCCCGCAGTACGTGATGGTCGTCGAGCGGCTCTTCGAGCGCGCCGCCCGCGAACTCGGCCTGGACCCGGTGGAGATCCGCCGCCGCAATGTCATCACCGACTTCCCCTACACGGGCGTCAACAACATCACCTACGACCCCGGCTCGTACCTGGAGTCCCTGAACCTGTGCGAGCGGGTCGTCAGGGACGAGGGCTGGTACGACACGCGGACCGCGGCGGCGGCCGAAGGACGGCACATCGGCATCGGCTACGCCTGCTTCAGCGAGCGCACCGGATACGGCACCTCGGCCTTCGCACAGCGCAAGATGCAGGTGGTGCCGGGCTTCGACATCTCCGAAGTACGGATGGACACCAGCGGCGCGGTGACGGTCACCACCGGCACGATGAGCCACGGGCAGAGCCACGAGACGACAATGGCGCAGATCGTCGCCGACGCACTCGGCCTCGACATCGCCCGGGTCAGGCTCCACCAGGGTGACACCGACCGTGTCACCTACGGCTGGGGCACCTTCGCGAGCCGGTCCATCACCGTCGGGGGCAGTGCGGTGCGCCTGGCCGCCGAGCGACTCGGCGACAAGCTGCGCGCCATCGCCGCGGCGCTGTGGGACACCGAGCCGGAGGAGGTGGAGCTGGCGGACGGCCAGGTGCGCCGCCGAGGCGGCGACGGTGCCCGTGATGTGCTCACCCACCGGGAGATCGCCGACGTCGCCTACCTCCGGGCGGACCTGCTGCCCAAGGACATCGAACCGGGTCTGACCGCGACCGCCACCTTCGACGTCTTCAACGACGGCACGTTCTCCAACGCCACCCACGGTGTGGTCGTCGAGCTCCATCAGGACACCGGGCAGGTGGAGATTCTGCGATACGTGTGTGTCGAGGACTGCGGCGTCGCGATCCACCCGCAGGTCGTGGAGGGACAGTGCCGGGGCGGGATCGCGCAGGGCATCGCCGGTGCCCTGTACGAGGAGGTGACCTACGACGCGGTCGGCGAGCCGTCGGCGACGAGCTTCATGGACTACAAGGTGCCCACGGCCCACGAGATCCCCGAAGTGTCGATCCACCACCTTGAAACCCCTTGCGCATTCACCGCCACGGGAGCGAAGGGCGCCGGAGAGGGCGGCACCATCGGGGCGCCCGCCGCCGTCCTCAACGCCGTCAACGACGCCCTGCGCCCCACCGGCACCGAACTCGACCACACTCCCATCACGCCACAGACCGTGCACCGCGCCCTGAACCCGGAGCCCGTTCCATGACCGATGACACCTTCATGACGCCGCGGGAGCCACAGCTCATCGCGTTGAATGTCAACGGCGAGCAGCACGAGGTGATCACCGAAGCCCGCCGTACCCTCGTCGATGTGCTCCGCCACGAGCTGCGCCTGACCGGAACCCACGTCGGGTGCGAGCACGGCATCTGCGGCGCCTGCACCGTGCTCGTCGACGACCGGCCCGTACGTGCCTGCCTGATGTTCGCGGCACAGGCCGAGGGCGCCCGCATCCGTACGGTGGAATCCCTGGCCGACGGCAACCGGCTGAGCGACCTCCAGCGGGCGTTCAGCGAGCACCACGCCTTGCAGTGCGGTTTCTGCACACCTGGGTTCCTCATGCTCGCCGAGGGCTTCCTCGCCGAGCGGCCCGAGGCGACCAAGGAGGAGATCCGGGAGGTCGTCGCCGCCAACATGTGCCGGTGTACCGGCTACCAGACCATCGTCGAGGCGATCGACGCCTGTGCGACGGCCCGCCGCCGGGCCTGCGCGCGGGCGTGCGACAGCAAGGAGAACTGACCTATGCGGCTGACCAACTCCATTCCGGTCAAAGCCTCACCCGATGACGTCTTCGCCTTGCTGAACGACGTCGAACGGGTCGCCTCGTGCATGCCGGGCGCCGCGCTCGACGGGCAGGACGGCGACACCTGGAAGGGCAGCGTAAAGGTCAAAGTGGGGCCGATCACGGCCGCGTACGCCGGCACGGTCCGCTTCCTGGAAGTCGACTCCGAGCACCGGCGGCTGCGAGTCCACGCCCGCGGCGCCGACACGCACGGAAGCGGCGACGCGGAGGCCGAAGTCGTCCTCGATGTGCTGGGCGCACCCGAGGGCGCGCTGCTCCAGCTCGCCACGGATCTGGTGATCCGGGGCAAGATCGCTCAGTTCGGCAAGGGGGCGATCGGCGCCGTGTCGGAGCGGATCCTGCGGCAGTTCGCGCAGAACCTGGCCGGTCTGCTCGATCAGGACCATGCCGCCGGGCAACCCGGTCCGTTGTCCGCGGTGCCCGCCGCCCCTTCAGCCACCGCTCCCGCCGCCGCGTACCCCGTCCGCACGTCGGCCGCTCCCGCTCAGCAATCCGAACTCGACGGCCTGTCCATGGTGTTCGGCCCCGCCGCCGCCAAGTACGGGATGCTCGCCGGGGCGTTCGCGCTCGGTCTCGTCCAGGGCCTGCTCGTCGGCCGGATGCGCGCCCAGTCACGCGAACTGCGCGCCCTGCGGAGGTCGTTGTGAACCAGGCGCAGTACGGGCAGGACACGGAACGCACCTACGACCGGGCGGGCTTCGGCGCGCCGGTCCGGCGTGGCGACCGGCCGGCGATCGTCGTGGTCGATCTGACGCGCGGGTTCACCGAGGACCGGTTCCCGTCGGGGGCCGATCTGACCGCGGTGGTCGATGCGACGTCCGCGCTCATCGAGGCGGGCCGTCCCGCCGGAGTGCCGGTCGTGTTCACGACCATTGCCTACACCGCGGCCGAGGCGACCGGAGACGCGGTGACCTGGCTGCACAAGGCGCGGGGCATGCGGGCCCTGGTCGAGGGCAGCGAGGAAGTCACGATCGATCCACGGCTGCCGCGTGGGGCACCGGACCACGTGATCGCCAAGAAGGGCGCTTCCGCGTTCTTCGGCACGACGCTGGCCTCCTTGCTGACCGGGCTCGGCCGCGACACCGTGCTCGTCTGCGGGGCGACGACCAGCGGCTGCGTGCGGGCCACCGCGGTCGACGCCGTGCAGTCCGGGTTCTCGGTGCTGGTTCCGCGCGAATGCGTCGGCGACCGCGCGGCGGGTCCTCATGAGGCGAACCTGTTCGACATCCAGGCCAAGTACGGCGACGTGATCGGCCTCGAGGACGCCACCGCCTACCTCTCAGCGCTCCCGGGCCAAGCGCCATGACCTTGCCCTGCCCGCACCACCCGCCGTTGGAGGCCGCATGACCCCGCACCCGCACCCGTCCCCGGCTGCCCGCCGCCTGTCGCAGAGCGCGCTCGCCGATCTCGCCGATGTGCCCGCCACGAGCCGCTGGGTGCGCTCGGGCGCCACCCGCCTGCACGTCCTCGACTACGGCGGCACTGGTGTCCCGCTCCTCGTCCTGCCCGGCATCACCAGTCCCGCGATCACGATGGACTTCGTCGTGCGTGAGCTGACCGACCTCGTACGTCCGGTGGTCGTCGACGTCCGCGGGCGCGGGCTGTCCGACGGTGGCGGCGACTACGGCCTGGAGGAGTACGCGGAGGACACGGAGGCCGTCGTCATGCGGCTCGGGCTCGACCGGCCGGTGCTGTTCGGGCATTCCATGGGCGCACGCATCGCCGCGGTCACCGCGGCGCGGAACAAGGTCCCGCTCCGGGGCACGGTCCTGGGCGACCCGCCCATGAGCGGCCCGGGGCGCGGACCCTACCCGACACCCGTGGACGCCTTCCTGGACCAGCTGGCCCAGGCCGTACGCGGCACCACCGCCGCCGAAGTGGCCGGGGCGTGGCCACGGTGGCCGCACCGGGAGCTGGAGTTGCGGGCCCGGTGGCTGGCCAGTTGTGACGAGGAGGCCATCAAGGCCACCCACCGCGGTTTCGAGAGCGAGGACTTCTTCGACTGGTGGCCCTCCGTACCCGGCCCCACGGTGCTGCTGTACGGCGCGGACAGCCCCGTCGTCACCGAGGCGGGCGCGGCAGAGGCGGCCCGGAAGAACCCCACAGCCTCACTGAGCCGGATACCGGACGCCGGTCACATGCTGTTCTGGGACAATCCTCCCGCCGCCCTCGCGAGTCTGCGGGAGGCACTGCGCCCGATGCTCGCCTGACCGGTGGCCCCTCGATTCCCAGCCACTCGATCCCCGCGCCGGGGCGATGACACGGCGTGCTTAAGTAGGCGCCATGGCTGACGAAACCGCACCCTCGACCTCCGCGCGGCCCCGGCCACCCGCCGCGCTGACGACCGCGCCCGGGTACCAGGTCCGGCGCCTGTACCAGGCATACCTCGCCGTCTGGATCAGGACGGTCGACCCGCTCCTGACCGGGCCGCAGTTCGCGGTGCTCCAGGTCGTGGACGCGAGCCCGGGGCACGACCAGCGATCGCTGGCGTCAGCGGTCGCCCTCGATACGTCGACCATGACGGACGTCGCCCGCCGACTGGAGAAACGCGGCCTGATCGTCCGCAGAACGGCCGCCGACGACGGTCGGCGCAAACTGCTCTACCTGACGGAGGAAGGCAAACAGACCCTCGACGACGCGAACCGCCGCGCCCGCCTGCTCGACGAACAGCTCCTGGAGCCGTACGGACCACAGCAGCGCGACGACATCACACACCTGCTCGCATCCCTCGCCGACCACTGGGAGCAACTGACCCAGGACGGGTGAACCGCCGTGGCACGGCAGGCCACGGGAACGGGCCTCGGGGGCGTCGGCGAGCCCCGTACACCGGACAACCGGAGGATTCCGTGACCGACCACCACATCGGCCTGATCGTGCCCAGCTCGAACCTCACCATGGAAAAGGAGTTGCCCCGGATCCTGCGGCTGCGCGAATCGGCAGTCCCCGAGGACCGGTTCGTGTTCCACAGCAGCCGGATGCGCATGCAGCATGTGACCCCCGAGCAGCTGCGCGCCATGAACGCGCAGACCGAGCGTGCCGCGCTGGAACTCGCCGACGCACGGCCGGACGTGGTCGCCACAGCCTGTCTCGTCGCGATCATGGCCCAGGGCGCGGGGTACCACTGCACGGCGGAGGACGAGATCACCACTGTGCTGCGCGCCCAAGGCGCACAGGCACCCGTGGTGTCCAGCGCCGGTGCCCTTCTCGATGGCATCAAGGCACTCGGGGCCAAGCGGGTCGCGATCATCACGCCCTATATGAAGCCGCTCACAGGGCTGGTCGCGAACTACATCGAGGACGCGGGCATCGAGGTCGTGGACGCGCTGAGCCTGGAGGTACCGGACAATCTCGCCGTCGCCCGGCTGGACCCGGCGGATCTGCTCGACCACTTGCGGCGCCTGGACCTGTCACGTGCCGACGCCCTCGTACTGTCGGCATGCGTCCAGATGCCGTCATTGCCGTCGATCCAACCGGCCGAGGACGCGGTCGGCCTGCCCGTCCTGTCCGCAGCCACCGCCACGGCGTACCGCATCCTCACCGAACTCGGCCTGCCCCCGCACGTGCCGGGCACCGGCAGTCTCCTCGGCGGCCGCCTTCCCGCCCCTGCCCGTAGCGCTCCGGAATAGCTTCACCTGAGCACGGCCATCGTCTCCGATAAACCCTTCGCGCGTGCCGCCGTCCGGATGGTGAGGTGGCATGGTGACCAACCACGATGAGGCGGCTGCTGTCCGACCGTTGACCCTGGCTTGGGTGAGCCGGCACCTGGAGGTCGGTGAACGGATCGTCGGAACCGAGGCGCTGCACGGCGGCATTACTGCCGAAATGCGGAGGCTGACCATCGGCACGCGGGACGGAAGCACCCGTGACCTGGTGCTGCGGACCTTCGTCAACGTGGAGCACGCCGAGGACTGGCTGAACAGGGAGGCCGGCGCCCTGACCCTGCTCACGGGGACCGGCGTGCCGGCTCCTGGGCTGGTCGCGGTTGATCCGACCGCCGCGCGTTGTGAGTATCCATCGCTCCTCATGACACATCTGGCGGGCCGGACGGCCCTGGACGATGAGGGATTGGAGGCGCGCGTCCCTGTGCTGGCCCGTCAACTCGTGGAGATCCACGCGGTGCGACCCGCCGTGCGGCCCCGGGAGTATGTGGCGTTGACGACCGCCGACACGGTCGTGACTCCGAAGGGCGCCGACGCGGCGGCATGGGCCGCGGCGATCGACGTGATCCGCAAGCCCGCGCCGCCCTATGAAGGGCGATTCCTGCACCGGGATTTCCACCCCGGCAACGTGCTGTTCGACGACGTGCTGTCCCCGGGGCCGGCAGGTGTCCGGATCACCGGTGTCGTCGACTGGGCAGCGGCCTCCTGGGGCCCGGCGGATCTCGATGTGGCGCACTGCTCCACCAATCTCGCGCTGCTGCACGGTCCGGCGTGGGGTCTGCGGTTCGCCGAGGCGTATGAGGAGGCCGGCGGGGTGCTGGCCGCGGCCGCGAGCGAGCGGCTGTACTGGCGGGTGCGGGACGGGCTGGTGTTCTCGGAAACAGTGCGGTTGGTGGCGCAGTCATGGCGGGAGGCGGGGAGGACGGAGCTGGCGACACGAGCCGTGGAGGAGCGGCTGGATGCCTATGTGACCGCCCTGATGGACGCGCTGGGCTGAGCCAAGGCGATCCGGGGCGGGCGAGGCCCCGGCCTCATCGTTCACCGCTCAAGGGAACCGACAGATGGCGTCCCCGTCCGCGCCTGACCGCTGCCGGACTCCACCGGGCCGTGGCCGTCAACGGGCCGTACGGGTCAAGAGCTCCACGACAATGGCGCGCACCGCGTCGGGGCACTCGTACATCGGGCTGTGCCCCGCGTCCACCGTCTGCAAGGTGGCGTTCGGGAACGTCTGAGCCATTGCCGCGGCGTCTGCGGTTGTGCGTACCGGGTCGTGCCGTCCGTGGACGACCGCGACCGGTACGTGGATCGTGGGAAGGACCGCCGTCAGATCGGTGTCGCGCTGGCTCGTCAGCGCCTCCACGGCTGACCGCGTGGGGATGGCGCTGCCGTAGGCGAGGAAGCGCTCCAACTCGGCTGCGGGCGGGGGGACCTTGAACGAGCGCTGCATCACACGCCGCGTCATGGCCTCGACTCCGTCCGTTGTGATGGCGTCGATCAGGGTGTCCACATCTCCGTGCCCCCGCATGTGGGGGCCGGTGTTGATCAGTACCAGACCTCTCAGCAGCCCGGGGTGGTGTGCGGCGGTTTGGAGGGCGATCGCCCCGCCGGTGGAATGCCCGATCAGGACCACCGGCTCGCCGCTGTCCGCCCTGATGCGGCCGGCGACCCACTCGGCGAGCGAGGGGATGCGGCACGCGTCGGCGTCCGTCATCCACGACAGAGCCCGCAGTCGGCAGTGTCCCGCCAGCGCGTGTCCGAGTCCGTCGAATATCGCCGGGGCACAGAAGGTTCCTGGCAGCGCGATGGCAAGCGGGGCCGTGCCCGGCGTCGTACACCTGCCGGTGTCGCTGGACGGTACACGCGATTCTGTGTTGTGGGCACGATGCATGGCTCTGTCCGTCACTTCGGCGGCCCATTCCCGTCGGCTGCGGCCAGGTCCCCGCCCGGCTGTACATTCAGCCGGCCCGGCGGCGGTCGCTTGACCAGGCCGCTGGTCCTCGAGCGCTCGACCTCGGTGATGCGCGGCTCGCACCCCTGTCCGCCGAGATCTTACAGGGTGGTTCGGGGACTCTTTCAGTGGTTCTGTGGTCGCCTGATGGTGTGGGTGTGGGCGGAGTCCACTGGTCCGCCGCCTGCGGTCTGTTGGGGCGGTGGGGTGAGTGAACGCAAGCCGTATCCGAGTGACTTATCGGACGAGCAGTGGTCGTTGATCGAGCCGGTGATCAGCGCGTGGAAGGACCGGCACCGAAGCAGTGACCGGCCGAGCCACGTGGTGAGGATCAGTGGGCCTTGTCAGCCGGCCGGCGGGGTGAGGCTGGTGCGGTCGAACGGGCCGCCGTGCGCGGCGGCGTACGCGATGGCGTCGTTGACGGTATCGAGGCCGAACGACCGGACGTGTTCGGGGGCGAGATCCAGCGTGCCCGAGGCGAGGAGCCGGATGATGCCGACGTTGGCTGTGCGCGGGTACATCCACTGCCCACGTACGGTGACCGAGTTGCGCATGATCCATGGGTAGGGGAGTGCGAGGTCGTCGCCACCGAGCATGCCGACGCCGCCCATGAGGACGACGCGGCCGTACTCGCGCACGGTCATGGCCGCCGCGCGCGACACCGAGCTGGGTGCGCTCGGCGGGAGCAGGTCGATCACCATGTCGATCGGGCCGTCGGCCGCCGCGGACATCGCCGCTCGGTCGGTGGCCTCGTCTCCGGTCAGCGGGACCGGGCGCAGACGCGGACCGAACCGGTCGGCGAGGAGGTCGAGCGCGGCTTGGTTGCGGCCCGGGGCGACCACGCGGCCCGCTCCCATCGCGAGCGCGACCGCGACCGCGCTGCTGCCGAGGTTGCCGGTGGACCCGCTGACGAGCAGCGTCTCGCCGGCCGCGAGCCCGCCTGCCAGCAGCCCGCCGTAGGGGATGGTGTGCACGCTGAGTGCGGCCCAGCGGGCCGGATCGTCCCCTGCCACGGTGGGCAGCGGGAAGACGTTCTCCGTCGGAACCCGCATGAGCTCGGCGAACGAACCGTCGTGCAGGTACCGGGCCAGCCGCGCGCCGCCCTCGCCGCGCGAGCTCCAGCCCTGGAGCGTGATGTCGGGCGTCAGGGCGTCGTCCCGCGAGCGCACCGTCGAGTCGCACCACACCAGGTCGCCGGTGCGCAGCCGGGTGGCGTCCGGACCGACGTGGACGATCCGCCCCACGCCGCCGATACCGGGCACGACAGGAGGGACGAGGGGGTAGTTCCGCTTGCCGCCGAAGACCTCGGCCGCGTAGGGCGCCACGCAGGTGGCGAGGACCTCGACCACCACCTCACCGCCCCTGGCCTCGGGGTCGGGCACCTCCCGCACCGTGAGCGGGGCGCCGAACTGCGTCAGAACTGCTGCTCGCACGTGATGACCTCCGTGTTCGTCCGTGCTCGTGGGATCGACACTAGGAGCTGGGTGAGCATGCGGGAAGCGAAGATCTGGCATCCGTGGTATGCGTATGCCGCATGGACATCTCCAGCGCGGGACTGCGGGTCCTGCGGCAGATCGCTGAGTCCGGCAGCTTCACCGCGGCAGCCGCCCGACTCGGCTACACGCAGTCGGCCGTCTCACGCCAGGCCGCCGCCCTCGAACGCAGCGTGGGCACCACCCTGTTCGAACGCCGCCCGGACGGGGTACGGCTCACCCCCTCCGGCTTGACCCTGCTGCGGCACGCCCATACGGTCCTGGCCTCGCTCGCAGCGGCCGAGCGTGAGCTCACCGGCACCGTCCCGCGGACCGAACTGGTGCGGCTCGGGGTGTTCCTGAGCGCGGGCGCGGCGATGCTGCCCGCCGCACTCGCACACCTCGCGGCGGCCGGCCCGCAGATCACGGTCACCACCAGCGAGGGCACTACGCCCACTCTGATCCGGGCGCTGCGCGCGGGCTCGCTCGACCTCGCCGTGCTGACGTCCCGCCCACCCCACCGGCCCTTCGACGGCGACTCGCCGCGCCTGCACGTCGAGACCGTCGCGGACACCGAACTGGTCGTGGCGGTGCCGTCGACCGGAGAGTTCGCCGGACGCACCACGGTGGACGTCGACGAGCTGGTCGACGCCGCGTGGATCGCCACCCCGTCAACGAGCTCCGAGCCGCTGCTCGGCGTCTGGCCCGGCCTGCCCGGACGGCCGCGCATCATCCACTCCGCGCGCGACTGGCTGACGAAGCTCCAGCTGGTCGCCGGCGGCTTCGGTGTGACGACGGTGCCGTCCCGGCTCTCACCGGTGCTGCCGCCCGGGGTAAGCCTGCTGCGCGTCGACGGCGCACCCCCCGAGGCCCGCCGGGTGCTCGTGGCGCGCCTCCCCGGCCACCCCGCCCCGGCGATCACGGCCGTCACCCGAGCGATCACTTCGACCGCCTGAACCGCCGCCAAGGCCGCGCACGATCGCGTGTGCCAAGCTGCGCTGATCCCGCTCCTTCAGGCCGTGCCGCCGGTGCCGGGCAAGCGCGGCCGGCCCCGCGGCCGCCCGGACGTGATCCTTGCTGACCGCGGCTACGAACACGACAAGTACCCCCGTCTGGTCCGGGGCTCGGCGTGAAGCCGCTGATCGCCCGCCGCGGCACCGAACACGGCTCCGGACTCAGGTCGTGGCTTCCTTTGACGCGGGCGATCAGGGCCGTACGGCGACGCTGATCGGCCCGGTGGGTGCTGCCTTCTCCCTGTGGCAACCCCATAGGTTCACCGGGTGGAAGTTCCCGCCCCGCTTCGTAGGCGCCCCACACCACATGGTCCTGGCCTGCGACCAGCCAGACCGGGCCCGGGACTTCTACTACCAGTTGGCAGGTACTCCTCTGGTGGCTGCCGCATTCATCGTGACGCGCGAACCTATCGCTACCCCGCAGTGGGAACTCTCCGCCGGGGTCGATGATCTGGATGGCGTCATCTCCCGCGTTCAGGTCGGTGGCCAGAGTCTCGCTACCTGGATCCGAGAGACCGACCACTTCATTCTGAGACTGCACAGCCCAGAAGGGCTGTCATTCCGAGTTCACCCTCTGGGGCAATGACGCCAGCACGACCACACCATGCCGTCGGGCCACATTGAGCCGACGGCACCTCATTTCGTTAGCGGTTCATAGCAGTCACGGGGCATCGTCAAGGGTTCACTTGCGTTCGCTCGTCCAGCCTTCCCCTCACCTGTTGCTCCCCGATGGCCGGGGCGCCCTTGGGCTTGAACGCTCCGTTTCACTGGCTTGGTGATGGGATCGGCTCGACAGGGGGTACGCGGCCGCCCCGCCGACAGCGGCTCCCACGCGGTGCGGCGGCCGCCCATCAACTAGCCGTATCACCGGTGCGGAAGATTCGGTTCAGATGGTGGTCCAGGACTGTCGCGGCGGACTCCGGGCTGCGCTGGCCGACGAGGATGCTGGTGCCGAGTCCCGCAGACATGGCAAGCAGGCCGGCTGCCTCCAACCGTGCGTCCACACCAGGCTCAAGCAGAGCTGCCTCTTGCGCCTGCCGGAGGAGTTCGGTCAGGGCGTCTTCGGCGGCATCGGGGTTCTTGATGAAGGGCTGGGCTGCGAGCGCCGGGTCGTTCACGGCCAGAACAGCGTATGACGTGTAGAGGTGGTGGAAGCTGCGGCTCTCTTCGTCTGTCGGCAGCGCCGCCATCAGCAGGGCCTCGACCATCGCGCGCGGACCAGGACTGTCCCCGGCAGCCCGTACACGGGCGGAGACCCGCTCCCCGAATCTCTCCGCCAGATGCTCGAGCCCGAAGAGCAGCAACTTCTCCTTGGTCTGGAAGTAGTACTGCACCAACCGCAGTGATACGCCCGCCTCCGCTGCCACATCGCGCATCCCCACGGCATGCAGCCCGCGTTGTCCAGCGACCCGGACGAGCGCCTCGGCGATCTCGGTGCGCCGTTCTGCGTGGTTCACGCGCTTGGGCATCGGCCGGTTCTCCGCTCGTTGTTCCTGCTATGGCCCCAGCGGGGCCTTTTGATGATACAGCTGTACCAACATCGTGGTACGTTCGTATCACAAAATCGAGATCTCGGAGATGGCCATGCCCGAAACCGCTGCCCGCACCCAGGCCGATGTCGGCCGCTACGTGAGCGATGCCTGGCGGGAGCGCTACTTCACGGCCTGCGATGCGGTCTACGCACTGGGAGCGCCCGCGCTCGCGGAAGAGGACGTGGAGACGTCCTTCGGCACCACGCACGTTCACAGCTACGGCCCCGCGAACGAGGCTGTCCGATCCAGCACCCCCGTCGTCCTGGTGCACGGGGCGGGCTCCTGCTCCGCCATGTGGTACCCGAACACCCCCGCCCTCAGCACAGACCGCCCGGTCTACGCGATCGATACCCTGGGCGACCCCGGCCGCAGTGTGCAGCGCGAGCCGATCCACCACCCCGAACGCGCCGCACAGTGGCTGGACGAGACACTCGCCGGACTCGGCCTCGATCGCGTACACCTCGTGGGCACTTCCTACGGCGGATGGCTCGCCCTGAACCAGGCGCATCGCAGGCCCGGTCGCCTCGCCTCGGTCACGCTGCTCGACCCCGGCGGCCTGGAGAAAGTGGGGCTGCGCTTCTTCGTCTGGCTCTTCGCCGGCCTCTTCGCGACCTTCGCGCCCAAGGCGCTCCGCCCGCGGCTGGCGGCCTGGCTGCAACAACCGGTCCTTGTCATGCCGGAACTGCGCATGATGATCAGGACGGCCGTTCGTGCCTACCGCATACGCCGCCCGGCTCCGCTTCCCCTGTCCGAGGAGGAGCTGTCCACCATCCGGACTCCGCTCTATCTGGTGCTCGGCGAGCGAAGCCTCCTCGTACACCCGCAGCGGCAGGTGGAGCGTGTGCCGCGCCTGGTCCCCGGCGCCCGAGCCGAGATCATTTCCCACACGGGCCACGGGCCGCAGATTGACCACGCGGAGGAGATCAACCGCAGGATGCTGAACTTCATGGCGTCCGTCGACTGACAACCGCCCAGCCGACGGGGCCAGGACAGTGTCGAGGGATGGCCCGGGCCGAACCACGCCGCCGTTCTTCACCGGCGGCACGGTCGGCGATGAGGGCGGTGGCGATGGAACTCGGCGGGCGCCCCCCTGCCCGCCCGACTGTCGTCGCACCATGCGGCGACGTTGATCCGGAACGCTCTGCCCGGGAGGGGATGCCGGGCGATACCGCGAGTCCCGGCGCCGGCTCGGTCAGTAGTGCGCCGACGGCTTCGTTCTTCTGCTTGACGTCATCAGCAGCGGCTGTCGGTTCTGCAAGGACGCGAGCGATGTCGCAGCAGCACGCAAGCGCGCCCCAGCGTCTCCGCGAGACCCGTATCAGGCGGCACCTGCGCGCTGCGGGCCAGGGCGCGCGTGTGCGTTGCCAGTGCACCGTAGTGGGCGAGGCGGCGTGCGCCGGTCCGGCTGAACGGGAGGTCTACCGGAACGACGCCATGTTGGCCGCGAACCAGCGTCACGGCCGTGTCCAGGAGATCGCCGACGGCGTGGAACATCGCGCGACGGGCGGCATGGGTGGCGGCTGCGGTTCGGGTCGGTGGAACAGTGAGGACGACGGCGGAGCTGATGACGGTTCCTGTGGCCGTCTCCGCGCCCCGGAGCAACATCATGTGGTCGCTGAAGGCGCCAAAGTGCGCTGTATAGCGGACCGAGGGCGACGGTCAGGCAGATAATGGTGATGCCGTACGAGAATTGAATGACGCCAATGCTGAGCGCAATCACGGCCACGATAATGATGGTGGTCATGACCGGGTTCACACTGGCGATGCCGGCGATGGCGATGCAGGCAGCAGGCCCATGGCGGTTACCACCATGCGGTGGATTGACCTCGTGACGGTCTGTGCGCCGGTGGCGGTGCCATTGAAGACGACCAGGCAGCAGGCGGCAGCCCAGAAGAAGTAGTGCTGGTCCAGCGCATGACCCACGAGGAGGGCCAGGGCCGAAGCGATGCCGGCTTGGATGGCCTGCCGGGTAGTCAGCCGCAGCCGGAAGAAGAAGCGGAGCGGACGGGTCACCCGTCCGGTCAGCGCGGCTGCTCGACGAACGGCAGGAGCTCGTTGCCGTAGCCGAAATCGAGAGGAAGGGCTATGCCGGGCCCCGCGGGGGCGTGCACCAGGCCCTGGTCGTCCACGTGGCGCTCACGGACGACGTTCACCGAGGTCACCAGGGACTCGTAGTAGGTGGTGTTGGAGATGGCCATGCACAGGTGGTGGTTGGGAATGTCCGAACCGTGCACCTCGGCCCGCACACGGTAGGCGTCGGCGAGATGGGCGGTGCGCATGGCGCCGGTGATACCGCCCCGGAGAGTGGTGCCGACCCGAACACCGAAGGTGGCGGCACCGGCCCCGATGAAGTCCGCCGAGTTCATGTGCGCTCCGTCGGAGGTCTCGGCCACCAGAAGCGGTACGTCCACGGCCTCGGCAAGCCTCTGATAGGCCGAAATGCTGAATTCGCGGATCGGCTCCTCGTACCAGAGATAGTCGGCCTCGGAGAGTGCCCGCCCCAGCCGGATCGCGTCGGGCAGGTCGAAGCCCGCTGATCCGTCGTACATGAGAGGGACGCTCGGACCGACATGGTCGCGCAGGGCCAGGCACAGTTCCGCGTCACGGCGGGCGTCGCCCCAGGCGTGCAGTTTGATACCGCGATACCCCAGGGCCAGGCACTGGTCCGCCACGTCGAGGAACTCCGCGATGCTGGAGAACGTCGAGGTGGAGGCGTAGGCGGGGATGGCTTCTCTGAAGCCGCCGAGCAGGCGCCAGACCGGCTGGCTGTGGTAGCGGCCGGCCAGGTCCCACAAGGCGATGTCGATGAGGCCCAGGGTGGGAAGCGGGAGTTCGTGGATACGGTCCAGCTCCCACACCCGGTGCCACAACCATTCCCGCAGGAACGGGTCGGCTCCCACCAGTTCCGCACGAAAGACCCGGTCCACCAGGTCCTGCAGGGTGGAGTGGGCGCCCGGACGAGCGAACACCGCCACTCCCTCGGCTCCCTCATCCGTCCCGATGTGCAGGACCGCGCCGTCGCCCACCGGAGCGCTTCCGCTCAGCCCGTCGCGCCAGCGGAAGGGCGGACTGGCTGCCGGCACATCGATCCGGTGTACTTCGACATGGGTGATTTTCATCCTGGCTTTCGTTTTCTGTATGAAAGATGTCGGCTCGGAAGCGGGAGTGCTCAGAAGCCGCCGTACACCTGGAGCTCGTAGATGCTGCCGCCGTTCGAGCTGGAATCGGTGACGGTCAGCCGCACGAAGCGGCCGGCGACCGGATCGTCGGTGTGGGCATAGTCGGTCGTCGTGGTGGTGTTCGCTGTGGTGTGGTCCACAAGTGTCTTCCAGCGGACCTCGTCGGGTGACACCTCGATGCGGTACTTGTAGCCGCTGCTCTTCTCGAAGGTGGTGATCGCACCGTTCACGTCGTACGAAGCGCCGAGGTCGACCTGGATCCAGGACGGGTCGGGCAGGCCCGCGCCCTGCGCCCAGCGGGTGGAGAGATCCCCGTCCACCGCCATCTCAGGCGCGTAGTCGTTGGCGTACGACGACGAGGCGGTGACCGGCTTCCTCAGTGCGAGGTCGGAGCCGGAAGGCATGGTGACCGTCAGCACCTGACTGGGCTCGGACTCGTTGCCGGCGGCGTCACGGGCGGTGATCCGGAAGGTGTACGTCTTCCCGGCGGTCAGGCCGGGCAACCGGACCGAGGTCTTTCCGGTGGCGCTGATCAGCGTGCCGTCGCGGTAGACGGAGTAGCCCGTCACGCCGGTGTCGTCGGTGGACGCGGGCCAGGTGAGGTCTGCGACGGTCGGGAAGTCGGTGACCGCGGTCGGAGTGCCGGGCTCGGTGGGCGGCCGGTGGTCGGTGACCTCCGGGCCCGGGTCGAGGTGCCGGTATCTCGGCTCGAGGCCGGCGTCGTCCACGATGGAGGCGGGCAGCTGGTCGCAGGAGTCGACGCTGATGTTGCCGCTGATGTTGCTGCCCGTGCTGTTGGCCTGGGTGGAGTAGGCAGGCTGGGTGGTGAAGTTGCCCATGGCATCGATGTCCATGCCGTGGTTGAGGAACAGCCACTGGTATGCGACGTCGCACAGAGCGTTGCCGGTGTTCGTCCAGTACCGGCTGCCTTCGTCGTGATAGACGGCGCCGTAGGCGGGCATCGGCGTGCCGTGGATGTAGTTGCCGGCCACCACGCCGCCGGGGTTGGAGCTGAGCGTATAGACGGCACCGCCGTCGGCCTGCGACGTCATGATGTCGTAGATCTCGTTGTCCGTGACCTTGGTGTCGCGGCTGGTCGTGGGCGTATCCCAGACCGGTACGCCCAGATTCCCCGGGTAGTTGCTGTTGCCGCCCTTGTCGGTGAGGCCCCAGCCCCAGCCGACGGAGATGCCGGTGTAGGGCAGGTCGTAGACCTTGTTGTGGGTGATAACGGTGTGGTCCGTGTAGCCGGCCAGGATGCCGACGGAGCCGTTGTACTGGTCGGCGACCTTGGTGACCACGTTGTTGTCGACCCTGGTGTCCTTGGTGATGTCCCGGGAGTCGTCGGGGTGAGCGTCGATCACCGCGACCCCGCCGATCTGGATGCCGGTGGCGGCGATCTGGCGGAAGACGTTGCCCGTGATGTCGGAGCCCTGGGTACCGGTGTTCAGGTTGAGCCCGACCGCGCCGAGATGGGTGAAGGTGTTGCCCTCGAAGCCGATGCCGTGGCCGTAGCTCACGTTGACGGCGCCGGGTGTCTTCTGCCACTTCAGGCGGGTCGCGTCGAAGTCGGGGTCGTTGCCGACCATCCGGAAGCCGGCCTGGCCCTCGATGAGGCCCTCGGAGGAGCTGGGCGCGAGCCAGGTGGAGTAGGAGAAGGTGATGCCCCGGAAGGACACGTTGCTGACCGGGTTGGTCCTGGTGCCGTTGAGGTCCACCAGGTCCTGCACGAGCGGCACGGTGACGGTCGCGGTGGACAGGTTCTGGTCGGCTTCGGGCATGTAGTAGATCTCGCCCTCGCCCTTGTCCAGGTACCACTCACCGGGCGTATCCAGCAGCTCGCGGGCGTTCTCCAGCCAGGTCGGGTTCTGGATCTCCTGGCCCTCCTGGAGATGGGCGTTGTGCCAGCAGGGCTGCTGCACCCTCATCTTGTTGTCGGCGATCGACCGCACGGGGCAGCGCATCAGCTTCCAGCCCCAGGAGCTGACGACCTCCAGGTCCGAGGGACGCTTGTAGGTGTTGAGGCCGGGGTCGGTGAAGGTGTAGCCGGAGGACGTCTTGCTGAAGCCGGAGGGGTTCTTGCCGCTGCGCGCCCGGGTCTCCAGTTCGCCGTCCACATAGAGCTGGCGGGTGTCGATGTCGCCCACCTTGGCTTTGTAGACCCGTCCTGCTCCGTCGGCCGGAACCCAGCCGGTGATCCGCTTGCCTCCGCTGATCACCGGGTGTGCGCCGGGGGCGGCCTCGTAGACGATCTTGTGTCCGTCGCGGCCGGAGTCCCGGGCGGTCAGGGCGAACGTATGGCTGAGCCGGTAGGTACCGGACATGAGCCGGATATGGATGTCGCCTTTGGCGTTCTGCCTGACGTCGCGCACGTAGTTCCGCGCGTGGTCGAGCGTCCTGAAAGGGTGTGCGGCGCTACCTGAGCCCACGTCCCGGCCGGTTGGAGAGACATAGACGTCGAGGTCCGGCGATGGGGGAGCCGCCTGGGCCGGCACGGCATTCAGCAGGGCTGCCACTGCGGCCACCGAGAGGGCGGCCGTGAAACTTCTTCGCAGCGGCGCGAAGACGCCCCTGCGCGCAGACGGATGAGACACACGTATCCAATCGCCTGAGGGAGGTTGATACCCGGGAGTCCCGGTCGTCCACCGGGACACCAGGGCGTTGGGCGGCTCGGCCGCTGTGCTGCGGCGCATGCGGGGTCCGGCCGGGTTACGAGGCTGCTGCCTCCGCGGACGGCGGTGGAGCCCCGGTGCTGCCGCTCCTCGAATGCCCCGGAGGTCCCTCGGCGGCCGCGTGGGCGCCGGGACTGAACAACCGGTCGCGAATCTTCTTCTCGAACTGGCCCTGTGTGGTGGCGATGTGTTCCACCATCAGCCGCTCGGCGAGATCGGCCGCCCCCGCGGCGACCGCCTCCGCTACGGCCACATGCTGACGTGCGGCGACTTCCAGCGATCCGGGCACGTCACCGTGGAAGAGCAGCACGTCGGACTGGGATGCCAGGCGCCTCACGCCGGCGACACTCGCCCTCAGGAACACGTTGTGCGAGGCGGCGCCCACCGAATCGTGGAAGGCCGCATCAGCCTTGGCGAAGGTGTCCACGTCGTTCATCGTGGCCGCTGCCAGGGAGCTCTCCGCGCTCTCCCGTATGGCCCGGACCTCGATCGGGGTGGCGAGAGAGGCGGCACGGCGTGCTGTCTCCGACTCGATCACCTTGCGGTAGTCCAGGAGCATTCGGACGTCTTCCATGCTGGTCGGCCGGAAGTGCGAGAGTCCGTCGTCCAGTAGCCCGCCGACCGAGGCGGCGACGAAGATACCGGCGCCTCGCCGCACATTGAGCCGGCCGATGGCGGCCAAGACCTTCACGGCCTCCCGGGTGACGTTGCGGGATGCTCCCAGGATCTGGGCCAGGCCCTGTTCGGTGGGGAGGCGGTCGCCGGGCCGTAGGTTCTCCTGGGCGATGTAGTTCAGCAGTTGTTCCGCAACCAGTTCATACCCCGGACGGTAGGGACGTGACGTCGCATCACCTTCCTTGCCAGGAGTCCGTGTTGAGTCGCCCAAGGTGAGTGAACCCTCTCTTGCGCCACGAATTAATCTGGTTCATTTGTGGTGGCCAATATGACACTGACGCTGCGCGCTGGGAAGAGATCAGACAGATTTTAGGAAGAATCCCTGCGTAACTCCCATCGAAACGGAAGAAACTGCGCATTCCTGCCAGGATGTTACGCAGAATGGATCCCATTCATAGCCTCCCCGTTTCGCTTCGGATGGCGGGGGCGCTGATGGCGGTGGACTGGTGGTGTCGGTTGCTGGGTGCTGGGTGCTGGGTGCTGGGCGGGCGTGGCTTGGGCCCGGCGCTCGGTGCTCCAGGGTTCCTCGGGCCGTGGGCGGACAGGTTCGGTGCCGCAGGCGAGCAGGTCGGTGGCGGTCAGCTCGAGCCACGCTCGGTTGAGAGCGAAGTGACGGGAGGGGAAGCGGTCAGCTGTTGTGTCGTGGCCCGTATTCGATGACGTGCGTGGGGACCACCGTGCGCCGTGCTGGAAGGGGGTGGTCGGAGCTGGGGCGGATGCGGTCGATCAGCATGCGGGCTGCGCGGCGTCCGACTTCGTCGGGATCGTAGGCGGCGATGGTCAAGGGGATGCCCAGGACGTCGGCGAGTTCGAAGTCGTCGAAGCCCGCCAGCGCGGTGGTGCGTGCGGAGCTTCGCACGGCACGTACGGCCCCCTGGGTCAGCCGGTTGTTGGTGCAGAACAGGGCGGTGGGCGCGTCCGGTCCGTCGAGCAGTTCCTGGGCCGCTTTCTGGGCTGTGGCAGGGTCGCGCAGGCCGCGGCGTACGAGCAGTTCGTCGGGCTCCAGGCCGGCTTCCTCGTGTGCGGCCCAATAGCCGCGGAAACGTTCGGCTCCGGTGTACAGGGCAGGGGGATTGCCCAGGAAACCGATATGGCGGTGGCCCGCGGCGATGAGGCGTGCGGTGGCGTCCCGTGCGCCGCCGAAGTCGTCGACCAGGACGCAGTCGGTGTCGATGTCCAATGGCGGGCGGGAGGCCAGCACCAGCGGCATTTTGCGTGCGGCCGCCGGGGCGAGCGGCTCCTGTCCGGTGCCTGCCGGGACCAGCACGATGCCGTCGACCTGCCGGGCCAGCAGATCGTCCACCAGCTCCTGCTCGCGGTCGGTGTCCTCACCCGTATTGACCAACAGGACACGCAGACCGTGTTCGCCCGCCACTTCCTGCACGCCCAGCGCCAGCCGCGAGTAGAACGGGTTCGCGATGTTCGTGACGACCAGACCGATCAGGCCGCTGCCGCCCAGACGCAGGCTGCGCGCCGTTTCGTTGAGTCGGTAGCCCAACTCCTCGACAGCGGCCAGGACCATGGCCCGAGAGCGGTCGCTGACCCGTGGATCCCCTTTCAGGACGCGTGACACGGTCATGGCGCTGACGCCTGCCTGCGCGGCCACGTCCCGCATGGTCGGTGCGCCGCCGCTTGAGGCTGGCTGAGCCATTGCACGTCCCCGAATCCTCGCTGTGCCCACGCCACGTCGCGTGCCTGCGGGGGCTGAGCGGATCCCGCCCATCCTATGGGGTCACCGGCTGCTGTTCGGTGGCCGTGGCGCGGGCCCAGTAGGCGGCGCCGACCAGCGGAGCCTGATCGTCCCACTGCTCTCGCCCTGCCGGACAGGCCACTGGTCCTGGCCGTCGACGGACCGGCCGCGCTTGATCTGCAACGACGACGGCTCTGGTATCGATAACACGCCTGCTCGAAACATGTCACCACCTGAGTGACAGTTCGATGACGCCACCCTCCCGGTTCAAATCCGTTCTCTAGTGCACATATGACAGTCCATTGACACCGTCGAGGAAAGTTGATCGCGCTTCCGGGGGTTCCATTCAGGTGAGATATCGATAACATCCATCGCGGCCGGCGCGCCCTGGTCGTCCGGGCCGCGCTTCACCGATCTGGGTTCCAGGACGAGGAGGCCCATGACTTTCGCCAACCGCACCAGAGGGCGCCGCATGCCCGTGGTGGCCGCGGCCTTGTCGGTTGTGCTCGCCGCCGGGACGCTCGCGCTCGCACCCGAGCCCGAAGCCACCGCGGCCTCCGGGGGATCGCCGCCGGTCACGCAGCGGCAGGACGGTGTGCCGGCTCCGGTGTTCACCATCGGCGCCGCCGACCAGTCCGACAAGGGCTTCGCCCTGGCACCGGGCAGCTACAAGGACTACCCGAAGGCATTCCCCTCGGACGTCGACTACACGGTCGGTGAGAACACGCCTGCCGACTGGCCCTACGTCCAGCCCGGCCCGGACGACGCCTGGGCCGGGAGCAAGGCCCATCCGTTCACCGTGCACTACCGGTTGACGAGCGATCAGGTGCGCGACCAGATGCTGCGGATCGACCTGCTCGACACGCAGAAGAGTCCGTCGGTCCGCGTAGCGTCCAACGGCCGTGACCTCGCGACTGCCTCCGCACCACAGGGCAACGGCGCCGGCGTCTACGGCCTGAGCGACGCGAGCGGGACCACCTCGGCGATGACACACCCGCGCCAGATGGGATTCGTCGTCCCGAAGCAGGATCTGCACGTCGGGGACAACACCCTGACCCTCACCAACGTCAAGGGCTCGTGGAGCGTCTACGATGCGCTGTCGCTGGCGCCGGCCCCTGACGGGCTCGGCCCGGTGCACGTCCTGGCCACCGAGCCGACACCGTTGTTCGTCCGCGACCACGGGTCCGATCGGCAGCTCGTCGACGTGTCCGTGGACAACACCGCCGCCGCCGGGGCGGCCACGCTGACCGCCACGGTCGGCGGGAAGCAGACGACGACCCGCATCGATACGCTGCCGGCCGGGCGCTCCACCCAGCGCATCAAGGTCCCGCCGACGGCGTACCCCGGCCCCGGCCGCCTGGCCATCCGGGCGGGCCTGGGCGGCGACTCGGCCACCTATCCGTTTTCCCTGCCCTACCAGCGGCGCTGGCAGATCGACATGGTGGCCGGCAGCCACCTGGACATCGGCTACCACTACGACCAGGACACGACGCGCCAACTGCAGGACGCCTACCTCGACCAGGCGGTGGCCCAGTGCCGCGCCACGGCCGACTATCCCGACGCGGCCCGCTTCCGCTGGGTGATCGAGCAGTCGTGGATGGTGGAGCACTATCTCAAGGACCGTTCCCCGGCCGACATCGACAGGCTCAACGGCTGCCTGAAGTCCGGACAGTTGGAGATCACCGCGGGACGCAACAACAACCTGCAGGACCTGGCGAGCACCGAACAGCTCACCCGATCCCTCTACCAGGGCACCCGGACCTTCCCGGACAAGTTCGGCGCCACGGTGGACACCGCGGTCCAGGACGACATCTCGGGGGTGAGCGCGCAGTACATTCAGATGCTCTCCCAGCAGGGCATCAAACTGCTGGTCAACGGGACCAATCCGGATCACACCACCCGCTGGAGCGTCCCGCACACTACTCAGGACGCGCCGGCCCTGTTCAACTGGCAGGCCCCCAACGGCAGCAAGGTCCTGACCTTCTTCGGCGCCAACAGCTACAACGAGGGCTACGCCGTCGCCCCCGACCTCAAGTGCAAGCTTGCCCCCTGGCCGTCGGGCGACTCCTGCCGCACGGACAAGGGCGAGAGCGACAATCCACTGCCCTACACCCCCGTGCCGCCACCCGCGCACCCCGAGTCCTTCGTGCCCGGTCTGGCGTCCGGCGTGGCCAACCAGCTGGCCGGTCTGCAGGCGTCCCGCTACCCGCAGTCGGTCTACCCGATGATGTTCGCGCAGGACAGCAACCCGCCGATGAGTGGCATCTCCGACGTGGTTCGCTCCTTCAACCAGAAGTACAGCTGGCCCAAGTTGGTCCAGTCCACCTCCTCGCGCTACCAGAAAGACGCCACCACCCGCCACGGCCAGACCTCGCCCTCCGGCTACCGGCCCGATCCCACGTCGAAGGACGTCGACCAGCTGCCCGTGAAGAAGGGCGACTACACCGACTGGTGGTCCGACGGCGCGGGTTCGTCCTCCGCGGAGACCGGTGAGACGATGCGCGCCCAGTCGCGGACCACCGCCGCCGAGAAACTCGCCACCCTGGCCTCCGGGCCGAAGGCCAGCACGCCGTGCCGTACCGACGAGGCGTACGCCCAGGCCGATCTCTACACCGAACACACCTGGGCCAGCCCCAGCCTCATGGAGAACGACCCGCAGTGGACCGTGAAGAAGTCACGGGCCGACCAGGCGAGCGCACTCAGCACCAAGGCGATGCACTGCGCCGTGCATGCCATGGGCCAGAGCATCGACGGGCCGGCCAAGACGCCGGGAATCGCCGTGCTCAACTCCCAGTCCTGGAAACGCACCGACATCACCACCGCGACCGTGCCCCGGCACTGGAACGGCCGCCTGGTGGACACCTCGACCGGCCGTCAGGTGCCCTACCAGCACACCGGCGCGCGCACGATCCGGTTTCAGGCCGCGCAGGTGCCCGCCCTCGGCTATCGCACCTACGCCCTCGAAGCCGGGAAGAACACCGCCGCCGCGCCCGATCCCGATCTGCGGTGGGACCAGAACACCGGCACCCTTGAGAACTCCTACTACCGCGTCAAGATCTCGCCCCGAAGCGGTACGGTCACCTCGGTGTACGACAAGGGTGAGCGACGCGAACTGGTGGATGCCAACTCGCCGTTCAGGCTCAACCAGTACGTCTACCGGCCCAACCCCGCACGCAACAGCGCCACCACACCAGACCGGCAGTGGTCGCCGAGCGACGCCAGGATCTCGGTCGCCGAGCACGGCCCGCTCAGCATCACCATCAAGATCACCTATTCCGCCACACCCGGCGGCAAGGACGCCGAAGGCAAGGCCACCGGGGTTGAATCAGCAGGCGCCACCCTCACCCTGGACGCCAACACCCGGCGCCTGGACATCGCCGACACCATCGACAAGACCAAGGTGTCCACACCCGAGGAG
Source organism: Streptomyces sp. NEAU-YJ-81 (assembly GCF_017592595.1). NCBI lineage: Bacteria > Bacillati > Actinomycetota > Actinomycetes > Kitasatosporales > Streptomycetaceae > Streptomyces > Streptomyces sp. NEAU-YJ-81. The sequence goes on along the minus strand of NZ_JAGFNO010000014.1, from coordinate 13,619 downwards.
GGCTACTTCGCCTTCCCCTTCAAGCAAGACAACCCCACCGTCACATACGGCGGTACGGGTGGCCCGGTCGCGCTGGTGGACGGACAAGCACCCGGTGCGGCGATGGACTGGCAGGCCGTGCGTGGCTATGCCGACGTCTCCGGCCCGGGCGGCGGTGTGACCCTGTCCACCAGCGACACACCACTCATGGAGTTCGACCACATCCGCAGCATGGAACTGACCGGGCGGCCCGGCCGGCTGGACACCGCCGACGACCACCCCGACCTGGACAGCGTGCGGCCCAAGAACGGATCAGTTTTCTCCTACGCATTCAACAACCTCTGGGGGACCAACTACCGCCAGTCCCAGGACGGTTCGATCACCTACCACTACACGGTGAGCAACCGCAGAGGCGGCTTCGACGCGGCCGCCGCGACCCGCACCGGCGAGAGCACCGGCGACCCGCTGCGGTCCGTGTCCCTGGCGGCCGGTCACAAGGGGGGCCGCCCACAGGGCAGTCACTCCCTACTCTCCCTGGACGCCCCCGGAACCATCGTCCAGACCGTCAAACCCGCTTACCGCGACGGCAACAGCGGTGAGGCACGCCTGCCGCTGACCATCCGCCTACAGGAAGTGGCCGGCACCGACGGACCGGTCAAGCTGCACCTGCCCTATGCGGTATCGGCCGCCCAGCTGGAAAACCTGACCGAAGAACCAAGGCGCGACGGCCAGCTGTCCGTACGCAGGGACGGCCACGGTTCGGTGGTGACCGTGCCCGTGCACGCCCACGACATCGTGACCCTCGGCCTTCGCCCCTCGGCCGACTGACCGTCCTCCTATCCGTGGGCACGGCCGCGCCGTTCGCGGCCGTGCCCACGGTCCCGCCATCCCAGTCCGCCCGCCCTCAGCGGCCCCTGTCGGAGGTCTGCCATGAAACGGTCCGTTTCATCCGCCGACGCCCCCACCACGATCCGCGCGGGGCAATCCGCCTCCCTCACCGAACCCGGCCTGCCCCGCAGGAAAGCCACCGCGCATACGCGCATGGCCCGCTCTGCGACCCCGCCCTTCGTGCCCAGTTGCCGTCGCAACTGTCCGGCGGCCAGCGACAGCGTGTGGGAATCGCCCGCGCCCTGGCCGGCCGACCCGACGTGATCATCGCGGATGAGATCACGTCGGCCCTGGATGCCTCCGTCCAGGGATCGGTGCTCAATCTGGTCCGAAATCTGCAAGCCACGCTGGGCGTGGGCATGCTCTTCATCTCGCACAACATGGCAGTGGTCCGTTTCGTCGCCGACACCGTCGCTGTCATGCGCCATGGCCGGATCATCGAGAGCGGCCCGCGGGACCAGGTATTCACCACACCCGCGCACCCGTACACCCAGAAGCTGCTCGCCGCCTCACGCTTCGAACTCGACACCGGCCCGCGGCCGGCGCGGACGCCCCCTCACGGTCCTGAGCACGGCAGCCGGGGACGGACGGAGGAGGACGGCAGCCGGGGACGCAGCATCCGGCGAGGACACTGCACACCTCGGGATCGGACTGCCGGATCAACTTCGCTGGCCGCACGATCTCCAGATGCGGGAAGGCCGGCGCAGACACCTGTACCTCGCCCAAGAGCCTGTTGCTCTGTCGATCTTGGTGGGTGGTAGTCGAAACTCATCGCTGTCTGACGGCGGACGTGTAAGAAGCTGTTGTCCTGAGGGGTGTTCGTCGAACGGGAGTCTCTATCGGGTGATCGCGGCGGGGGCCGGGCATGGAAGCAGGGCCTGCTGGTAGCTCGGTAGGTGCGATCCATCCGAGTCCCGGGAGGCCCTGTTGTCGCAGTTGTACGCGTCCTCCCGGGTGGAGTTCGACTCGACCGGCTCGTCGTGTGGCTGCCTCGCCCCCAGTACGGCAACGCCGGTGACCACGCCGAGCGTGAGCGGCGGTATCCGTCGGACATGACGGAGGCCGAGTGGGCCCAGACCCGGCCGCTGCTCCCGGTGCCGGGCCGGAGTGGGTACGATTCCCGCCGGCATGGACGGACCTCGTGGCCCCATGTCCCATCCGCGCGAGCGCGTACAGCAGGTTTGGGGTCAGGAGCGGGTCGAGTCCTTTGAGCGAGATGGATCAGCTTTCCGTGACCGAGGATGAGCGGGGGCCGGAGTCGAAACCGTCCGGGGACGCACCGAGGTCCGCAGTCGCGAGCGCGTGGCTCACCAGCGGCGGCGCGAGCAGCCCGCACGGCTCGGGCTCGGCGCGGAGCCCGGTCCCGGCGTAGTAGCGGTTGGCCGCCGACGGCGCGACCCGGATGCGGAGTTCGTTCCCCCCGACCCGCAGGGCGTCGGCGGGGATCGTGACGCGGTACGGCGCCCAGGCGCGCTCGCCCACACGCACGCCGTTCACGGACACCGCCACAGCTCCGGCGACGGCCGGGAGCATCAGTTCCAGGCGGACCGGCGCGTCGAGCTCGATCTGCCGCACATAGTCGGCGGTGCCCGCGAACGCCGGAAGGCCCTGGCGTTCCCAGCCGCACGTCACCGCGATGTCGCGGCGGGTACCCGCCTCCTCGTACGCGTCCTTGGCGACCTCGAGCAGCCAGCCGGACTCGAGCGCCTCCGGCGCCGACCATTGCGGTGTGCCGTGACCGGCCGCGGCCTCGGAGTCTTCTGTGGCGTCCGCCCAGCCTGAAGCGGGCTCTGCGCCCCTGTACACACGCAACAGGCGCAACGCGTTCTGCTCCAGCCGCAGCGCGACCGGGTTCTCGGCTGCTTCGAGGGTGCGCACGGTACCGTCGGCGGCCTGCCACTCCTCGATGTGCCAGGGCCCGTCGGGCAGCAGGAGCTCCACCGTGCCCTCGGTCTCGGTGAAGCACGCGAAGCGGAAGCCGTCGGCCGCGTCCGGGCCGCCGCGCCAGCGCACCGCCGAGCCCGCGGGGGCGCGCAGCGTCGGCTCAGTCTGCCCACGCTGTGCGGCGAGCCCGCGCAGGACCGCCTTCTCGGGGACCGTATGGAACATCTCCACGGCGGGGGCGAGGTCTGCCCAGTCCTCGGCGGCGGTTTGTGGGCCCTCCTGGTAGACGGCGGGCGTCGCGCCGCTCGCGAGCACCCGTACCCCCGATTCGGCCAGGCGGCGAAGCCGGCGCAGCGATGCGGCCGAGCGCAGCGTTGTCACGGCGGGAAGCACGAGCGCCCGGTACCGGCGGTCCCCGAAGCACACCGCGCCCTCCTCCACGGCAGCGGCCTCGAGATCACGTTCGTCCACGAGGTGGAAGCCCACCCGGGACTCGGTGAGCGCGCGGGCCCACTCGCCCATCGCCGACGCCTGCTCGCCGAGCTGACCCGCGGTCCAGACCGTACGCAACGGGTACAGGACCGCCACGTCGCTCTGCGGTGACACCGGCTCGAGGAATTCGCTCAGCCGCGCGCTCTCGAGCGCGAACCGCAGGTGATGATCGGCGAACCACGGCTCGAAATTGATGCCCGGGGGGAAATCGAAGCGCGGATTCCGCAGCGACTCGTGATCGTCGTCATGGCCGTGGGTCTGATAGAAGCCGTGGAAGATCATCTGTCGCATGCCCTGCAGATGGTGGTTGATCGCCGTTGTACGCAGTTCCTGCAGGGTCAGCCCCCAGTGGCCGGACCACGGGGTCCCGCCTTCGGGCGGGGTGACGAAGTACTGCTCGACCATCGTCCCGCTGCGGCCGTGGTGGCGGGCGACCGAGTCGCCGAACACGGGACTGAGCTGCACCAGGGCGTCCTGCGCATCCACTGCGGTGAGGTCGCGGTAACCGTCCACGCCGAAGTGGTCGAGTCCGAAGTTCACGCGCAGGTCCCAGTTCGCGAACGCGGTGTCGAGCGCCCAGCCACCGACGTGCCCAAGGACTTCATGGCCGGACTGACGCAGACCGTGGGCGTGGCTCCAGGTGCGCAGCTTGCCGAGGAACGTCTCCATCGCGTAGCCGCTGAAGTGCTCGTAGAACTGGGCGCGAAGGCTCAGCCGCTCCGGGTCGTCCCCGTCGAGCACGGCGGCGAGCACCTGGGGGGTCCGCCCGCCCCAGCGCTCCCGGATCGAGACGGCCAGGCTCTCGTGGAAGGGCATAGCCGAACGCAGGTCTCCTCTGCGCTCCGCCCAGTCGTAGTACACGGCGTGCGGCTGGTCGAAGAACATGTAGGCGACGGTGGAGCCGAAGAAGTCGCCCAGGGCGTCGGCGAAGGGCTGGTAGCCGGCCTCGATGAAGCGATCGACCGCGACCGGATCGACGGGGTTCACGATCCGGGAGGTCGCGCAGCGGGCGGAGACGAATACGATCGCCTCCGTGCCGTCGGGCACGGGCTCGACGAGGTGGACATGGCACTTGGCGGCGGCGCCGTCCACGCGGTCGACGAGCTCGGGCCGCTCGACGGCCGCGCCCTGCTCCTCTGCCACGACCAGCGCATACTCGACCTGCCAGTCGGCCCAGGCAACGACGCCGCCCTCGTAGTGCCAGTCCATCGCGGCCGGGCCGAGGTTCTCCGTCGCCGAGCGGATCCCGCTGAGCGAGCCGTCGCTCGCGCCCGCGGGGATGCGCACCCAGAACAGGTGCCGTTCACGCAGCTCGTCGTGCCCGGCCACGGCGCGGCCCGCAGCCTGACCGGTCTGCCAGTTGTAGTCGTCGTAGATGCCGACGATCATGCCGAGCTCGGCGGCCGTCTGGACGGCTGTACGGCACGCGGCGAGGTAGTCGTCGTCCAGGTAACCCCCGATCGGGTACGACAACCGCGCCTGCACCTGGAAGCTCCGGATCCCGGCGTCGTGCATCTGCCGCACCTGGGCGCGGATCGTGTCCTCGTCGGGTAGCCGGTGCCAGAACCAGTAGGCGGCGGGCGCATGCCAGGGGTCCGGGTTCCGGAATCGGTGCAGCGCGGTCTCATGTGCGGACAAAGCGGACAAGGGTGTCAGCTCCTCGAGCGGCGGCGAGACCCGCGCGGGCCTCGCCGCCACGGGTCGGTCAGCGTTCGGTGCGGTCGGACGCATGCCCGCCGGCCGCGTCGGGAGTCGGGGCCTCGAGCCCGCCCTTCCCGCGAGCGGCGTCTCCCGCGGTCACGAGCGAGTAGTCGGGCTTCGGGTCCAGCCGGAGCCCGAACGTGAGGATCGCGTAGAGCGCGGCACCGAGCGCCAAGGCGATGACGATGCCGAGCCCGCTCGACCCGAACACGCCGGTGCGGCCGTTCTCGGTGAGGAGGAATCCCGTGATCTTCCCGAAGTTCGGGTCGGAGCTCGTCACGAGGCCGAGACCGACGACGGTTCCGATGATCAGACTCACAATCGCCGTCCAGCGCCCGTCGCGGCCGCCGTGGCCACGCGGGTTCGCCATGTCGGTGTTCCAGCCCATGCGGCGCTGCCGGACGAAGTCGACGAGCTGGATGCCGCCCATGGTGCCCATCATCACGGCGATGAGCGACAGGAACGACTGGAACGTCGCGAGGAACGAGGTGGAGATGAACAGCAGATAGAAGGCGCCCGCCGCGATGATGATCGCGTTGATCGAGGTCGTCACGGAGCGGCGCAGCGGTACGCCGACCGCCATGAGCGCGAGGCCGGAGCTGTACATGCCGGTGATGGCGGCCGAAACGAGCGAGATGACGATCACGATGGAGAAGGGAACGAAGAACCACATCGGCAGGAGCGCGGTGAGCGCCCCGATCGGGTCGGACGCTGTGGCGGCACCGAGCTTCGAATCGCCGCCGACGAGAAGCCCGCCGACGACGAGGAGGATGACGACCGGCAGGCTGAGCCCGGCGACCGTCCAGCCGATCACGCCGCGCGCCGGGGTATCGCGCGGGAGGTAACGGGCGAAGTCGCCGCCGTAGTTGAGGAAGCCGAGGCCGACGAGGGTCATCGCCATGATGATGCCGCCGATGAACACCAGCGGTCCGCCCGCAGGGGTGTCACCGAGGTGTGCCCACTCGATCTCGGGCACCATGAATCCGAGGAATGCGACCGTCATGATGCCGGTCACCCACGAGATCCAGACCTCGACCTTCATGATGAACTCGTGGCCGAGGACGGAGACCGCCATCGTCACGGCGAGCACGAGCACGAACCACAGCACGATCGTGGCTGTGGCGCTCGACCCGTCCGTGTCGGCGAACACCGACGGCCACAGCTTCGCGAACAGGTTCGCACCGGTGGTCGAGGCAAGGGTGATGATCGTCACCTTCCAGCCCATATTGGACAGGTAGGCGAAGAACGCGGGGATCCTGTTGCCCTTCATGCCGAACGCGAAACGCGTCTGGGCGAGGGTCGGCAGTCCCGTGCGGGGCCCGCCGACCGCGAGGATGCCGACGAGGGTGGCCGAGATGAGGTAGCCGACGGTCCCGGCGACGATCGTCTGCCAGACGTTCAGACCGAGGCCGAAGACGAAGATGCCGTAACTGATGCCGAGGATCGAGATGTTCCAGGCGAACCACACAGCGAACAGACCGCGCGGCTTCCCGCGCCGTTCGGCATCGGGAACAGGGTTGACGCCGTTCGATTCGACGGCCGTGCCTCTACGACCTTGCTGAGCCTCATTGCTCATGGAAGGGCGCCTTTCGATGTATGGCGATGTGGGGAGGGGCGGATGGTTGAGTTCGGGGGAGTCGTGGGTTCGCGTTCGGCAAGCGTGTCGACCGCGTCCGGGGTCGAGACGGGTCCGTGTGCGCCGTGCGCGGTGACCGGTACTGGTGATCGCCATCGCGCCCGCGGCGGGAGGTGTGTACGGCGGTGAGGCGGAGGGCTAAGCGGCGGGGCGGACCGCTAATCCGCCCGTGAGAGAGGAGGGGAGCGCGCCGGGGATCGCGTCGCCGGCGCCAGCCGTGTCGATCGCGTGGACACGGAATGCGGGCACATGTGTCGTGGCACCCTGCACGAGGACCACAACCCCGCCGGAGCTGAGCGAGACGAGGCTGTCGCCGAGACCGGAACGTTCGAGGGCGGCAGCGACGGCGCCGGGGGCGGCCGGGGCCGGGTCGAGGGCGAGCAGACCGGCGAGGGCTTGGTGCGCGCCCTTGTCTTCGCCCGCCTGAAGATGCCTGGTGGTGCGGATCTGCTCAGCACCGCGCGGCAGGCGCGGGAGTGTGCGGCCGAGGCCGGGGTTCACCGATCCGACGACAAGCACCCGTCCGCTGCCCACCGGGGCCTGCGGCGGGTGGTCATGCGGTACTCTCATCGTCGGGAAAACCATTTCCGAACCTAAGCACGCCAGCCCCTGCCGCGTCAACGGGTCGTCGAGACCGTCCTGATAGCATCGGCGGGCAGGAAGCAGGGGAGATCAGGATGGGCGCGCGCATCGGCTTGAAGGACGTGGCGTTGCGCGCGGGGGTGTCAGTGCCGACGGCGAGTCGTGTGCTGTCCGGTGTTCAGCGCAATGTCGATCCGGAGCTGGCGCTGCGGGTGCGGACCGCATGCGAGGAACTGGGCTACAGGGTGAACGCGGCGGCGCGGGCGCTGCGGATACAGTCGACGGATTCCTTGGCGCTTGTCGTTCCGGCGATCGCGAACGCGTACTTCGCGGAGCTGGTGTCGGCGTATTCGCGCCACCTGGATCTTCAGGGCAAGCGGCTGGTGACGATCGACACGGGCGAGAGCCCGGAGACCGAGCAGCGCCAGCTCGGCGCCATGGATCGCGTCTTGGTGGACGCGGTGCTCGTGGTGCCCGCGGCGTTCGAGCGGAGTGGCGCGGCCATCACGGAGCTCGCCCGGTCCAACCGTGTCGTGCAGGTCGACCGCCGCGCACGAGACGTCGAAGCGCCGTCGGTACGGCTCGACAACGCGGCGGGGGTCCGCCTGCTCGTGGATCACCTGCGGGCGCGGGGCCGCCGCAGCATCCTGATGGTCGACGCCCAGGAAGACTCCTCGTCGAGCATCGAGCGCACAGCCGCGTTCCGCGCGCTCGCTGGGCCGGACGACCGGGTTCTGGAAATGCCGAACTTCACAGTGGCGAGCGGCATCGACGCGGCGAAGCTCCTGCTCGCGAACCCCGGCGACACAGACGCGATCATCTGCACCGCTGACGCTGTCGCGCTCGGCCTGCTGACGGCGCTTCAGCACGCCGGTAAACGCGTGCCTGCTGAGTACGCGATCACGAGCTTCGACGGCACGTACATCTCCGACACCGCCGCGCCGGGGCTCACCACCCTGGGCTCGACCGCCGAGCGCATGGTCGAGGCATCCCTCGCCCTCCTCGACGGCGACAGCGGTGATGTCGTCCTGAAACCCGAGCTCGTGGTCCGCGGTTCCAGCGGCTGACTGCCAATCCAGCGTCGGGTCTGGGTTGTTGCCTTTCGGGTACCCGGCATCCGGGCAGTACCTCTGAGCGTCACCACTGCGACGGCCAACGAACACCTGGCAATCCTGCGAGACGCCGGGTTGATCGATAGCATCCGGGCCGGTCGCACGGTCACGCACGAGCTCACCAAAGCTGGACGTGCTCTCCTGGACGCGGCCTCGCCGCGACCAGGCCCGATACCCCGCGCTGTTGACTCACCACCGTTTCCCGCTGGGCGCCTCCTGCCACCGCCCGGTGGTCTGGGGTCACTCGCTGCGGGCTCCGAGCCGGGCGAGCGCGGCAGCGCTCGGACTGCCCGGTTCCGCGGTGTACATCGCCAACTGGAGGTCGGTGCCGGGCAGCAGCAGGGTCTGGCAGACCACCTCCAGTTCGCCCAGCTCGGGGTGGCGCAGGTACTTGCGCAGCGTCGGTATAGGCCGTACGTCGTGGTCGCGCCAGCCGGCGGCGAATTCCGGGCTGTGCGCGGCGAGCTCGTTGACCAGTTCGCCGAGGACGCGGTCGGCCGGGTAGCGGACGCTGGCCGCGCGCATCTGGGCGGCGAACTGCCGGGCGAACTCGCCCTCCGCCCCTGCCGGTGCCCAGCAGAAGGTGCCGCCCAGCCGGATGGCCAGCCGCACGGTGTTGCGCTCCTCGGCGGGCAGTAGCCCGAAATCGGTGATCAACGCGGATGCCGCGCTGTTCCAGGCCACGATGTCCTGCCGCTCATCGACCAGGTAGGCGGGTATCGGCCCGAGCCGGTCCAGCAGCCCGTGGGCCTCGGCGGGCACCGGCCTCCGATCGGCGTCCGTGCCGGGCGGGACCTGCCCGGCCAGCCGCGCCAGGTGCTCGCGCTCCGCGGCAGTGAGCTGCAGCGCCGTACCCAGTACTGCCAGTACCCCCGGGGACGGGCGCGGTGCGCGGGCCTGCTCCAGCCGTTCGTAATAGCTGACCGACATCCCGGCCAGTGCGGCCACCTCTTCGCGGCGCAGCCCGGGAGTGCGCCGGGCGCGTCGGCCCGGCGGGTGGATCGCCGTGGCCGGCACTTGGGCTGGGCGCAGTGCTTCCCGTCGGCGGCGCAGAAAGTCGGCGAGTTCGGCTCTGCTCACCCCGCCCATGCTGGCACGGAGCGTCCGGCTTAGCCACGGACTGGCGGTCCGGGGCTCAGCTGTCTGTTCCCCGGCGGCGGGCCCGCGTCCAGTCTGAACTGGTCACACCTCGTCGAACATTGGAGGACACCGTGCCGAGCACTCCCGAGGAAGCGTTCCGTCGGCTGCTGGATCTGATGCTGGTCAAGGACACGGACGCCGTCGCCGACCTATGGGCGGAAGACGGTACCGCCGAGTTCCCGTTCGCCACGGGAACCTCGCCGCGCCGGCTGACCGGGCGGGATGAGATCCGCAGCTACATGCGCCGCCTACCGGAGCTGATGGACGTGCGAGAGATCCCTGCGGTCACCGTGCACCACACGCAACGGCCGGACACCATTGTCGTGGAGTTCACCGGGACCGGGCACACGGTGCGCACTGGAGAGCCCTATCGGCTGGACTACATCGCGGTGATCACCGTCCAGGACGGTCTGATCACCCACTACCGGGACTACTGGAGCCCGCTGGCCACCGCCTCGGCGGCCGGCACGCTGCCCGAGCTGCTCGACTCGGTGCGTTCCGAGGCCGCCCGATGACCGGTGTGCTGGTGACCGGTGGCACCGGGAAGACCGGGAGCGCGCTGGCCGAACTGTTGCGCGGCAACGGCGTGCCGGTCCGGGTGGCCAGCCGCAACCCGTCTGCCGGTGATCCTGACGCGGTCCGGTTCGACTGGGGTGACCCGGCAACCCATCCGGCCGCGCTGCGCGGGATGGACCGGGTCTTCCTGGTGCCTCCGACGAACACGGTGGATCCGATGCCGCTGGTTGGGCCGTTCCTGGCCGAGGCGGAACGGCTCGGCGTGCCCCGGGTGGTGCTCCTCGGCTCCGCCATCGTGCTGCCGAACGCTCCCGGCGCGCTGGAGCTGGCCGCGCGGGTGCGGGCCCGGCCCGGGTGGTCCGTGCTGCGCGCGTCCGGGTTCATGCAGAACTTCCTGGGCACACACCCGCTGGGCGAGCGGATCCGGCGGCACGGCGAGATCCGCACCGCCGCCGGTGACGGCCGAGTCGGCTGGATCGACGCGCGGGACATCGCGGCAGCCGCCTCCGCCCTGCTGGCCGACCCCGGCGTCGAGCCTGGCGACCAGCGCGACTACCTGCTCACCGGGCCGAAGGCATTGAGCTACCGGGACGCTGCGGCGATCCTCACCGCCCGCACCGGACGGCCGGTCCGGGTGGTGCACATCGGGACCGACGAGCAGGCGGCCAACTACCGGGCCGCTGGCATGCCTGCCGAGTTCGCCGCCGCCCTCGCCGCTGTGGAAGACGGCATCAGAGCCGGCCGGGAAGATCAGGTCAGCACCGCGGTGCTGGACCTGACCGGTCGCCCGCCCCTCCCCTTCGCCGAGTTCGTCCAGGACCACGCAACCGAGTGGGCGAACATTGGGTTGCCCGAGGGCTGAGCTTGTCGCGTATCCGAAGAGGTCGGAAGGGGCCTCGTCCTGGGCCACTCACCCGGTCATTCATCGGTCTCGGAAGGGGCCTCGGTCTGATCATGTACTCCGATCAGGAAACACATGATCCGACCGGGGATGCGGAGACGACCCGCCGTGCGGCCCGGATCGACCATGTCGGACCGCTGACCATCATCGAAGGCACGGTCTCCGCCTGGTGGTCGAGAAGCTGCCCAGTGGCGGGGCAACAAGCCGGTCTGGCTGTGGTGGTCGGGCGCTGACGCCCACCGGGTTGGACGTTGACCCCTGCTGCCAGTCCTTCCTGCGCAGATTCGACATCGAGCGCACGTTACGCCTGCTCAAACAGACCCTCGGCTGGACAAAGCCGAAGTTCCGCAGTTCCGAGGCGGCGGACCGCTGGACCTGGTTGGTGATAGCCGCCCACACCCAGCTCCGGCTCGCCCGTTCGCTCACCGTCGACCTGCGGCGGCCGTGGGGCGAAGAGGACCCGAGCCGAACAAACTCACCCCGGCCCGAGTCCGTCGAGGGTTCCGGAACCTGCACGCGAAGACCCTGTCTCCAGCACGTGCAGCACAACCTCCGCGGCCCGGCCCCGGGCGCCAGTACTGGGGGTCGTGAAAGCCGGGATGGGGTTCGACGGGTCACGGGAGGCGGTCGCACAGCGCCTTGAGGGTGTGGACGACTTTGTGAAGCTCTTCCCGCGCGGTGAGTAAGTCCTCGGTGAACTCGTAGGCTCGGCCATGACTGAACCATAAACTGTTCGATTTCTGGGGGTGATGGGTCGATGCCCGGAGTGTCGTCGCTCCTGCGCCTGCTCATGCCGGCAGTGGAGGTAGCGGGCGTGCCCGCGTTCGGACTTGACGTGGTGGGTGGTCATCCCGTCCATCCGGTGTGGTGCAGCCAGTCCTCGAAGGTCATCAAGTCGGGGTGCAGGCGGCGCAGGAGGTCGATGTCCCGGTCTCGGGCGTAGAGATCACGGTCGGCGAAGAACTGGAACATCGCTGCGTAGTCGTGGCCGAAGTCGGGGACGGCGGCGCGCAGGTCGTCATGCGACATCGGGATGTAGGTGCTGGGGGTGCCCGTGACCTGCGCGAAGGTGGCGGCGATCTCGTCGCCGGTGAGGCTGTCGCCGATCACCGCGAGGTCGCGGGCGCCCCAGGACTGCCAGTTGTCGAACATGTGGCAGGCGAACCAGGCGATGTCGTCGAGGGCGACGAGTGGGTAGTGGGCGGCGCCGAGGGGGAGCCTGAAGGTCAGGCCGCCCCGGCCGTCCGGTCGGGGGGTGAGTCGGTCGCGCAGGTTCTCGAAGTACGGCGCCGTGGTCAGTACCGAGACGTGGTCCGTGTACCAGCCGTCGGTCTCCTTGCGGAGCATTTCCTCCGATCGCATCAGGTCGATGTGGGCGGCGACGGCGGCTTTGCTGTCGAAGTGCGGGACGGGGTGGCCGGTCAGGGACACCGCGCTGTCCAACGAGGACCAGATGAAACGCTCCACGCCGGCCCGCTCCGCGGCGGCCAGCAAGTGCAGCCCTTGCCGATACTCACCCACGGCGCTGCCCGTCGCGAAGAAGTCGGTGTTGGCGAACACGCGGTCGGCCTGCCCGATCAGGACCTCGAGGGCCGCCGAGTCGGAGCGGACCAGTCGCACGCGGTCGGGCGCGGTGGCGGCGAGTTCGGTGGCGTGGGCGGACTCCGGGTGGGGACGGTGATGGTTGCGTCGGTGGTGGCCAACAGGTGTTGGATCACATGGCTGCCCATGGCTCCGGTGCCGCCGACGACGAGGACGTGGGTCATGGCGTTCTTCCCTGGTGTGTGAGGACGTGTTCGGCCACCTGGGCGTGGGTGGCAACCCAGACGTCGCCGGACTCACGGATGTGGTCGAGGATCTGGCCGACCATGCCCGCGAGGAGCGGTCGGCCTCCGACGTGGGCGTGGATGGTCAGGCGGAAGACGCCTGGGCCGGGGGCGGCGAGCATCTGGTTCAGTAGCTCACGGTGCAGGTCGCGGTAGGCGTACGGGCCGGCCGCAGTGTCGCGGACGTCGGAGTAGTCGCTGTGCATGAGGGAGACCAGAGGACCGTGAGCGGTGGACAGGAGCTGCGGGAGGTCGTGGTCGCCGTGGTCGCCGGTCCAGCGGTAGCCGGCCTCGGCGAGCAGGTCGACAGTGTGCCTCGAACCGGTGGCGCGTGGGCTCATCCACCCCGTCGGGCGAACGCCGGTGACTCGGCGAAGGATGTCGGTGCAGCGACGCATATTGGTCCGCTCGGCATCGACATCGAGCAGCGCGGGCACCACGTCCTGGGCCCAGGAGTGTGCGGCGATCTCGTGACCCGCCTCGTGCACTGCCATGACGGTCTCAGGGTGCCGCTCGGCCACCAGTCCATTGACGCCGACGGTGGCGGGCAGGTCACCGAGGACGTCGAGCAGCCGCCAGATGCCGGTGGTGACGCCGTAGTCCGCCCAGGAGGTGCTGTGCGTGTCGTCGATGCCGGACAGCGGCCACGCCGCGGCCATCGGCGCGTAGGCGGGCCAGTGCCCTGGTGACCACAGCTCCAACGCGACTGTGACCAGCGCGACGACCTTCCGCCCGCCCGGCCAGTCGATCTCTGCCCTCATTCGGTTCCCCTGCTCGGTAGCTTCCGCCGTGACGCTAGTGAGGCGGTAGGTACCTCCAGGTTCCTGGCAGCGGGCTAGGGTCCGTCTTCAAAGATCATCGGATAGTGGATCATGGCTGGGTGATACGCCGCCATGAACTCACCGATCAGGAGTGGGAGTTACTCGCTCCGCTCATACCGCGGGCCGTGACGGGACGGCCAC
>NZ_JAGFNO010000135.1:0-557 GCF_017592595.1 Streptomyces sp. NEAU-YJ-81 | reverse complement strand
TGGTCTGGGTTCGGCTGATCATCCGTTGTTGGGTGCGGTGGTGGGGTTGGCGGGTGTGGATGGGGTGTTGTTGACGGGTCGGTTGTCGTTGGTTTCGCATGGGTGGTTGGCTGATCATGTGGTGTTGGGTGTGGTGGTGGTGCCGGGGACGGCGTTGGTGGAGTTGGTGTTGCGGGCGGGGGATGGGGTGGGTTGTGGGTGGTTGGAGGAGTTGACGTTGGAGGCGCCGTTGGTGGTGCCTGAGTGTGGTGGTGTGCAGGTGCAGTTGTCGGTGGGTGTGCCGGATGGGGTGGGTCGGCGTGTGGTGGGTGTGTTTTCGCGGTTGGAGGGTGAGGGGGAGGGGTCGTGGACGCGGCATGCGGTGGGGGTGGTGAGTGCTGATGTTTCGGGTGGGGCGGTGGTGGAGGGGTTGGGTGTGTGGCCGCCTGTGGGTGCGGTGGCGGTGGATGTGGGTGGTGTGTATGAGCGGTTGGCTGGGGTGGGTTTGGAGTATGGGCCGGTGTTTCGGGGGGTGCGGGCTGCGTGGCGTCGTGGTGATGAGGTGTTTGCGGAGGTGG
>NZ_JAGFNO010000134.1:0-558 GCF_017592595.1 Streptomyces sp. NEAU-YJ-81 | reverse complement strand
GCGCAAGGCGGTCAAGAAGTCCGGCTCCGCCGCCTCCGGCGACGCCCTGGCCTCCCCCATGCAGGGCACCATCGTCAAGGTCGCCGTCAACGAGGGCGACACCGTGGCCGAGGGCGACCTCATCGTCATCCTGGAAGCCATGAAGATGGAACAGCCCCTCAACGCCCACCGCGCGGGCACCGTCAAGGGCCTGACCGCCGAGGTCGGCGCGTCCATCACCTCGGGCGCGGTCATCTGCGAGATCAAGGACTGACAGGAATGATCGCTGTGGCTCCACTCGGAGGTAAGTCCCAGGATTGACTGGCGCTTCCGCTGTCCTCGGCAGGCTTACACCGTGTCCTACATGATCAGTTTGAGGAGGCGTTTGTAGCAGCAGAGGGCGGCGGCGAGGCCGAGGAAGGCAAGGTAGTTGCGTGGGTGACGCTCGTAACGGGTGACAGCCGACGGTAGCCGGTGAGCCAGGAGATCGTGCGCTCGATCACCCACCTTCGGCGGCCCAGTCGCTCGCTTGAGTCGATTCCTTTGCGGGCGATGCGGACGCCGATGTGTCGGCTGTGC
>NZ_JAGFNO010000133.1:0-612 GCF_017592595.1 Streptomyces sp. NEAU-YJ-81 | reverse complement strand
ACCGCCCCACCGCTCGGGCAGCTCCAACGCCGCCACCCGGCCCAGACCCCACACCAGGGCCTGACCCGGGCTCACCGCACCATCCGAACGCCCCACCGACACCGCACCCCGCGTCGCCACCCACAACGGCGCACCCACACCCGCATCACCCAACGCCTGCACCAACGCAGCCGTCCGCAACAGACCCGTCTCACCGTCGACCGTCGCCAGCAGGGAGAACACCCCCGCCACCGAACCGCCTACGACGGCCGCACGCAGCTCATCCGCCATCCCGGCGCGATCCACCGCAGCCGACTCGACCACCCGCACATCCACACCACGCCCGGCCAGCAACCGCACCACACCCGAGGCCCACACACCCTCGGCCCCATCCACCGGGACGACCACGACCCAGCAGCCACCCAAAACCCCGGCCGCCGACCGCTCCGTCACCGGCCTCCACGACACCCGGTAACGCCAACCATCCACCGCCGAACGCACCGACTCCTGCCGCCGCCACGACGACAACGCCGGCAACACCTCACCCAGCGAAACCCCCGGATCCACCGCCAACTCCGCAGCCAACGCGGCCACATCCCCGCGCTCCACCACATCCCAGAACCGCCCATCGAC
>NZ_JAGFNO010000132.1:0-619 GCF_017592595.1 Streptomyces sp. NEAU-YJ-81 | reverse complement strand
CGCCTTCGGTGGCGGCCTGCCCGCCGCCCGACTCATTCTCCGCGGCGCCCGCCTCCGAGCCCCCCTTGGCCTTGGCGTCGGAACCCTGCGCACCGCCGGAAGAACCAGAGGAGCCGCTGGACCCGGCCGGGGCCGTGTCGGCCTGGCCCGCGGACTTCGTATCGCCGCTGTCCGAGCCGTTGCAGGCCGTCAGGGTCAGGGCGGCGGCTGCGGTCAGGACTGCGGCGGCGACGCGGAGGGTGCGACGGCGGGCGATGCGGGCAGTGGTGTTGGAGCGCATTTCGGGTCCCCCAGGGCGGTCGGTGTCGTGGTCTGCTCGGTACGACAACAACTCTGACCGGAGCTACTACCGCAATCGTGCCGCCCCGCTAACATCCGGCTAACGCGACTGTGGCCAGGGAAAACTAGCTGCAGGTCCGCCTCGGCGGGCGCCGAGGCGGAGCCAGCGTCGCCGGGTGCGGGCGGCAGGACATCCAGGGTGCGCACGTTCGCGTCCGGCACCTTCGTGTTGGCCGCCGCGACCTCTCAGTCTTCGGTGACGCGGATGATCGTCTTGCCGGGGGTGCGCTTGTCCGGTGTGAACGCGGAGGCTGCCTCGGCGAGCGGCCGGACGGCGCCG
>NZ_JAGFNO010000131.1:0-662 GCF_017592595.1 Streptomyces sp. NEAU-YJ-81 | reverse complement strand
TACGTCGTGGAGCGGGCGCCCGGTGCCCTGGTAGATCCACCAGGGGCGCGGTATCCCGGACGGCAGGGCACCGGAAGCGGACCCCGAGTCCTGCTGGACCCGTCCGTTGTGGCGCCGCGCAGGCTCTCCGTCGCTCATCGACCACCTACCCCGTCGTCCGGCCCCGAAATGCGCCCAAAAGGTTCCACCGGTCGGGTTGGGTCGTCCCAAACGAGCACCACATGTTGCCCGAGGTGATGCTCCCCCTCCGCGGAGCCGATCGTATGGGCGTCCAGACGTAACTCTGTCATGGCTTCACGGAGCCGTGCCAGGTTCCCGCTTGGCTCGGCCTGTTTTTGTCTCAGTTGCTGGACGAAGCCTGGGTCACGGGGCGTCCGGCCGTCCCAGGCGACCACCGGGATCCCGGCCCGCCAGGCGGTCAGCACCTCCGAGTTTCCCTCGGGGGTGGCCCCCGGGGGCGAGCTCAGGATCAGGGCGACCACCTGGGGGTCGGCCTTGAGCCGGGCGAGCAGGGCGGTGGTGTCGCCGGAACGCGGGCTGTCCGGGTCCTCGCCGTCCACGACGAGCTGCTTGGCGCGCTCGGGCTGCTGGTCGAAGACGTTCCAGCGCTGCTTCCACTCGCGGTGCCAGCGCCTGGTCCGGCTTCGCTCCAGGCTCCGTAC
>NZ_JAGFNO010000130.1:0-689 GCF_017592595.1 Streptomyces sp. NEAU-YJ-81 | reverse complement strand
CGGACGCCTTCCGTCAGGGCGTCGACGGTGCTCAGTACGGCTGGGCGGAGTTCGTCCCGGCGCCAGAGGAGTGACCAGGTCCAGTAGACCTTCGGCTCGGCCACGGGGCGTGCGGCCAGATCGGGCGGCAGTGGAGTGGTCTGGCCCTTGGGCGAGTTGAGGATGGGCCGCCTGCTCCGACGCACATGGTCGAAGAACACGGGACCGGTGATGCCGCCGTCCGTGATGCGCACCGCGGGGACGCCGGTCTCTTCGGCCAATCGCCCCGCGTAGTCGTTCCAGGACAACCATGTGGTGGTGTCGTCGTCCAGCAGAACGTCGGTGTCCTGGGCGCGGACCTCGCCGGTCTCCCGCCCGGCCGAGACGGCGTAGAGCCGCTCCGCGCCGATCAGCCTGGCGCTGAGTCCGAGCTTCTCCAGGTCGTCGGTACGGATCCAGCACACCGCGAGGTCGAGGCCGCCGTCCGCGACGCGGGCGGCCTGGGCGTGGGAGGGCGCGACCCATGCGTCGATGTGCAGGCGCGCCACGGACGAGGCGCGGGCGGTCAGGTCCGAGGGCAGCCAGTTGACGTAGCCGAGCCGGACCGGTTCCGAGCCCGCGATCCTGGCGGCGCGGTTACGCAGATCGTCGGCACGCTCGAGCAGGGCCCGGGTGTGCGGGAGCAGGGCCGCTCCGGCCGGAGTGAGGGC